>JBOHLC010000303.1:0-5294 GCA_050729395.1 Caulobacteraceae bacterium
CCCCGTGCCTCGTGGACGGCAGAATCGAACCGCGTCACGTGGACCTGCGGCCCTTCATCCTCTCCGGTGACAAGGTGGTCGTCACCCCCGGCGCCCTGACCCGCGTGGCCCTCAGGCGCGGATCCCTGGTGGTCAACTCCAGCCAGGGCGGAGGCTCGAAGGACACCTGGGTGCTGGCCACCTCGGAGGTCGACGCGCCATGATGCTGGCGCGGGTCGCCGACAGCCTCTACTGGGTCGGCCGCTACGCCGAACGGGCCGAACACATGTCGCGTCTGGCCGCGGTGATGCTCAACGCCGCCCTCGATCGCGGCGACGCCGCCGACCAGGCCGCCCGGATCGCGCTCGCCGCCGTCGGCGATCCCTCGGCCGCCGGTCCGGGCGAGGCCATGGACGCGGCCCGCGCGCTGGTTCTCGACCGGGAGAGTCCGGTCGCGGTGGTCGTCTCTCTGGCCAGCGCGCGCGAAAACGCGCGCCAGATTCGCGAGCAGATCACGACCGAATCGTGGGAGCGACTCAATCTTCTTTATCTGCGCGCCACCGGCGTCGCCGCCGAGTCCGCTTTCGTCGCTGACGCGCCGGACTTCCTCCAGCGCATCATCGCCGATCTGCATCAGTTCAAGGGCGCCGCCGAGGCGACGATGAGCCACGGCGAAGGCTGGCGCTTCATGCTGACCGGCGTTTACATCGAGCGCGCCCAGCTCATGGCCCGCCTGCTGAAAGTGTGTTTCGGCGGCGAGGGCGCGGTCGACGACCACCTGGCTCTCGTCAGCCTGCTGCGCATGGCCTGCGCGCTGGAGCCTTATCTGCGCGTCTACACCGCCGACATCAATGCCCGCTACATCCTCGAATTCCTCATGTTCGACGAGGAGTTTCCGCGCTCCATCCGCTTTTCCACCGAGCGGATTCGCGAATGCCTGACCTACCTCTCGGGCGGCCGGGAACTTGGCCGTCACGATCCCCTGCGCCTGGCCGGACGCCTCAACGCGCGCCTCAGCTACGCCGATATCGACGAGGTCGAGGCCGGCGGCGCCGGCGAACTCCTCGCGGCGGTGTCGGCCGAATGCGTGGCCATACACGCCGCCATCCACGACACCTTCGTCGCCTACCCCCTGGAGATGAGGCTGCCGGCCTGATGCTGTTCGAGATTCGCCACATCACCCAGTACCGCTACGACGAGCCGGTGCGCGAAAGCCTCATCGAACTGCGCATGCAGCCCAGGCTCACGGCCAGCCAGGGGCTGGTGAGCTTCGAACTGGATATCGAGCCTCACGCCCAGGTGCTGAGCTACGCCGACAACTGGGGTAATGCGGTGCATCATTTCGACGTGCCACACCCGCACGAACGGCTCGACATTCTCGCCCGCTCGGTAGTCGAGACCTCCCCTCACGCCCTCCTGCCGGCCGAGCTTACGATGGATGAATGGTCGGCCTTGAAGAGCGACCGCGTGCGCGGCGAATGCTGGGACTTCCTGGCCATGGGTGGCTTCATCGCTGAAACCGACGCCCTGCGCGCCTTCGTCGGCGGCCGCGGCCTCGACTGGCTCAGGCGCCGCGACCCGCTGACGGCCGTCCGGAGTCTGAACGGGGCGCTCTATGAGGCTTTCGATTACGAAGCCGGCGTCACCGACCCGGACAGTCCCATCGATCACGCCCTGATCGAAGGCCGCGGGGTATGCCAGGACTTCGCCCACGTGATGATCGCCATCTGCCGCCTGTGGGGCGTTCCGGCACGCTACGTCTCCGGCCATCTCTACACCGACCAGGAAACCCACGACCGTTCGACGCCGGGCGCCACTCATGCGTGGGTGGAAGCCTTTCTGCCGACGCTCGGCTGGATCGGCGCCGATCCGACCAACGACCTTGTCGCCTGCGATCGCCATCTGGCCGTGGCCATCGGCCGCGACTACGCCGATGTGCCGCCCTCCCGCGGGGTGTTCAAGGGCGAGGCCGAAGGCCGGCTGTCGGTTGGCGTCTCGGTGCGCAAGACCGCGGACTCCAGTTCGGAGCTCCCACGCATGGGCGCGCCGGCGCTCATTCCAGCGCGCCGGCGCTCGGGCGGCCCCTCGCTTCTGGTCCAGCATCACCAGCAACAACAGCAGTAGGCATTCCATGACTGAACGGGACATCGCCATCGCCGCCGCCAGGCGCGTGCTGGATGACTTCATGACCGCCTTCAACGCCCGCGACATTGCCGCCTGGGAGGCGACCTTCAACTTTCCCAGCGTCCGCCTGGCCTCCAACACCCTGAGGATCATCAACGCCGGGGACCACAATCCGGGAATGTTCGGCCGCGGCGCCCTCACGGAGTGGGACCGTTCGGCCTGGGAGCGGCGCGACGTCATCCACGCCGGCGCCGACAAGGTGCATTTCGACACCCGCTTCACCCGCTACCGCGCTGACGGCTCGGTGATCGGCGGCTTCGATTCAATCTATGTGGTGACCTGCGAGAGCGGCCACTGGGGCGTTAAGTGCCGGTCAAGCTTCGCGCCTTGACCCTTCTCCGCGATAGGCGACGCGCCAGACGATGAAGGCCACGCCGCCTCCGACGAAGGCGAGGAGCGCCGCACGCCCGGCCGCCTCGGCCCAGCCGTGCGCCGTGAGGTGGTTGTCAACCACGAGCATTCCGCCGCGATCGGCCGAGGAGTAGCTGCCGCCTTTCGAGCCGACCGGGATCGCCAGGACCATGCCGGCCACGAACGTCAGAGCCATGCCGGAGAGCACCGCCGCCCGCCAGCCCCTCAGCCGATGGCGATGGAGAAGCCACCAGGCCGGCCCGCCGATGAGCAGGAGGCCAGCCAGCCATGACACGAAAGCCCCCACGGCGACGATCGCGGCGCCGCGCGCGCCGACCTGCGCCACGAAGGCCGCGCCGAAGGTCTGGACGGCCGCCCTCAGCCACTGGGCGGTGACCAGGGCGCCGCCCACCCCCGCCCCGGCGAGGATGCCCAACGCCACGCGCGTGGGCGATGTCGCGTGCTGGCCCTCGTCGCCCGCCATTCCCGCCTAGCTTCGCCGGGGGATGACGACCGGCAGGGTCTCGTAGCCCTTGATGAACACCGAGAAGGTGCGCTCAGGCTCGCCCGCCAGCTCGATGGCCGGGAAGCGCTTGAGGATCTCCTCCCAGATGATGGTCAGTTGAAGCTCCGCCAGCCGGTTGCCCACGCAGCGATGCACGCCGAAGCCGAACGACAGATGCTGGCGCGGACGGGGACGGTCGATGACGTAGTCGTTGGGCCGCTCGATCACGCTCTCGTCCCGATTGCCGGAGACGTACCACATGACCACCTTGTCGCCTTTCTTCATCGGCTTGCCGGCGAAGTCGATATCCTGCGTCGCCGTGCGCCGCATGTGCGCCAGCGGCGTCTGCCAGCGGATGGTCTCGGAGACCATGGATGGGATCAACTCCGGCCGCGCGCGCAGAAGATCGTACTGCGCCGGGAACTTGTTGAGGGCGTAGACGGAGCCGGAAATGGTGTTCCGGGTGGTGTCGTTGCCGCCGATTATCAGCAGCACCAGGTTGCCATGGTACTCGTGCTCGTCGAGATCGCGCGTCGCCGGCCCATGGACGAGCATGGACACCAGATCGAACGCGGGCGCGGCGTTCGCCCGCTGGCGGCGCAGTTCGTCGAACACCGCGAAGCACTCGGCCGTCTCGGCCTTCTTCTGCTCCCAGCTCGTCACCGGTCCGTGCCCGGGACTGTTGGTGAATACATCCGACCAATGCGTCAGGCGCCGCCGCTCCTCGAACGGGAAGCCGAACAGGGTGGCCAGGGTCATGGCCGTCAGTTCCTTGGAGACGAGGTCCACCCAGTCGAACTCCTCGCCGATTGGCAGGGCGTCGAGGATGACGCCGGCGCGCTCGCGGATCACCGGCGCCAGGTTCTGCAGATTGGTCGGGGCGACCACCGGGCTCACCGTCTTGCGCTGCTCGTCGTGACGCGGCGGGTCCATCGAGATGAAGCTGGCCTGGGGCGGGCGCCGAGCCTCCTCGGCCATTGACTTGAGGCTCTGCAGGGTGATGCCGCCGGCGGAGGAAAACACCTGGTGGTTCGTCTCGGCCGCCATGATGTCGTTGTAGAGGGTCAGCGACCAGTAGGGGCCGAATGGGCTCTCCGGCGTGAGATGCACAGGATCCTCGGCCCGGAGCCGCTCGAAGTAGGGCCACATGGCGTCGGCCTGGAACAGATGGGCCTTGGCCGGATCGAGGGTCTCCAGCGGCTCGGCCCACGCCTGGGCCCTGGCGGCCTCGCGGATATCGATGGCTGCGTCGTCCATGTGGCACTCCCTGCCGGCGCGGATCGCGCAATGGGAGCGCCAGCGCGCGCCAAGGTCAAGGCCACCCCGCGGCGAAGCGGGATGGTGGGCCGGGTGGGGATCGAACCCACGACCACTCGATTAAAAGTCGGGTGCTCTACCTCTGAGCTACCGGCCCCAGAGACGGCGGGCACCATAATCGTCCCGCGCGCCTTGGCAAACGTCGCGTCCCTTTGCCGTCGCCCACCCGTCTTGCGGCCGCCTTAAAGCCGACGTTAGAAGGCCGCCATGCGCGCGCGCCTCCCAGCTCACGCCCTTCTCGCGGTGTTCCTGGCGACCGGCGCCTGCCAGATGGGCGCCCCCGAATACCCCGCCTGGCCGCCGCCAGGTACGCCCATGGCCGACAATCAATTCCAGGCGTCCCCAGGACCGCCGTCGCCGCCTCCTCCACCCGCATCCGACTATGCGTCTGGCGCGGCGCCTAACGCGGCCCAACTGGGGGCGCCGCCCAGTCGTCGACTGGTCACGCCGGGTCGGGAAGGATCCGAGAGCCTGACCACGGCCGCCGAGGCGCCGTTGCATGAAATGAACCTCGTCCACGAGCATATCCCGCCGGTGCTGCTGGCGGCGCTGGCCGATCCTTATGCCTATCCGACACCGCTCACGTGCGACACCCTGGCCGAGAGCATCGAGCGTCTGACCGTGGCGCTGGGTCCTGACTTCGACAATCCGCCGCCCAAGCGGAAGAGGACGATCACCGGCAGCGGCGGGCTCGGCTTGCAGCTGGCGAACGGCGCGGCGGGCAACCTGCTGCCGTTCCACGGCTATATCGGCGTCCTCTCCGGCTCGTCCAAGCATGACGAACTGATCCTGCGCGCGCTGGACGCGGGAGCGGCGCGAAGAGCCTACCTCAAGGGGCTGGGCGAGGCGCGCGATTGCCCGGCCCCCGCCACGCCACGGCGCCTCGCCACGCCGGCGACGCCCCTTTACGACGGACCGCCCCGGCCGAAATATCCGATCAAGTGAGCCCCGTCCGCCC
>JBOHLC010000304.1:0-8693 GCA_050729395.1 Caulobacteraceae bacterium
GCCCGGTGCCTCGGGTCTCGCCGGCGGCGCCTGGCCCGCCCACCCCGGGCACGGTCTGATCGAGCTGGGCCCGCTCGGCCGCCCGCTCCAGCCCGGCCCGCACCCGCTCCGCCGCTGCGGCGGCCGAGCCTGGGTCGGCCTCGACCAGGATCACGTCGGTCCCCGCGAGGAGGAGGACCTGTGCGATCCCCGCCCCCATCCGGCCCCCGCCCACCACGCCCGCCGGCGAGGGAAGCGGCGGGCCGGTCACGGGCGCTGGGCCGGTCACGGGCGCTGGGCCGGTCACGGGCGCTCGACGAGCAGGGCCACGCCCTGGCCGACCCCCACGCACATGATGGCCAGCCCCCGCCGGCCCCCCGCCCGCTCCAGCCGGCCCAGCAGCGTGATGGCCAGGCGGACCCCGCTGGCGCCCAGGGGATGGCCGACTGCGATGGCCCCGCCGTCCGCGTTCACCCGCTCCGGGTCGAGACCCAGGCGGCGCTGGCAGGCCAGGACCTGGACGGCGAACGCCTCGTTGAGCTCGACGGCGTCCAGGTCGGCAGCCCCCCACCCGGCCCGGGCCAGGGCCTTGGCGGTGGCCGGGACCGGACCCAGGCCCATGAGGTGAGGGGCCACGCCGGCGCTGGCCGAGCCGACCACCCGGGCCCGTCGAGCCAGGCCGTGGCGCTGGACGGCGGCTGTGCTGGCCACCACCACGGCCCCAGCCCCGTCGCTGAGCGGGCTGGACGAGCCCGCCGTCACCACCCCGCCGTCGCGAAAGACCGGGCGCAGGTGGGCCAGCCGCTCCAGGCTCGTGTCGGGGCGGGGGCCCTCGTCGACCTCCACCGGGCCGGCCGGCGCGGGGACCGCGACCAGGTCGGGCGCCAGCACCCCGTCCTTGATGGCGGCCACGGCCCGTTCGTGGCTGCGCAGGGCGTAGGCGTCGGAGTCCGCCCGGCTGATGCCGTCCAGGGAGGCCACCTCCTCGGCCGTCTCCCCCATGGCCAGGGTGGCCAGGCCGCCGTCGACCTCCCCGAGCCGGGGGTTGGCGAAGCGCCACCCGAGCGAGGTGTCGAGCACCTCCCCCGGCTTGGCCCACGGCTTCGCCGGCTTGGCGATCACCCAGGGGGCCCTCGTCATCGACTCCACGCCGCCGGCCACCACCAGGTCTGCCTCGCCCGCCTTCACGGCCTGGGCCGCGGAGGCGATGGCCGTGAGGCTCGACCCGCACAGCCGGTTGACGGTGTACGCGGGGATGGCCTCGGGCAGGCCGGCCAGGAGGACCGCCATCCGGGCCACGTTGCGGTTGTCCTCCCCGGCCTGGTTGGCAGCCCCCAGGACGACCTCGTCGACGTCGGAGTCCGCGACGCCCGCGCGGTCGACGGCCGCCCGCACGACCAGGGCCGCCAGGTCGTCCGGCCGTGCGCCGGCGAGGGCGCCGCCGTAGCGGCCGAACGGCGTGCGGACCCCCCCTACGAGGAAGGCCTCAGGCATCTCGCTCCTCCGTGTGATGCTAGGACAGTGCCATGCTGCTAGAGAGCTACGCCAGCGGATCCTGGTACGCCGCCCCCGACGAGGGGAGGCCCCTGGCCGACGCCGTCACCGGGGAGGAGGTGGCCCGCATCTCGGCGGCCGGCCTGGACGTGGCCGGGATGCTGGCTCACGCCCGCCGCGCGGGGGGACCGGCCCTCCGGGCCCTCACCTTCCCCGAGCGGGCCGCCCTGCTCAAGGCCCTGGCCGCCCTCCTCACCGAGCAGAAGGACGAGTTCTACGCCCTGTCCACCCGTACCGGGGCGACCCGGCAGGACTCGGCCGTCGACATCGACGGAGGCATCGGCACCCTCTTCGTGTACTCGAGCAAGGGCCGGCGGGAGCTGCCCGACGACACGATCTACCTGGACGGGCCCCCCGAGGCCCTGGGCAAGCGCGGCACGTTCGTGGGCCAGCACGTCTACGTCTCCCTCCGTGGCGCCGCCGTCCACATCAACGCCTTCAACTTCCCCGTCTGGGGGATGCTGGAGAAGCTGGCCCCTGCCCTCCTCGCCGGGATTCCGTGCATAGTCAAGCCAGCGAGCCAGACCGCGTACCTGACCGAGCTCGTCTTCAGGCGCATCGTGGAGTCCGGCCTGCTCCCCGAGGGCAGCGTCCAGCTGCTGTGCGGGCCGGTCGGCGACCTGTTCGAGCACCTGGGCGGCCAGGACGTGGTCGCCTTCACCGGGTCGGCCGCCACGGCCCGCGCCCTGCGGGCCCATCCGGCCGTGACCGAGCGCTCGACCCGGTTCAGCGCCGAGTGCGACTCCCTCAACTGCTCGATCCTCGGCCCGGACGCCGTCCCCGGCACCGACGAGTTCGACCTCTACGTCGGCGAGGTCGTGAGGGAGATGACGGTCAAGGCCGGCCAGAAGTGCACGGCCATCCGCCGGGCCTTCGTGCCGTCGAACCAGCTGGACGCCACCGTGGACGCCCTGGCCGATCGCCTGGCCGCCGTGCGAGTCGGGAACCCGGCCGATCCGGAGGTGACGATGGGGGCCCTGGCCAGCCTCGGCCAGCGGGAGGAGGTGCGGGGAGCCGTCACCGCCCTGCTCGGGGCCGGCCCGCTCGTCGTGGGCGCCCTGGACGGCTTCGATGTCGCCGGGGCCGATCCCGAGCGGGGGGCGTTCCTGCCCCCCCTCCTCCTGCGCTGCGGGGACCCGGAGAGGCCAGAGGTCCACGACGTCGAGGCGTTCGGCCCGGTGAGCACGGTCATCCCGTACGAGTCCGTGAACCACGTCGCCCAGCTGGCCGCCCTCGGGCGGGGCAGCCTGGTGGGGTCTGTCTTCACCCACGACGACGCCTTCGCCCGGGACGTGGTCGTCGCCACCGCCGCCCACCACGGGCGCCTGCTGCTCGTCAACCGGGAGTGCGCCCGGGAGTCCACAGGCCACGGCTCGCCCCTGCCCAACCTGGTCCACGGCGGCCCGGGCCGGGCAGGCGGGGGCGAGGAGCTGGGCGGGATCCGGGGCGTCCTCCACTACATGCAGCGCACCGCCCTCCAGGGGTCGCCGGCCACCCTCACCGCGGTGACCGGACGGTGGACGCCGGGCTCGCCCCGCCGCGAGATGGGCGTCCACCCGTTCCGCAGGCACCTGGAGGACCTCCGGATCGGTGACAGCGTGGTCGCGGGCCCGAGGACGGTGACCCTGGACGACATCGAGCGCTTCGCCGAGCTCACCGGCGACACCTTCTACGCCCACATGGACGAGGAGGCGGCAAAGGCCAGCCCGATCTTCGGCGGCCGCGTCGCCCACGGCTACCTGATCCTCGCCTTCGCCGCCGGCCTGTTCGTCGATCCGCCGCCGGGGCCGGTGCTGGCCAATTACGGCCTGGAGAACCTGCGCTTCGTGAAGCCGATGAGGCCGGGCGATGCGATGGCCGTGGCCCTCACCGTCAAGTCCAAGACCCAGCGCAATCCGCAGATGGGCGAGATCCGCTGGGGCGTCACCGTGACCAACCAGGCCGGTGAAGTCACCGCGACCTACGACCTCCTGACCATGAACGCGGTGTGACGATCCTCCCGCGCCTCACGTCATCGCCGGGGGATGGGTGCGCGCATTTCCCTCTCATTGCGTCATCCCGGCCGCAGCGCGACAGCGCGGAGAGCCGGGACCCAGGAGTTGCCGGCCGCGGGCCGCGAAGCCGCGTGATGTATGCGGCGAAATCACTGCTTGAGGCCCTGGGTCCCGCATCTCCGCTCCACTCCGTTTCGCTGCGTGCGGGATGACGCAAATTAGGGAGTGAGCATGCGCTCAGCTATGACGGGCACTGAGGACGAGGTCATTGGGCAACTTGACCGTTCAACGCTCTACCCCCCCGGCCACGTCTCCAGCACTTCCACGAAGCGGCTGAGCCAGGCGTTGGTCTGAGCGGCGTCGATCACCCGATGGTCGATGGTCAGCGAGACGAAGGCCATGGGCCGGATCTGGATCGTATCGACCCCGCCGACCTCGCGCGCCACCACGCGCTTTTCCAGCTTGCCGACACCGAGGATCGCCGACTGCGGCTGGTTGATGATGATCGGCGCGGCGATGAGCGAGCCGGAGACGCCATGGTTGGAGATCGAGAAGGTGCCGCCCTGGACGTCCGCCGCGGCGAGCCGGCCGGCGCGGGCGCGCTCCGTGAGATCGGCCAGCCGCCCGGCGATCTCGATGAGGTCGAGCACCTGGGCGCGGCGGACCACCGGCACGACCAGGCCCTTCTCGCCCAGGGCCACGCCGATGCCGATGTTGGCGTCGTCGAACAGCTCCAGATGGTCCTCATGCCAGCGGCTGTTGACGGCCGGCGCGGCGTTCATTGCCTGGGCCGCCGCGACGACGATGTAGGCGGTGTAGGTCAGCGGGACGCCCTTGGCCGCCAGGGCCGCCTTGCGCGCCTCGCGGTCGGCGATGACGGCCGAAAAGTCGGCCTCGAACACGGCCGTGACGTGCGGCGCGACGCTCAGCGAGCGGCTCATGTGCTCGGCGATTTGTCGGCGCATGCGATCGTGCGGCACGCGGCGCGCGCCCCCTTCGGCCGCTGGAACAACGCCGCGGCGGGCGATCTCGCCGGCCACGTCCGCCCGCGTCAGCCGGCCGTCGCGCCCGGAGCCGGCAAGCCCGCTTGGATCGAGGCCGCTCTCGCGCACCAGTCGACGCACGGCCGGCGAAAGACGCGGCTCATTGGCGGCGAGGGGTTTGGTCTCCTGGATTTTCGCTGCTTCCGCCGGTCGAGCGGTCGCCTTGCCGACGCGGATTCGCCCCAACACCGCGCCAGGCCCGGCCTCGGCGTCCACCGCCAGCGTCTGTTCGGTCAGCACGCCGGCGACCGGCGCGGCCACCTCGACGGCGACCTTGTCGGTCTCCAGCTCGACCACCGGCTCGTCCTTGGCCACCGCCTCGCCCACGGCTTTGAGCCAGGCGCGCACCACCGCCTCCGTGCCTTCCTGCTCGTCCGGAACGACAAGGTCGACGAGGGAATCAGCCGCCATCGCGCCCACCCAATCCGCTCCAGCGGGTGAGGGAAATCCCGGCCACCCCTAGAACTCCACCAGTTCGACGATCCTGGCGGCGATGGTGTCCACGCTCGGCACGACCGCGTCCAGCAGGATCGGGCTGTGCGGGCTCGGTATGTCCGGCATGGTCAGGCGCGAGACCGGCGCGTCGAGGTCGAGGAAGGCCTCGTCGGCGACCACGGCGGCGATCTCCGCCCCGAACCCGGCCGTGCGCAGGTCCTCGTGGACGATCAGGCACCTGTGCGTGCGCGCGACCGAAGCCAGCACCACCTCCCGGTCCCAGGGCATGAGCGTGCGCAGGTCGATGACCTCGGCCGAGCGGCCGCTCGCCCGCGCCGCCGCCTCGCAGCGCTCGACCATGGCGCCCCAGGTGATGAGCGAGATCTCCTCGCCGGCGAGCGTGGTCTTCGCCCGGCCGAACGCCAGCGCGTAATCGTCTCCCGGCCACGGCCGGCGGGCCCAGGCGGCGTCGAGCATGGCCCGGTGCTCGAGGAACATCACCGGATCATCCCCGCGCAGGGCGGCGCGCAACAGGCCCGCCGCGTCCTCGGCGTTGGATGGGACCGCGACCTTCCAACCGGGCGCATGGACGAACTGAACCTCGTTGGTCTGGCTGTGCCAGGGATCGCCGCACTTGAAGAAGCCCACCGGCATGCGCGCGACCATGGGCGCGGCGAAGCGGTTGGCCGTGCGCCAGCGCAGGGTGCCGGCGTCGTTGATCTGCTCGGCCGCCGGGTCGGCGTATTTGCGGAACTGGATCTCGGGGACCGGCAGCAGGCCGGCCAGCGCCATGCCCACGGCGCGGCCGATGATGCCTTCCTCGGAGAGCGAGGTGTCGAACACCCGCTCGGGACCGAACTTCGCCTGCAGGCCGAGCGTCACGCCATGCACGCCGCCCTTGGGCCCGACGTCCTCGCCGAACACCACCATGCGTGGATTGCGCGCCAGCTCGCCCTCCAGCGTGCGCCGGATGGCCGCGCCCATGTTGATCCTCTGGCCCTCGGGCGCCGGTTCGGCGATGGACGGCGGCGGGACGACGCCGGCCGCGCGCAAGCCGCCCTTGGCCGCCGGCGCATCCGCTTCGGAGAAGACATAGTGAGCGACACCGGCTGGATCCGGTTCGGCCCGGGCCTCGGCCTCGGCTCGCGCCGCTTCGACAGCCGCGGAGGCCTCTTCGGCGATCTCGTCCCAGTCGCCTTCGCTCATGAAACGGGGAACGAGGTGTTCCTTCAGCCGCGGAAGGGGATCGCGCGCCCACTCGTCCGCGACCGTCGCTTCGGATTTGTAGGCCTGGGTGTCCTGGAAGCTGTGGCCTTCGAGACGCGGCACGGTGAGCCGCAGGAGCGTCGGCGCGCGCGCCTCGCGCACCCCGCTCACCGCCGCCTCGATAAGCCGCGCCGCTTCTGCCGGATCGGTCCCGTCGCCCGTGAACACCGTAAGGTCGGAAAAGCTGGCGAGATTGGCGGCGATATCCGCGCCCGGCGTCTGCAGCGCGCCCGGCACGGAGATCCCCCAGCCGTTGTCCTCGATATAGAACAGCATCGGCAGGGCGAGCGTCGTGGCCATGGTCAGGGCCGACCAGAAGCCGTTGGTGGCCACCGAGGCGTCGCCGCCCAGGGCCACGGCGATGGCGTGGTCGAAGTCCCGGTCCTTCAGCGCCTCGGCATGGTAGCGGATCGCCTGCGCCCAGCCCGCCGTCGGGGTGAACTGCGCGCCCACGCCGCCGCACATCGGCAGGGCCGAGGCGCCGGCGGGATTGGGAAAGTTGAACACCGCGCCGATGTCCCGGCCGCCGGAATAGCCGCCATCCCGGGCCATGGACGAGCCGAGCGCATCGGCCGGCCCGACCCCCAGGGCCAGCAGCAGCGGCCGCGAGCGGTAATAGCCGCACACCGCGTCGTTGGCGTCCGTCAGCGTCAGCCCCAGCAGCACCTGGGCCATGTCGTGGCCGCGGGCGGAGAACTGGTAGAGGATCTGCTTCTCGGGAACGAGGACGGTCTCTTCCAACACGTCGAGCGCGCGGGAAACCTGCGTCAGATAGGCGACGCGCGGCCAGTCGGGCTCGCTCATCCGACCATGGCCGTCAGCTCGGCCAGCAACCGGTCGTTCTCCGCCGGCCGGCCGAGTGTGATGCGGAACCACCCCTCGCCGAAGCGGATCGGCCGCACGATGAGTCCGGCGGCGAGCAGGCGATCGAAGGCCTCGTCGATCGGCTCCGGCGAACGCACGAAGACGAAATTGGCCTGCGATGGGGCGTGGTCGATGCCGGCCCTGGTCAGCGCCTCTTGCATGCGGTCCCTTTCGGCGACGATCGCCGCCACGCCGCGGCGCATGTGCTCCTCATCGGCCAGGGCGGCGATGGCGGCGGCCTGCGAGGCGCTGGTCAGGTTGAAGGCCGGCCGCAGGCGATCGAACGCCGCCAGCACTGCCGGCGTGGACGCGACACCGTAGCCGACACGCAGTCCGGCCAGGCCATAGGCCTTGGAGAAGGTGCGGGTGAGCAGGAAGACGCCGCCCCACGCTTCCAGCAGGTCGAGCGCGCTCTCATCGTCGTGGAACTCGATATAGGCCTCGTCCAGAAGGACGATGGTGTCGTGCGAGGTCGCCTCCAGGATCGCCGCCAGATCCCTCCGCGAGGTGCGCGTTCCGGTCGGATTGTTCGGCGTGCACAGGGCCAGCGCCTTGGGTCGCCGGGCGAGCGCGGCCCTCACCGCCGCGATGTCAATCTCGAACGCGCCGTCGCGCGGAACATCGACGATCTCGGCCCCGGCGGACCTGGCGAAGATCTCGTAGCTGGGGAAGGTCGGCCGCGAGAGCAGCAGGGCGTCGCCCGGCGAGAGATAGGCACGGAAGAAGTAGTCGATCAGGGCTTCGGAGCCCGGGCCGGCGGCCACGCGCTCCACTGGAAGCTTCAGATGCCCGGCCAGGGCGCGCCGCAAGGCGCCCGAGGCAGAGTCCGGATAGGTCTCGGGATGGGCGAGGGCAGCGATCGCCGCCTGGGCCGCGCGCGGGCTGGGCCCGTACGGGTTTTCGTTGCTGGACAGCTTGGCGAAACCGCGCGCCCCGAACCGATTTCCCGCCAGTTCCGGGCTCATGCCGGGCTCGTAAGGCGTGATCGCGTCCAGCGCCCGGCGCGGGCGGGGGCGTTCGTCGCGGGCGTCCCGGCGGGTCCTGGCCAAGCTGGTCATGGGGGCGAAGTCTAACCCGTCATCGTGAAATCGGCTTTCTATTTGTGCCCTGGATCACACTTGGTGCGGTAGATTGTTGCCGGTTCTCTCCGCGAGGCGGCACGGTCATGTCGTCGCGGCCGCCGGGTCGGCGCCGGGCGTCGTTTCGCGTTACAATGGGCGCCGAGCCATGGAGGAGCCAGATGCCCAAGATCACCTATGAGGTCGTCCAGCACGACGGCGGGTGGGCCTATCGCGTCGGCGATGTCTATTCGGAAACCTTCCACAGCCATCACGCGGCCCGCGGCGCCGCCATCCGCGCCGCGCGCGAACAGCGCGTCCCCGGCGAGGAGGTGGGCATTTCCTGGGAGGACGAAGACGGCCGCTGGCACGAGGAGCTGGCGCAAGGCGCCGACCGCCCGGAGACCGACGTCGAAGGCTAGCCCGTCCGGCCGGCCGTCATCGCCGCACGGAGCGAACACACCTCCCTTTCATTCGTCATCCCGGCCGCAGCGCGATAG
>JBOHLC010000305.1:0-1292 GCA_050729395.1 Caulobacteraceae bacterium
GGCTTCGACATCCCCCTGCTGATCGGCGGGGCGACCACCAGCCGCACCCATACGGCTGTGAAGATCGAGCCCGGCTACCAGCGCGGCTCGACCACCTATGTGCTCGACGCCAGCCGCGCCGTGGGCGTCGTCTCGGCCCTCAGATCGGCCAGCGAACGGCCGAGGATCGAGGCGGCGACACGCGCCGAATATGCCCGCATCCGCGAGCAGTTCGACAAGGGCCGCGCGGCCAAGACGCGCACGCCGCTAGCCGTTGCCCGCGCCAATCGCTTCGCCATCGACTGGCGGGAATATCAACCGCCGGTTCCCACCTTCCTCGGCGCGCGGGCGACCCAATGGGACCTCGCCGATCTCGCCCGCTACATCGATTGGACGCCGTTCTTCGCCGCCTGGGAGCTGGTCGGCCGCTATCCGGCGATCCTCGAGGACGAGGTGGTCGGCGAAGCGGCGCGCGATCTCTTCGCCGACGCGAAGGCCATGCTGTCACGGGCCATCGAGGAGCGCTGGTTCGCCGCGCGTGGCGTAGTCGGACTGTGGCCGGCCAATGCCGACGGCGACGACATCATCGTGTGGACCGACGAGGCGCGGCGCGAGGAAGCGGCGCGGCTGCACACTCTGCGCCAGCAGATGGCCAAGGCCGAGGGCCGGGCCAATCTCGCCCTGGCCGACTTCATCGCGCCGGTGGGCGCTTCCGGCGGACCAGACTACATCGGCGGCTTCGCGGTCACCGCCGGCCATGGCGCGGCCGAGATCGTCGCCGGGTTCAAGGCCGCAGGCGACGACTATTCGGCGATCGTGGCCGCCGCCCTAACCGACCGCCTGGCCGAGGCCTTCGCCGAAGCCCTCCACCGCAAGGTGCGGACGGAGCTGTGGGCCTACGCGCCGGACGAGCCGTTCGATCTCGAGGCGATGCTGGCTGAGCGCTATCGCGGCATCCGCCCGGCGCCTGGATATCCCGCCCAGCCCGACCATACCGAAAAGCGCGCGCTGTTCCGCCTGCTGGACGCGGAGGTGGCGGCGGGCGTCGAACTCACGGAGGCCTGCGCCATGATCCCGGCCTCGTCGGTGTCGGGGCTCTATTTCGCTCATCCCGAGGCGCACTATTTCGGGGTCGGCAAGATCGAACGCGACCAGGTCGCCGACTACGCGCGGCGCAAGGCCTGGGACGTGGCCGAAGCCGAGCGCTGGCTGGCCCCGATCCTCAACTACGAGCCTTAATCCATTTCTCTCCCCCCGTTGGGGGGAGTACGCCCGAAGGGTCCGAACCGGGCACATAGGCGACAGAGTAGACC
>JBOHLC010000306.1:0-8797 GCA_050729395.1 Caulobacteraceae bacterium
GAGAGCCTCCGCGAGCACGATCGCGTTGTCGTGCGTCAACAACGAGCGGCCCTCCGATCCACCGTACGAACTTGATGTCGACACCGATCGCAGCACGGTGAGCACGACCACGACAGATATCTATAAGCACGACAATGTGTCGAGCGGTCCGATCCCAGCTACGATCGGCCCCAACACGATTTCCTGGTCCCAGCGCTCCGGCAATACGTATTATTATTCGAACTTGAGCCGGGTGACCGGAACACTGATCCGTCATATCTGCGTAGGCGCGCCGTGCGATCAGGGGCCGAGTCGGGACGTTCCCCTGCGGTCCACGTGCCATGTGGGCGCTGCGTTCTGAAGACCGATAGGCGGAATGACCATTCGGGCCTCCAAGTGCCGGTTTTTGCTGGGGAGTTGAAATTGAAATTCAATGGCTGGTCGTATGCAGCCCTCAGCGCATTGGCCCTTCTGGGAGCCAACTCGCAAGCAGTCGCAAAGGTGCTGGTCCTGTCGTGCAAGGGCACGGAATACTGCCAAAGATGCAGTGTAAATCAACAGAAAGTCGATTTTGATTGGACGTACACCGTCGACTTGTCTGCCAACACGGTAGATGGGCATCCTGCAAGGATTTCGAACGAGTTGATTACCTGGCAGCTTAAGGGGGGAAGTGTACTAGATGAGCGGCAAATAAGCAGATTCTCAAGGAAGTTTAGTTTTGAGGGCAAGGCAGTGGATGGTTCGGGAGATGTCTACTACGGTGACGGCACCTGCGAGCCGGAAGAGCAAAAAGCCTTTTAGCTGTATTTGGCGCAAAGAAAGCACATAAAGTCAGCGAGATCTCTTCTATCAACAGCGGGACAGCCCGAAGCAGTTATCCGACGTGGGCAAGGAGGCATTGGCCCGTAGGCCTGCTAGGCGGGTCAATCCCGCCGAGTCGAGGAATAACCGACATGTCGTTTGCAGGATGGAATGGGGTCGCGGCGCGCGTGATCGCGGGATTGGTCGTGTTGTCGGCGGCGGCAGGCACAGCCGCACCGGCCGACCCCACGACGCTAATCTGCAAATTGAACTTTCCGGGCGGCGCCGTAGTTGAAGATGAACCTACGACGATCGACTTGAACGAGGCAGCGGATACCGTGGTTGTTCACTTCGGTCCGATGCATACCGAAGCGGGGGGCTATCATGCACTTCGCGCCTTTACACTCGGCCCGCTGTCCGCAACATTTGGCGCCCAAACAATCACCTTTTCTGGTCCCAGAGGTCGTATTCGATCAATCGCCTGACGGGTGTATTCATCAACCCCAACCGGTGGCAATGGGACTGCGAGCCCGGTAAGGCGAAGTTCTAGGTGTATGGCCCCGAAATCAGGTCACGTGGGTCGATCTTTAAGATTGATCGGTCTTTGGTCCAGGCCACAGAGATGACATGGTAGGGCGTTCGCCATCGCTGGGCCTTCAAGTGCTTGGCGAAGTTGTACGCGGTGACGAAGTCCAGGACATGGGTCTTCAGGCTCTCCAAGGCGTCGTCGTGGTGGACCTTCGCCGTGGCGCCCTTGATCGTGCGGTTCATCCGCTCGGCCCGGCCGTTGGTCCATGGGTGGTAGGGCTTGGTCAGCCGGTGCTCGATGCGATGGTCAGTGCAAACGCGGCCGAAGATGTGGCTGCCGGGAGAGGCATGCGCTGGGTTATCACGACACTTGGGCAGGTCGGCGAAGGCCATGCCGATGTCCGTGAGCGCGGTGTGGATCTTATGGGGGAAGACCTCAACCGCGTGCGTTAGGAAGGCCGAGCCCGCCATCTTGCCGGCTTAGTCGTGGAACCCGACTATGGGACCTTCGAGACCTGATCGATCGGCGGGAACATGACGCGCTTGCTTCCTATGGCCAGGATTAGAAGTCGGCGGCTCCCGCGGACTGAATGCCGATGCCTTGGACCGTCGTCTTAGGGCGATCGGCCATAGAACTGCCGGCGGGCGAGAACTCGAAAGCCAGCCGATGTGACTGGTAGAACACTCCAACTGGATCGCAGCATTCCACCGGGCTTCTATTGTATTGATCGGGCGGCCCAAACGACGCCTCGACGTCGCGAAGGCTGGATGATCCGATCCGCAGACCATCCGCCGTGTGATACTTGTTGTCGCCCTGCACCATCACGCTCACGACCTGATGCGAATTATTGTCCACGAAGACCGTAATGTTTTGGTATCGATAGAGAGTTTGACTCGGAAACGCGCCGGTCTGGATCGGTATCCCCAGCTTGAACATGTCCTTGTCAGACATCCCGAGCGATATGGCCCCTATGCGAACGTAAGGAACAATTAGGTAGTCGTCCTGCACTTGCGACCAGGCGGGTGCGAGGGTTGCGATCGACATGGCCAAACCGACAATCATGGCCGCAACAATTTTGGATTTGAACATTGTCGCCTCCGATTCACTCTGCGGCGGCATCGTCAAAGTGTTCCGATCGAAGGTCAAGCCGCAGCGCGCTGCCAGTAGCCCATCCACTGGCGTGGCACAAGATAACTTAAAAGTTAATGCAATGCAATTCCCGAAACAACTTCTGCACCGGGTCGACGCAATGTCGGTACGGCGATGTTTTAAGGGAACACGATCAGAATTTAGCCTTCGCTAGTTGGCATTGGTACGTCCAAATAACTTTGTCCGATTGGGGAGCTTGGTCAAATGGGGCGTGAATGCTGTTTAGTGCATGCATTATACCCGTTAAACGATCGAGCGAGTAGTGCTGATAGAAGCCTGGCTCGCCGTCGCGCCGATCAAAGTTGACCGATCTTGCGTCGAATGTTGCGGCAATGGGCCCTACAGTCCTTGCCGGCGTCGTTATTGCGCCTGTGTTCCCTCCATAATAAACGCTTGTCGCCGGGTAATAAATCGTGACCGATTGTTCGCCTTGGTTCAAGTCGATGGTCAGATGAGGTTGCAGATCAGGTCGCGGGTGTTCTTCGTCACAGACCAGGGTGATTGGCGCAGCCAACACCGAGTTTGAAAGGAAGATCAACGTCGCGAAAGCTGCCGAGGCAGTTGTGCAGCCGTGGCGCGCAGTTCGCGCGCGCTTAGGCTTCCATTTTCTCATCTTAGCCTCCCCGCCGCCTCCCCAGATCTGGGCTCTTGCGGCCGCCACAGGACGCTCGAACCTTTGAAAACTCAAGCGATGTTTTGCTGCTCTGATGTGACCCCCATTTCTCATCCAGTCATAACGAGAGTCCGGGGTTGATTTGATCCTTCCTTTTGGCGCCTGGCGTTGGCCGGGGGGAGTCAGCCTGCCGGCTCGGGAGTGCGGACGCTCTTGGTTGTCGTCGCACCGACAAGGCGTTCGTCGCTATCCAGCGACTTCCCGCGCTTCAACGCCGGCAGGTGAGGCGGTATGCCTCGGCCCGGCCGATCAAATCGCATCCCAACTCCTAACGCAAAACAGCCTATCCGCCGGATGTTGTTCGGCCTACCCTGATCAGATGCCTGCTTGAAAGCCCACTCGCGGGCAAACCCGGAGACAACTATTGAGCAACAGTCCGCACTTCTACAGGGGCATCGCGACGAAAGCTGCCGCGCTTTGTCTGGTATTTGGCGGAGCCGTAGCCCTGTACACCCTGCCGGTTCATGCACAGCTCGCGCCACCGGCTCAGTTCTCACCGCAGTTGCCTTCGGCGCCAAGTCTGACGCCGTCTTTACAGGTTCCGGGCCATCCAACCGTCAAAGCCCCCGTCAGAGAAATTGCCGCGGAGCCGGCCAAATCCGTTCCGACGGTATGTACGGAGCAATACGCTCCGGTGTGCGGCCAGATAGGCTCCGTTTTGAAGACGTATTCGAATGCCTGCTTCGCGCGCGCCGCGGGAGCAAAGATCATCGCGAGTGGACCATGCACGGGCGGCGCACCAGCGCCGAATTAGACCTTGCGCCATTTCGAAAATCCAATTCCGCTGAGAGCACTGTGCCGGACGGCCCTGAACCGCCCCCGGGGAGAGCTGGCCCGGAGACTTTGGACAGGGCGATAGGTGATAGAGCTGCCTTTGAAGGAGCCCTCTGGGGGGTCTTGGGCACGTGCACTCTCCACGGGGCGACCTGTTGTAGCTCAACCGATGTCTGCACCGGCGCCTTCCCCGACACCACCTGCCAGGCGAGATGAGCGCGACACTTGACCGCCTGGGCGTGCCGATCCCCCGCCGTGTGATGATCGGACCCGCGCGCGTCGACTATCGATCGAGGCCGAGACGCCCCAGACCGTCTTTAGCCGATTGGTCGTTCGGATTGACTTTCAGCGCCGCGCGGTAATCGTCGATCGTCAGGTTTTTCGCGTCGGACATCAATTTCCACATCGCGGTCCCGAAATCGATGATGTGCTCCATTCGGCAACCATCGCAACGGTAGGTGCGTCGGTCGTCGCCCATCATCGTGAATTTCTCCACGAAGATCATCTCTTTGCCGCAGGTTGGACACGCCGTCGGGGAGGCAGGCGGCTGCGGCGTGCGGGCGTGCGCCAGTTTCAACCAGGAGGGCCATTTCATGGGTCGAGAGTGACGTGACCCACCTTTTTCGTCCAGAGTCCGGATCTGATCTGATCTTTCCTGGTGACTGGTGGCAAGAGACCAGCGCGCGGCGAATCGCCAGGGTCAGGAACGCATCCTGCAGCCCCTCGGCGTCGGCCAGATTCAGATAGGCGACGAACTACAAGGTTAGAGTGAAGCTGGCGGCCGCCGGATACACAAGGGATAGACCACTTCCGCGATCTCAAAATCCCGAGACGGTATGCACATCTGACCGCGACGATCGACCTCTTGACCTATCGCCGGTTGACCCTGCTCGACCCGGCATCATCGGACGATCGCAACGACTCCCACTTTCTGGAGAAGTACAAAGCGATGACTGACGCGAAGCCGGTCCTCGCCCTTTGCATGTCTTCAGTCGGCGAGAGCACCGTCGTCGCTTGACCCTCCGCCGCTGAAGGCCAAAATGAACTTTCGCAGCCTCCGAGTCCCACGCCAGCCTGAATACCTGATGGTGGATTTGGGGGTAGTCACTTGCAAGACGCTCAAAGAAATCCCGTGAATAGAACATGTTATGGGGTTTCTTCGAGTCTTCTCGACCGCACCAAGCGCCGTGTCGCGCGCGGCCCTGACGCGCCGGAGCCCCGGATGATCCCCAATCACGGCCCGATGATGGACTTCGGACTCGGCGAGACGGCCGACGCCATCCGCGAGGCGACCGCTCGCTTTTCCGCCGACCGCATCGCCCCGCTCGCCGCTGAGATCGATCTCTCCAACGAATTCCCCCGCCAGCTTTGGCCCGAGATGGGCGAGCTTGGCCTGCACGGGATCACGGTCGAGGAAGAGTATGGCGGCCTGGGCCTCGGCTATCTCGAACATGTGGTTGCCATGGAGGAGGTCTCGCGCGCCTCGGCCTCTGTCGGCCTTTCCTACGGCGCCCATTCGAACCTGTGCGTCAACCAGATCCGCCGCTGGGGCTCGGAGGCGCAGAAGCGCCGTTACCTTCCGCCGTTGATCAGCGGCGAGCATGTCGGCGCCCTGGCCATGAGCGAGGCCGCCGCCGGCTCGGACGTCATCGCCATGCAACTGCGCGCCGAGCGGCGCGGCGATGTCTATCGTCTCAACGGGACCAAGTTCTGGATCACCAACGCGCCACACGCCGACACCCTGGTGGTCTACGCCAAGACCGATATCGCCGCCGACCGCCGGGGCGTCACCGCCTTCCTGATCGAGAAGGCGTTCAAGGGTTTCTCTTGCTCGAAAAAGCTCGACAAGACCGGCATGCGCGGGTCCGACACCGGCGAGCTGGTGTTCGAGGATTGCGACGTTCCGGCCGAGAACGTTCTGGGCGCCGAGAATGGCGGCGCGGGTGTGCTGATGAGCGGCCTCGACTATGAGCGCGCGGTCCTGGCCGGCGGTCCGCTCGGCATCATGCAAGCCTGTCTGGACACGGTGCTTCCTTACGTGCGCGAGCGGCGCCAGTTCGGCCGCCCGGTCGGGACCTTCCAGCTCATGCAGGGCAAGATCGCCGACATGTACGTGGCCCTCAATTCGGCGCGCGCCTACGTCTATGCGGTGGCCAGGGCGTGCGACGCCGGCAGGACCACGCGCTTCGACGCCGCCGGGGCCATCCTGCTGGCCAGCGAGAACGCCGTGCGCACCTCGCTGGAAGCGATCCAGGCCCTCGGCGGAGCGGGCTATCTCAAGGAGTTCCCGGTCGAGCGCTATCTGCGCGACGCCAAGCTCTATGAAATCGGCGCCGGCACCAACGAGATTCGCCGCTTCCTCATCGGCCGCGAATTGATCGGCGCGTGAAAACGCTCGCCATCGTGTTTCTGGTCTGCCTCGCGGCGAACGTGGCCGAGGCGCGCCTGATCTGCCCCGCCGGCCTTCATCCGGCGATGACCGCCGAGCTGTTCTTCGGGGCCGACATTCCGGGCGGCGGCAGGATCAGCGACGCCGACTGGAACCAGTTCCTGGCCGCCGAGGTGACGCCCAGATTCCCAGATGGCTTGACGACCTGGAATGCGGAGGGCCGTTGGCGCACGCCGGCCGGCGTGCAGACCCACGAATCCTCGCGCGTGCTGCTGCTGGTTTTGTCGGGCCAAGGCGGGGGGCGCGCGAAACTCGACGCCCTCATGGCCGCCTACAAGCGCCGCTTCCATCAGCTGTCGGTCGGCCTCGTCGAACACCGCGACTGCGCCGAATTCTAGGGGGGACTCTAACGGTTTGTCTTCAGCGGGCCAGGGGATGGTGCGTTTGGCAGGGTCGGGTGGAGAGCCGTTATTGCCCCCGCCAACCGAGTTCGCGGCACAACGGGGTTACTCCCGCGCTCCGCAGAAGTGCACTGGAGCAAGATCGATTGCCGACCGACCAGCGGCGGCGATCAGGGCCTTGGCTATCCTATAGTTCGCCTCACTAGAGCCCGAGAGCCAGCGCATTGATGTGTCATGCAACTGTTCGGTCAAATAGACCGGGTCGT
Organism: Caulobacteraceae bacterium; assembly: GCA_050729395.1. Lineage (GTDB taxonomy): Bacteria > Pseudomonadota > Alphaproteobacteria > Caulobacterales > Caulobacteraceae > Acaudatibacter. Next base: position 6,962 of record JBOHLC010000306.1, read on the forward strand.
CACGACACGCGATCACTTCGTCTCCCCTGAAGATAGAGAGAGGTTCAGTGATCAAGGCTTCGATTGCCGCTCTCAATCGATCAAATGCCGGTGCCGTCATCGTAAAGTGGCGCACCGCAACTGGTTCCCACCGCGCCTTACCAACAGCCAAAGGTGTGACCGAGCCAGAGACTGGACCGTTGCCGAGGCGATGAACCTCAATGATGAAGCCGGCCCTCGCAACAAGCGGGCTCGAACTGAATCGAATGACCTCGTCGCCTAGCGCCGAAAGCGGAGGCGCTGCCGTCGATCGCAACACGCTAGGACCTACGCGCGGTGGTTGGCCGGCACCTTGGGCCTCGGACCCCCTAGGATCTATAAATGCACCTCGCTGGACGCCTCTCCAGTCGTTGGTTTCCTGGGCGAACGTCGGCGTAGCCAAGATCGCGGCGGCCCCGACAGCCGCCGCCAGCAAAACGCGGCGCATCATATGTTGAGGTCGGTAGCTGGTGCGCAATGTCTGCCCATCCTCGCCCCGGCCAGCTTGTGCCGACCCCATGTTAAGCGGGCGCTCTTCAAGACTTCTAGGCGCACTGTCGCAGGTCGCCAACCGGCGTCCAGACCCACGAAGCCTCGCGCGTGCTGCTGCTGGTGCTGTCAGGCCGGGCAGGGACCGCGCGAAGCTCGACGCCCTCATGGCCGCCTACAAGGCCCGCTTCCATCAGCTGTCGGTCGGCCTCGTCGAACACCGCGATTGCGCCAGGTTCTAGTGGCGCGGTCTGGCCGACTGTCCGTTGCCGACCCGCGGACGTTCGGAACGGCTGAGTAGGGTGGATTCCCGACATTGAGAGTGCGGGATGAGACTCGTGTTATGGTCGCAGTGCGCTAGAGCCGCCATGAAATCGTGGACATCACTCTGATCTGGTTCAATCGCGGGGGCAAAATGGTCAGGACCGGACCGCCTCGGAGGCTGGCAGATCTTCCTGGTTTCAAGGAGTCTGCGACGCCTGTCGGCGCATTCAAAACGATGTGGCGGTTGACGCCCAGAGTGACAGCCATTCTCCTCACCATATACGCCCTCATCTGCGTATTGTGCGCGGCGCGCGTTGTTAGTGAATATAATAATAAGATCTATCTTAGAGACCATGGGGAGAGAGGGTTTGGCGTCGTGACTGACAAGTATTGTCATACGAGACCTGTCGCCTGTTTTATTGATTATCGACCGATTGGCCCACACAATAGCAATAATAACAAATCAATTAAAATTTCAACCTTCCACGAAATCGCATCGGATACTTACGAGAGATATAAAATTGGGTCGCTCATTCCCATAAAATTTGACCCAAGGAGCCGAAGTGACACACATCTAGACGTGCAAGGATACTTGGGCAACGAGCGATTGATGGTGTCTGGCGTAATCGTTTTTGTTATTAATTGTCTTGAGGCGGCGTTGGCTTTAATGCTCTTTTGGCTGTTTTTTCTTGCTCCATTCAAACTCATTCGGCGCGCGCCAGCGCCCCAATGGTCTCGCCTTGGAGAAACGAGCCAGGGCGACAAATGGGAACAATCCTAGTCCTCAATCGCGACGACGACAGCTGATGTGGGCACCGCTGAGAGCAGCGCGCGAAAGTCCGCTACGGGTCGACTCCGGCCGGAAGCCTGCTGCCCGAACGCGGACCTGCCACAGCGCCCAGACTGGTCATTAAGCGGGCGATCTCGATCGCCCGACAAAAGCAAAGGGCCGGCCCGCTTATGCGAACCGGCCCCTCCATCGTCGTGACCGCGGTGATGCCGGCTAACGCCGGCGTCTCCGCGACCTGATTTCCTTCAGTGCGTCAACGACGCCGTCAGGAGCGA
>JBOHLC010000307.1:0-11041 GCA_050729395.1 Caulobacteraceae bacterium
ACCCTGCAGTGGGGCGATGGCGCGCCGGGCTTCCTGGTCGGCGGCGGCAACGCGGTCGCCGACAACGGCGCGCTGACGATGAACTTCGGCGGCGGCGGCATCGCCGGCGCGATCCCGATCTCCGGGACGGGCACCGTGGAGATCCAGGCAGGCTCGCTGAACGACAGCGGCGTCAGCACCTATACCGGGACTACAACCATCGACTCCGCGGGGTTGCTGGCGCTTAGCCTCACGGGCTCGATCTCCGATTCTTCGGACGTGATCGTGAACGGGACCTTCGACATCTCCGGCACGACAGGGGGAGCCTCGATCACGTCGCTGGACGGCTCGGGCGGAGTGTCGCTGGGGGCCCAGACGCTGACACTGACGGCGGCCTCGGGGACCTTCTCCGGCGTGCTGGCCGACGGAGGGCTCTTCGACGGCGTCGGCGGCGCGCTGACCATCGCCGGCGGGACCGAGACGCTGACCGGGACCAACACCTACACCGGCCTCACCACGATCAACACGGGCGCGACGCTGGTGCTGGGCGATGGCGGGACCACCGGTACGGTGGCCGGGGATATCGTCGACAACGGGACCCTCGTTGTCGACCAAAGCGACGTCGTAACATTCAACCAGAGCATCTCTGGCTCGGGCGCTCTCGACCAGGTCGGGAGCGGGACCACCATCCTCGACGCGGTGAATCCGTTCAACGGGCTGACAACGGTCTCAGCGGGCGTTCTGGAGGTGGGGGACGCGGCCCATCCCGGCGCGACCTTGGGCGGAAACGTCGTCATAGGCGCGGGCGGGACGTTGAGCGGCGTTGGGACCGTTGCCGGGTCGGCCTCCAATACGGCCGGCGGCGTGGTGGCGCCGGGCGCCCCGATGGGGACTCTAACGGTGGGGTCCTATACGCAAGGCGCCAGCAGCACGCTGGCGATCGAGGTCTCGCCGACCGCCGCCTCTCAGCTGAATTCGCTAGGCGCGGCCAGCCTGAATGGCACTCTCGCCCTCACCTTCAATCCGGGGACCTATGGCACTCATATCTATGAGATCCTGGCCGGAAGTCCCGTGACTGGGACCTTCTCGACCGTCATTTCCACCGGCTCGCCGGGCGAGTTGGCCGGAGTCTTCTACACCGGCAGCCAGGTCGACCTGGTGACGGAGAGCCAGATTTTCGCCCAGATCTACGGCGGCGTCTCCACGGCGACGCTCGATCGGGCCGAGAGTTTCTCCTCATTGGTGGAGGACCGCTTCGGCGACGCCGGCTGCCCCGACGGATCGACGGACAGGACCGCCCCGGCTTGCGCTGGCTACGGCGCCTGGGCTTTCGCGATCGGCTCCTGGGAAAGTCAGAACGCCGAAGGCAGCGTCTTTGGCTTCACAAACAGAGGCGCGGGCGTCGTCGGGGGCATCGACCGCTCGTCGACGAATGGCTCGCTGGTCGGCGGGGCCTTCGGCTACGTCGAGAACAGCCTCCATATGGACGCGGCGGCCGCGAGCGCCTCCGGGCCGTCGTACTACGGCGCGATCTACGGCCGCCTGGTCGATGGCCGCACCTGGTTCGACGCCGAAGCCTTCTATATGCGCACGGACTGGTCGGTTAGCCGCGCCATTCCCGGATACGGGTTGGCGACCTCGAACCCGAACGTCGACAACGAAGGCTTCCTGTTGCAGGCCAGCACCCCCATCGGCGACACGGGCCTGCGCCCCTATGCGCGCTTCACCTACGTGCACTCCAGTCAGAGCGCGGTTCTCGAGCAGGGCGTCGGTCCCCTGGGCTACCAGATCAACTCGGCGAGCCGGGACTCCGAAGTGGGCGAAGTGGGACTGCTCTACGAGTCCACCGTCACGAGTTCTGGGGGAGTCACGCTGCGGCCCGCAATCCAGTTGGGAGTCCAGGACAACTTTGGCGGGAACTATCAGGACGTTTCCGGCAGCCTCGACGGCCTAGCGGGCACCTCCTTCGTGCAAGCCGCGCCGCGCCAAGAGGGGGTCGCCGGCGTCGTCGACGGTTCGCTCAAGATAAGGCTGAACCAAAGCTTCGAGCTGTTCGGCGACCTGCGCGGCCGCTTCGGCGAGCACCAGACCGACGGCATCGCCAGCGCGGGCGCCGTCTTCCGGTTCTGACCCGCGCTTGACGGCGGCGGCCTCGGCAAGATTGGCGCGCGCCGCTTCTTTTCCTCTGGATCGGGCGGGCGCATAACTGAGCAATGTGGATAAGGGTCCCAAAGCGGCTCTTGCTGACTCTTGGCGCGGTGGTCGGCTTCGCCATCACAGCCCCGATCGTGGCTGGATATGCGGTCGCCTATGCCTGGATCGCGGCGCCGCTGGTCGTCGCCTACAGCCTGTGGATCTGGTTCCGGGGTTGGCGACTGATCGCCACCGATGACGAGGACGACGATCCGCGGCCCGCTCGACGCGCCTTCTACGTCGCTGTCGGGCTATTCTGGACCTTCGTCGGCGGAACACTGCTCATCTTCCTGGCTCGCCTCGCCCTCGCGAACTGGCCCGCCGTCGCGGCGGCTTTTGCGCTTCTGGCGGTGTTGGCGGTCGTGGCCCTGATCGTGGATCGCATGCACGCGCGACCAAGCCCAGACCGGACAATCGTCAGCGGTGCGCCAAGGGAAAGCGGCCCCATCGTTGACTCGTAAGGTTCCCATGAGCTCGCCGAGGACCTGACCGCGAGACCGCCATCGCGGCCATTGCGCTGATGCCAACAACGCGCTTAGCTTCGCCCGCGCAATCGGCCGGGGGGCTCATGACATCCAACCAATTACCGCCTGAGGCGGCGCGATGATCTCGATCGCCGCCGAAGGCCCGCGCGGATTCGCCAGCCGCCGCTTCGCGCCGTTCCATCGCTGGGACCGCAACTTCTTCCTGGCCATGGTCGCCCTGATCTGGCTCGGCATTCTGATGGGCTTCGTCCCGGAGATCGCGGCTCATTTCCAGAAACACAAGCCGCCCTATCCGCTGATCATCCCCATCCACGGCGCCGCCTTCGTCGGCTGGCTGGTGCTGCTAACGACCCAGGTCCTTCTGATCCGCGCTCGCCGGCCGGACATCCATCGCCGGCTTGGTGTCGCCGGCGCCTTCCTGGCCATGGCCATGATCGTGATCGGACCGGTGACGGCCATCGTCATGCAACGCGTCGAGGCGGGCACGGCGCAGGCCGATCCGGCCTTCGTCATCATCCAGTTCACCGACATTCTCGGCTTCGCCGGCCTCACGGTCGCGGCCCTTGCGCTGCGCGGGCTCTCTTCCAGCCACAAGCGCCTCATTCTCCTGGCCAGCATGTTCATCAGCGACGCCGGCTTCGCCCGTTGGCTGGGAGGCCCCATCACCGCGTGGCTGGGCGCCGGCTATTGGGCGACCTTCGCCTCGCTCTACCTCGGCAACGATGTCCTGATCCTAGGCCTGGGGGCCTATGACCTCGTCACCCGCCGACGCCTCCATCCGGTCTATCTCGCGGGTCTCGCCTGGATCGCCAGCCTGCAGCTGACCGAGGTGTGGATCTACCTCAGCCCGTGGTGGAAGCCGGTGGCGCTGCGCCTGATCGGCCACTGAGTGCCAGCGCCTTGAAATAATAGTGATGGTGGTGGCGGCAGCCGGGATTGAACGGCGCCGCGCACACTGGGCAGGCATTGTCGCACGCCAGATAGGCCTCAATGCTCATCTGGTCGCCGCACGCGCCGCATAACACCGCGATCTGGGCCCATTCGTCCCGCGGCCAGGCTTCGATCGGGTGCCCGGCCAGCGCCTCGTGGCAGTCCTTGCACGCATACCATGCATCGCAGCAGCGCATCTTGATGGCGACGATATCGAGGACCGAGTGATAGTGGGCGCAGCGCGCCTGGCGGTCGAGATCGACCCCTCTGACGGGGGGCCGTTCGTTCGCGCGGGCCCGTGCTCTTGCCAAGTGGGTGATTTCGGTTGAACTGTGCCGCTCGTCAACCGAGGGAGGGTCTACTCTATGCGCTTCATGATCACGGCGGCCGCGCTGATGGCGCTCGCTTTCGCGTCAACCGCCGACGCCAAGTCGTGCAAGGACGCCAAGGGCCACTTCATCAAGTGCCCGGCCGCCGCGGCGGCGCCCATGGCGGCCAAGCCGATGGCCGCCGCCAAGCCGGCGCCAAGGAAGAGGAACGCCGGCGGCGGCACGATGTTCACCGCGAAGTCCGGCAAGGCCGCCGTCTGCAAGACCGGCGTCCCGTGCGGCAAGAGCTGCATCCCCAAGGGCAAGGTCTGCCACAAATAGCATCGCAACCTCGCCCCACGAGGGGCGAGGCGGCACGTCGAGGGGGCCTTTGAAGGAGTGAGTCATGGGTCTCTTCGATACTCTGAAAGGTCTGGCCGGAGGCGCCCTGGGCGGCGACGCCCAGCAGGCGATGTCGGGCGCGCTCGACAATTCCTCGGTCGGCGGGGTTTCAGGCATGCTCGGCATGCTGGAACAGAACGGACTTGGTTCGGCGGTCGCCTCCTGGGTTCCGGGCGGCGACCACTGCCCGATCAGTCCCGACCAGCTCCAGGCGGTGCTCGGCGACGCGCACGTGCAAAGCCTGGCCAATCAGTTCGGCGTCTCGCCCGACGAGGTGCTCGCCCACCTGTCGCAGCATCTGCCGGCTCTGGCCGCGGCCCAGCAGGCCGGCGACAGCTAGCTAGTTACGGCGTCAGATAGCCGCGCAGAAGCTGGGCGCGCTCGGGCTCCGACACCTCGGCGCGCGAACGGGCCGAGGCGAGCCACACGATCGCTCCGAGCGCGCTCCACCCGGCGAGCGTGAGCCACTCCGGCGGAATCGCCCCGCCGCTCGCCATCCACGGCCCGACCAGGGAGACCGCGAGCATGGCCACAGAAGCGGCGATCGCCAGCCACGCCGTCGCCGCGCCGCCTGGAGCGGCATAGGCCGCCGGCGGGCCGCCGCTCGCCCGCCGCAGCCGGATAAGCGTCAGGCAAGTGACGAGGTACATCAGGCAGTAGACGGCCGAACTGACATTGATCAGCGGGGCGATGAAGCCGCGGCCGAGGAACAAGGCGCCGATCGAGATGAGCGAGACGAGACCGATGGCGGTCGAAGGCGCGTGCGAGCGTGGATGGACGCGCGCCAGCCGGTCCGGGGCGAGCTTCGCCCGACCCAGCGCGAAGAGCACGCGCGATCCGGCCAGCAGCAGGGCGTTCCAGGCGGTGAGGTTACCGAGCAGCGCCGTGGCCAGCACCAGCTTGGCCATGGCGGGAGAGCGCACCCCGACCTTGAAGGCCTGGGCCGCCGGCAGCTTCATCGCCGCCAGCACCGGCCAAGGGGCCAGCGCGCTAATGCAGAGGATCAGGGTGACGTAGAAGACGCCGGCGGCGATCACCGAAACCACGATAGCCCGACCCACCAGACGCATGGATGAGGCGCTTTCCTCGGCCGCGGTGGCGAAGACCGTGAAGCCGCCAAACCAGAATGGCGCCGTCGCCAGGACGGCCAGAATGTCGCCCAGGCGCGCCGACGTCGCCGCATGCCTGAACAAGGGCGCCAGGTTCGCCGGCCGGCCATAGGCGATGGCGACGCCGAGGAAGATGAACATCAAGGCGATGCGGGCGTAGGTCACCCATTGCTGGCTCCGCGCCGTCAGGGCGGCGCCGGCGAGGTTGAGCAGCCACAGGGCGATCGCCGCGCCTAGCCCGATGATGACGCCGCCCATGCGGACATCCTGGCCGAAGAGGGCATAGAGCCTTGGCCCCGTCGCGCCGGGAAACAGCAGGTCGCTCACCGCGCCGATGGAGATGGCCTCGAAGGCGCAAGCCGACACATAGATGAGCGCCAGGAGCCAGCCGACGGCGAAGCTCCCCCCCGAGCCGGCCAGTTCGTGGGCGTAGACCAGCTCGCCTCCGGCCGCCGGGCGCGCCGCGGCCACCTCGGCATAGCAGAAGGCGACGATGAGGATCGCCACGCCGCCGCCGGCCATGGCCAGGGCCGCGCCCGCCGGCCCCGCGCGGGCGACGATGTCGCCCAGGACGATGACCCAGGCCACGCCGACCACGCAGCCGAACGCCACGGTGAAATACTCCGCGGCGGTGATCGCCCGCGAGAGCGACGAGCCAGCGGTCCGATCGCGGTTCATCGACAGCTCACCCCCTCGGCTTTGACGCCAATGTCGATGCTCAGGCCGGCGCTGTCGAGCGCGACTTCGCGCCCGGGCCGTTGTTTGCTATGCGGGGCGCTCGCAAAGGCTGCTCGCATGCCCCCGTATCGTTCCCGCACCACCACCCACGGCCGCAACATGGCTGGCGCGCGCGGGCTGTGGCGCGCCACCGGGATGAAGGACGAGGACTTCGGCAAGCCGATCATCGCCGTCGCCAATTCCTTCACCCAGTTCGTTCCGGGCCACGTGCACCTGAAGGACCTGGGCCAGCTCGTGGCGCGCGAGATCGAGAAGGCCGGAGGCGTGGCCAAGGAGTTCGACACCATCGCCGTCGACGACGGCATCGCCATGGGCCACGACGGCATGCTCTACAGCCTGCCCTCGCGGGAGCTTATCGCCGACAGCGTCGAGTACATGGTCAATGCCCATTGCGCCGACGCCCTGGTGTGCATTTCCAACTGCGACAAGATCACGCCGGGCATGCTGATGGCCTCCCTGCGCCTGAACGTGCCGACCGTGTTCGTCTCCGGCGGTCCGATGGAGGCCGGCAAGGTTCTCCTGGGCGGCCAGACGCGCAAGATCGACCTGATCGACGCCATGGTCGCGGCCGCCGACGATCGCGTCTCGGAAGAGGACGTGAAGATCATCGAGCGCTCGGCTTGCCCGACCTGCGGCTCGTGCTCGGGCATGTTCACGGCCAATTCGATGAACTGCCTGACCGAGGCGCTGGGCCTCTCCCTGCCCGGCAACGGCACCACCCTGGCCACCCACGCCGACCGCGAGCGCCTGTTCCACGAGGCCGGGCGGCGCATCGTCAGCCTCGCCCGGCGCTGGTACGAGGAGGACGACGCCAGCGTCCTGCCGCGCTCGATCGCCAGCTTCGCGGGCTTCGAGAACGCCATGACCGTGGATATCGCCATGGGCGGCTCGACCAACACCGTCCTGCACCTGCTGGCCGCCGCGCACGAGGCCCAGGTGCCCTTCACCATGGACGACATCGACCGGCTCTCGCGCGTGACTCCGTGCCTGTGCAAGGTGGCGCCGTCCAAGGCCGACGTGCACCTCGAGGACGTCCACCGCGCCGGCGGCATCATGGCCATCGTCGGCGAGCTCGAGCGCGCCGGGCTGATCCATGCCGCCAATCCCACCGTGCACAGCGCGACCATGGCCGAGGCGCTGGAGACCTGGGACTTGAGGCGCGGGGCGGACGAGGCCGCGCGTACCTTCTACCGGGCCGCGCCGGGCGGGGTGCCGACCCAGGTCGCCTTCAGCCAGGACCGCCGCTGGGAAAGCCTCGATCTCGACCGCGAGGGCGGCGCGATCCGCGAGACGGCGCACGCCTTTTCGACTGACGGCGGCTTGGCGGTGCTCAAGGGCAATCTCGCCCTCGACGGGTCGATCGTGAAGACCGCCGGCGTGGACGATGCCCTTCTGACCTTCTCCGGACCCGCGCGCGTCTACGAGAGCCAGGACGACGCGGTGTCGGGCATTCTCACCGGCAAGGTAAGGCCGGGCGATGTGGTCGTCATCCGCTTCGAGGGCCCCAAGGGCGGACCCGGCATGCAGGAGATGCTCTATCCGACCAGCTATCTGAAATCCAAGGGCCTCGGCAAAGCCTGCGCCCTCATCACCGACGGGCGGTTTTCCGGCGGCACTACCGGCCTTTCCATCGGCCACGTTTCGCCCGAGGCGGCGGAAGGCGGGGCCATCGCCCTCATTCAGGATGGCGATGTCATCGAGATCGATATCCGGGCCAGGTCCATCCGCCTGGCCGTGGCCGAGGAGGAACTCGCGCGCCGCCGCGCCGCCAGGGGCCGCACGCCGTGGAAGCCGGCCAACCGGGCGCGCAAGGTCTCCGTCGCCCTGCAGGCCTACGCCGCCCTGACAACCAGCGCCGCGCGCGGCGCGGTCCGCGACGTCGGCCAGCTCGACAAACCGGACTGACGGCTTGGCCCGCACCCAGGCGGCCGACTACGCCGAACGGCGCGCCGCGATCGTCGACCGCGCGGCCGAGCTTTACGCCAGCAAGGGCTTCGCCGGCGCGTCGGTGGCCGACCTGGCCCACGCGTTGGGCGCGTCCAAGTCTCTGATCTATCACTACTATCCCTCGAAGGAAGAGATCCTGTTCGAGGTCATGGACCAGCATCTGCGCCTGCTCGACGAGGCCGCTGACGAGGTCATGGCGAGGTCGATCCCCGCGCCGGACAAGCTGCGCGAGCTGGCCCGCGCCTTCATGCGCCTCTACGTCGGCGCGGCCGCCCGCCACAAGGTGCTGCTCAATGAGCTTGACGCGCTGCCGCCCACGCGCCGGGCGGAGATCGTGTCCCGCCAGCGGCGCCTGATCGAGGCGGTGGAGTCTTTGCTGGTCGATATCCAGCCCGGCCTGAGCGCGGAGCTGAGACGTCCGGCGACCATGCTCTTCTTCGGCATGATCAACTGGACCCACACCTGGTATCGCCCGGGCGGCGTGGCCAGCGCGCAAGAGGTCGCCGACCTGGCCACCGATATCGCGCTGAAGGGGCTATGTTACTAGGCCTCAACCGTCGTAGTCGATGACCACGCCCTCGCCGATGGGGACGGCCTGGCAGGTGAGCACATAGCCGGCGGCGACCTCGGCTTCGGTCAGGGCATAGTTGGCCTTCATCTCGACCTTGCCCGACACGACCTTGGCCCGGCAAGTGGCGCACACCCCGCCCTTGCAGGCGAAGGGCGCCGGCAGGCCGGCGGCGCGGGCGCTTTCCAGGATCGAACCCTTGTCGGCGTCGAAGGCGACGCGCGCGCGGCGTCCGTCGAGGATCACGCTCATGCGCCGGCCGCGCGCCTCGGTCTCCAGCCGGCGGGCGGCCTCGGCCTGGGCCAGCGACACCGCCCCGGTGATGAACCGCTCGATCAGGACCCGGTCGGCCGGCACGCCACGCGCCTTCAGCGCCGCCTCCACCGCGTCCATCATCGGCGCCGGTCCGCAGATGAAGAAGGCGTCGGTGTCGCCGGCTCGCACGAGGCGGGTCAGGATCTCCTCGACCTTGTCCCCGTCCAGCCGGCCGTTGAACAGTTCGGCGTCCTCCTCTTCCTCCTCGAGGAAATGGAACACCTCCAGGCGGTCCATGAACCGGTTCTTCAGGCCCGCCAGCTCCTCCAGGAACATCACCTGGGCCGAGGCGCGGTTGCCGTAGAGCAGGGTGAAGCGGCTCTTCGCCTCGACGCTGAGCGCGGTCTTGAGCAGGGAAAGGATCGGGGTGATGCCCGAGCCGCCGGCGAAGGCCACATAGCGCCGCGCCGCAGCCGGATCGAACCGCCAGGTAAAGGCGCCGTGCGGCGGCATCACCTCCAGCGCCTGGCCGGCCTCGAGCGCGGTGTTGGCCCAGCCGGAAAAGACGCCGTCTGCGATCTGCTTGATGGCGATGCGCAGCTCGCCGTCACCCGGCGCGGCGCACACCGAATAGTTGCGGCGCACCTCCTCGCCGCCGATCTGCGCCTTCACCGTCAGGTGCTGGCCGGCCCGGAAGGCGAAGGCGCCGGCGAGCTCGGCCGGCAGGTCGAAGCGCAGCGACACCGCGTCCGGCGTCTCGCGCCGCACCTCGGCGATCTTCAAGGCGTGGAAGGCGGCCGACACTTCGCTAGTGGCACTTGAAGCGGTCGAACGGCTCGCCGCAGGCCCGGCAGCGCCACAGGGCCTTGCACGGGGTCGAGCCGAAGCGGCTGACCTCGACCGTATCGTCCGCGCCGCAGTGCGGGCAGGTGGCCGCCGCGCGGGGCGAGGGCGGGGCGATGCCCCAGGCGGCGAGCTTCGCGCGGCCCTCGGGGGTGATCCAGTCGGTGGTCCACGGCGGATCGAGGCGGGTGACGAGGGTCACGTCGGCCAGGTCCGCCGCCGCCAGAGAGCGCTTGATCTCGGCCTCGATGGCCGCCGTCGCCGGGCAGCCGGAATAGGTCGGGGTGATGGCGACGCTCCGCCCATCCGGGGCGATCTCGCGCACGATGCCGAGATCGAGCACCGAGACGACCGGAATCTCCGGGTCCATCACGCCCGCGAGGATCTCGCGCACGCGAGCGGCGCGGTCCAGAGTGGTCGTCCCGCTCACCACCTGGCCTCCGGATAGGCGCGCGGCAGGAACTGCATCTCGGCCAGCAGATGGCCCAGGTGCTCCGAGTGCCGGCCCGTGCGGCCGCCGAGAACCGGCCGGCGCGCGGACGGCCGCTCCAGGCCGGCCTCGGCCAGTGTGGCGTCAACCTCGGCGTCGAACGGCCCGCGCAAAGTGGCTGGATCGGGCGTGACGCCTGTGAGCGCGCGCGTCACCTCATCGGCCTCGAACAGCTCGTCGACGAAGCGCCAGCACCAGTCGAGACCTTCGATCATGCGCCGGCGGCTTTCGTCGGTGCCGTCGCCCAGCCGGACGACCCACTCGCGGGCGAAGCGCAAATGATAGGCCGTCTCCTTGACCGCCTTTCTGGCCACGGCGGCGAGCGTTGCGTCGGCCGAGCCCGACAGCGCCTCGAACAGGGGCAGGCGCCAGGCGGAAAACAGGAACTGTCGGGCGATGGTGCGCGCGAAATCGCCGTTCGGCTGCTCGACCAGCAGGCAGTTGGTGAAGTCCATGACGTCGCGATGGAAGGCGAGCCGGTCGGCGTCGCGCCCCTCCGCCTCCAGCTCGCCGGCGTAGCCCAGGAAGAACGTCGCCTGGCCGATGAGATCCAGCCCCAGGTTGGCCAGCCCCAGGTCGACTTCCAGCGCCGGCGCCTTGCCGCACCATTCGCCAAGCCTCTGGCCCAGGATCAAGGCGTCATCGCCCAGACGCAGGGCATAGGCGAGGAGGGCCAGATTCGAATCTCTTCCCCCCGCATCGGGTGGAAGTACCGGCGAAGCCGGGGATGGGGGGAAAGCGCCGGCCCCCCTTCGGCCCTTCGGGCCACTTCCCCCCGATGCGGGGGGAAGAGA
>JBOHLC010000308.1:0-8852 GCA_050729395.1 Caulobacteraceae bacterium
GGAGATCGGTCGAGGGGCGGCCGGAGACCCCGTCGCGCGGCATCCGCCCCCCTCACCGCTTCGCGGTCCCCTCCCCCAGCTACGCAGGGGGAGATCGGTTTTCGCTCCTGGGCGAAAGGTTAACCTCTCAACAGCGCCAGGACGGCGGCTTCCTCCGGTTTCAGGCCGGCGACGGGGTCGCGCTGGGCGAGCAGGTCCTCGCCGGCCAGCCAAGCGTCGACCACGCGGGGATGCACATAGCATTTGCGGCAGATGGCGGCGGTGTTGCCGAGGCGCGCCGCGACCTCGCGGATGGCCTCGGCGACGGCGCGCTTGGCCGCGGTGGCGCTGGCAGGCCGCTCGCTTCGCGCCAGCGCCACGGCCGCGAGCACCGTTCCGGCCCAGGTGCGGAAATCCTTGGCCGTGATGTCGGCCCCGGTCGCGGACTTGAGATAGGCGTTGACGTCCGCCGAGGTGACGCTCTGGCGCTCGCCCTCGTCGTCGACGTACTGAAACAGCGCCTGGCCGGGCAGCTCCTGGCACCGGCGGACGACGGCGGCGACACGGCGGTCGCGCACGCCGAGGCGCCAGGTCTTGCCGCTCTTGCCGGTGAAGTGGAACTTCAGCTCCGCGCCGTTGACCTTCACGTGCCGAGTCAAAAGCGTGGTCAGGCCATAGCTGCCGTTGGCCCTGGCGTAGGCCGGATTGCCGACGCGGACCATGGTCGACTCGAGCAGACTGACCACCGTCGCCAACACCTTGTCGCGACCCTGGCCGGGCGCGGCCATGTCCTTGGCCATCCGGCGGCGCAGCTTGGGCAGGGCCTGGGCGAAGGCCAGGAGGTGCTCGAACTTGGCCTCCTCGCGGACCTCGCGGAACCTGGCGTGATAGCAGTATTGGCGCCGGCCCTTGTCGTCGTAGCCGATCGCCTGGATGTGACCCTCCGCCAGGGGACAGATCCACACCGAGCGCCAGGCGGGCGGAATGGCCAGGCCGCGGATGCGCGCCAGTTCGGCCTCGTCCGCCAGCGCCTTTCCGTTGGGCGCCAGATAGCGGAATCCCCGGCCCACGCGCCGACGGCCGAGGCCCGGCGCGTCGGTGTCGACATAGACGAGACCGGCGGCCTGGGCGACGATGGGTGAGTCAGCGAGGGCGGCCATGGCGCGCTAATTCGCGGCGGCCCCCGCGCGTTCCTTCGGCCAAGTTATCCTAATGAGATACCATCGCCGCGCGGGCGGCCGCGACTTGGGCCGGGGTGACCGCCGCGCCGCTATTGCCCCAGGCGCCCCGGACGTAGGTGAGCACGGCGGCGATCTGGTCGTCCGACAGGCTGGCGGCGAATGGCGGCATCGCGGACTTGCCCGCGAGCACGCGGCCGATCAGCCGCGCCGGATCGCCGGCCACGAACGCATCGCCGGCCAGGGCGGGAAAGGCGCCCTTTATCCCCGCGCCGCTCGCCTGGTGGCAGGCGGCGCAATTGGCCGCGTAGACCGCCTGGCCATCCTGTCGGGCCACGGCCGGCGCGGCGGCGAGCGTCAGAGCCAGGATCAGCAAGGCGTGTGCGACCATGCGGCCTCCGTCGCGATAACAAATGACGCGCGCCGCGTTTGCGCAAGGCTCTGGTTTGGCTATGGGTCGGCGGAGGTTACGCGGGTGGAGGCGGCGATGAAGGCGATGTTCATTCTGGGCGCGGCGGCGGCCCTCCTGCTGGCGACCGCCGCGCCGGCGCAGGATACGCGTCCGGCCCTGCCGCCCGGACCCGACCTCAACGACATTGTGGCCAAGGTCCCGCCGCCGCCGGCGAGCGCCGATTACATCCAGCGCGACGTGATGATCCCCATGCGCGACGGGGTGAAGCTGTTCACCGTGATCGTCATCCCCAAGGGCGCGCACCACGCGCCGATCCTCTTGACGCGCACGCCCTACCACGCCGCCAAGCGGGTCGAGCGGACCAACAGCACCTCAATGGCCGCGCGCCTGTCGCAGAGCGACGAGCTGTTCGCCGCCGACGGCTATATCCGCGTCTTTCAGGACGTGCGCGGCAAGTGGGGCTCGCAGGGCGACTTCGTGATGACCCGGCCCGTGCGCGGGCCGCTCAATCCCACCACGACCGACGAGACCACCGACGCTTGGGACACGATCGACTGGCTGGTCAAGAACGTTCCGCAATCCAACGGCCGGGTGGGCATGATCGGCTCGTCCTACGAAGGCTTCACCGTGGTCATGGCCCTGCTCGATCCGCACCCAGCGCTGAAGGTCGCCGCGCCGGAGAGCCCGATGGTCGACGGCTGGATGGGCGACGACTGGTTCCATTACGGCGCCTTCCGCCAGCCCAATCTCGACTACATCGCCAGCGAGACGACGCGGCGCGGCGAGGGCGAGAGCGCCGCGCGCGAGGCCTATGACGACTATCAGGGCTTCCTGGCCGCCGGTTCGGTCGACGGCTGGGCCAGCACGCACGGTCTTTCGACCTATCCGTGGCTGCTGCGCATGGAGGCCCATCCGGCCTACGACGCCTTCTGGCAGGGCCAGGCGCTGGACAAGCTGGTCGCCGAACACCCCTCGCGCGTGCCGACCATGTGGGAGCAGGGCCTGTGGGACCAGGAAGACATGTGGGGCGCGATCCACAGCTGGAGCGCGCTGGTGGCGGCCGGCCATGGCGACACCAACTACCTGGTCATGGGGCCCTGGCGTCACAGCGGGGCCAATTATGACGGCACGACCCTGGGCGTGCTGCGATTCAAGGGCGACACGGCGCTGCAATGGCGTCGCGACGTGCTCAAGCCGTTCTTCGATCAGTACCTCAAGGACGGCGCGCCCAAGGCCGACACGCCGCGCGTGCTCATCTACAACACCGGCGAGAACCATTGGGACCGGTTCAAGTCCTGGCCGCTGGCCTGCGAAAAAAGCTGCCCCGCGCCGCTGAAGCCGCTCTATCTCGAAGCCCGGTTCGCGCTCGGATTCGACGCGCCCCGGACGGAGGGCGCGGACGTCTATGTGTCGGACCCGGCCAAGCCCGTTCCCTATCTGCCCAGGCCCGACCGCTTTTCGGATACGCCCAGATGGCAGAGCTGGCTGACCAGCGATCAGCGCGCCGTGGCCGACCGTCCGGACGTCCTGACCTATGAGACCGCCCCGTTGACCGCGCCGGTGAGGATCGGCGGCGCGCCGATCGCCGACATCTGGGCCGCGACCAGCGGCACGGACGGCGATTTCGTGGTCAAGCTGATCGACGTCTATCCGGGCGAAGTCCCGTCCCGGCCGGAGATGGGCGGATATGAGCTGCCGATCGCCATGGACATCTTCCGCGGCCGCTATCGCGACAGCTTCGCCCATCCGACGCCGATCCCGGCCGGCAAGCTTCAGCGCTATCGCTTCGCCCTGCCAACGGCGAACCATGTGTTCCTGCCCGGCCATCGGATCATGGTCCAGATCCAGTCGAGCTGGTTTCCGCTCTACGACCGCAATCCGCAGACCTATGTGCCCAACATCTTCCTGGCCACGCCCGAGGACTACCGCGCCGCGACGATCCAGGTCTCGCGCTCGGCGTCCCACGCCAGCGCCGTCTGGCTGCCGGTGGTGAGCGGGGCGCCTTAGAGTGTTCGACGGTCGAGCTGGATCACGCCCCCACCCCCGGCCGTCACAGCCGGCCCCCGGGACAAGCCCGGGGTTGACGGTCCCGGCGACCCATGATCGCGTGAAGCAGGGTGATGGCGCGCGAGCGCCGTCGCTGGCTGCGGTTCCAGACGCGCTCGAGAGAGCCGCGCCAGCGGATAGTCCCAATTGGGATTGTCGCGTGGACGGCGATTTTGCGCCTCGATCGCGCGGCAAGGCAGCGCGCGGCGATCCTGGGGGCGCGTTTCCAACGGATGGCGCCCAGCCGGCGAGCGGACCTTCGGAACTTCGGAGTCGGGTGGAAACCAGTCCTTGCCCCTTGCTCGTCAGGGTCTAATCTTCGCCCCGGGGTATTGGATGGAAGCTGTGAGCGACATAGTCGGCCCTGGCGATCTGGTTCTATGCGTCAATGTCGCCCCGAACCACGCCACGGGTAGGCCGGTACCCCTAGCGGCCGGGGAGACCTACCGTGTCTTCGCGGTCATGGAATTTGCCTGCCCGTGCGGGCGTTCCGACGCTCTGCTGGATGTAGGCGTTGACTACGGGTGGTGCCAGACGCGCTTCCGACTCCTGCCCAAGCCCAAGGCGGAGACCAAGTCGCGCCGCGTATCGGCGCCCAAAGAGAAGGAGACGGTTCGATAAACACCCGGCTACGGATGCCGCCGTGTTCCGACTTCGCGAGAGTGGGCCAAGGGTCGATCTCCACCAAAGGCCTTTCACCCATGGCCGGGCGTTCCCGGCCAGTCGCGAGTCCTTGGAGTCAATCGCCCGCATCTCCGGTGTCCGCGGACGCAACCTGCCCGGGGAGCTTACCCAGCGGCGCCTACGCGATCGACCGCATGCGCCGCGGGGTGACAATCTTGACGCAAGGGGGGATGGTTGCCGCCTGGCCGCAACCTGAGGTGAACATCGATGCCCCTTAGCAAAATTGGCGCCGCGCTGGTAGCCGTCCTGGCGATCGCCGGGTGCTCGCAGAAGCCGACCGCGACAACCAGTGCGTCGTCCGCGGCAGTGACCCCCGCGAGCGCCGATCCGGCCGCCGTCACCATCGCCATTCCCGCAAACCAGGAGGTCACGAAAATTTTCCCCCTGCCCCCAGGCACGCACAAGGTTGGCATCAAGACGGGCGCCGCCGGCTTTGCTTGCGACCATATGGCGTTCGTGACGGACAACGGCGGCCGGTCCAACAACTTCACCGACGCGGACGTGCCGGCGAACCTGAACATGACCGACAGCACGTCGGTCGGTACTTACGTCAGCGTCGATCTCCAATGCCACGGCGGCGCGGCGGCTTCCCAGCTGGTGATGACACCTTCGCCGTGATGTCTACGGGCCGCTCGCGCCCAACGACTGCAAGTTCGAAGTCGATAGGGTCCGCTTGGGCCGAACCTCGCCGTTGATCGTCATTCGGAGAACCGGCTTTCGCCGTGGTCGCGAAGCACGCCTGGCGCCAAGCCGGTCGCCACCTGGGCCGGGCGCCCTCTGCCAGACCCGCGGTACTGGATCCCTCGGCAAACGCGCTCGGCCTCCCACGCCAGCGCCGTCTGGCTGCCGGTGGTGGATGAAACGCACTAGAGCAAACCCCGTTCAGACGGTATCGTCTGAACGGGGATGATTTGCTCTAGATCCAAACGTGTAGAGCCTGATTCAGCGCTTGCATCTGTTCCGTGCAAACGCATCAGGCTCTAGGGTTGTCGTCGTGCAAATCGTCTCTAAAAGGAGCAGTTCGAGCCGGGCTTTCGCAAGATCGATCTACCGGCGCCTTGAGTTGAAGGGATCTGGGTGACGGATCCGAAGGGCTATTACAGGGCTCTCGGCGTGGTCGCCCGCTCATCCCGTGAGGAAATCGCGCAGGTCTACCTGCAGCTTCAAGACGAGCGGCGCGCCGAAGAGGCCTCGGATCCCGAAGCCCCCGCGCGGTTCAAGTCCATCGACGAAGCCTATCATATCCTGGGCGAGCCAGACCGGCGCGCCATCTACGACGCGCAGTGCATCTCCCATGATCTGGCCACGAGGATTTCAGCGGCCGCCAAACCGATCCGATGCCAGATCTGCAACCAGGTCACCGCCCAGCCCAGGTACCTGGTCTTCTGGGGCATAATTTCCAAGCTCTATTCCGCGAGCCGACGGCCGACCCAGGGCATCTTCTGCGCCGCTTGCGCCCGCAAGGTTTCGTGGATCGCCACGGCGGGCGCCGCGCTCCTGGGCTGGTGGAGTCCCTGGGGACTGGCCTGGACGCCGGTCTATGGCTTGCGGAACGTCTTCGGCGGCCAGAAACCGCGGGGCCTGGAAAGCGAGCTTGCCTGGACCAACGCCAAGGCGTTCCACAAGGCGGGGAACGTCGCGCTGGCGTCGGCGCTGGCCGGCCGCGTCGCCGCCCTCAAGGGGCCGCACAGCGAGGAGGCCCGGCGCTTTCAGGAAACCTTGCTCAAGAACGGGGGTCCGGGGCCCCAGAAGCTGGTGGATCCCTGGCGGGTCCGCCCCCTCGACCTGATCGGTCGATCCTTGCTGCTGTTTCTCGCGCCCATGCTCCTCGTCGCCGTGGTGGGCGCCGTCGTGCTGCGCATGGCGGGCAATCCCAGGCCTGGCCGCGGACCGGGGTCCGTAGCAGAGGTCGCCCGCTCATCAGGCGTCCCGCCGCAGATTCAGGGGCCGTGCGTCGTCAGGCCCCTGTCGGACGCGGATCATTCATCCGGCAACTGTCGGGACGTGGATGCCGTCGCCAACGCGAGCGACTCGCCGGACGCCGCGGCCGACGCACAGGATGAGAGCGCCAACCTCTCGCTTGGAGAGGCCAGCCATACGCCCACCATAGCCCCGCCGCCCACGCTCCAGCGCCCCTCCAGCCTCGACGGCGCGGAGTAGGACGCGCCGTAACGAACGCTCCTGGAGACGACGGGCCGGCGCGCCGGCGCCGCACCCTTTCCAATTGGTAATTTTGATTGGCCTCGGGTTGCGTCTATGCGGGTCCGCATGACACGCCTCAGCGGGGAATCCCAAGGACAATGAAACAACTGCTCCTGGCGGCCGCGGCCGGCGCGCTGCTGGCCGCGCCGGCGCTGGCCGCCGACAAGCCCGCCAAGCCCATCGCCCAGGCCGAGGCCAACAAGACCGTCCAGGCCGCCGAGAAACCGACCGGCATCTTTCAGCCGGAGAGCGTCGGCAGCGAGGGCGAGGTCAACGTCGAAGGGGTCAGGATCGGCTACCACGCCGTGGCCGGCACGCTCGTGGTCCATCCCAAGGGCTGGGATGACGCGGTGGCCAAGGCGGTGGCGGCCGAGACCACCGACAAGGGCAAGGCCGCGGTGGCCGGCGACAATCCCACGGCCGAGGCGTCGATGTTCTATGTCGCCTATTTCAAGAACGGCGCGCCGTCCGCCGACCGGCCGATCACCTTCTTCTACAACGGCGGCCCGGGCTCCTCGACTGTGTGGCTGCACATGGGCGCCTTCGGCCCGCGCCGGGTGGTGACGGCCGACAACGCGCACACCCCGCCCGCGCCCTATTCGCTGGTCGACAACGCCTACAGCCTGCTGGACGCCACCGACATGGTGTTCATCGACGCGCCGGGCACCGGCTTTTCGCGCATCGCCGGCAAGGACAAGGACAAGGACTTCTGGGGCGTCGACCCCGACGCGCACGCCTTCGCCCAGTTCATCCTGGAGTTCCTGTCGAAATATGGCCGCTGGAACTCGCCGAAATATCTGTTCGGCGAAAGCTATGGCACGCCGAGGTCGGCGGTGCTGATCAACCAGCTCGAAACGGACGACGACGTCGATTTCAACGGCGTGATCCTGCTCTCGCAGATCCTCAACTTCGACCTGTCCGCCGACGGCCCGGAGTTCAATCCGGGTACGGACGAAGCTTATATCGCCGCCCTGCCGACCTATGCGGCGACGGCCTGGTACCACAACCTCATTCCCGGCGGACGGCCGGCCGAACTCGAGCCGTTCCTGAAGGAGGTCGAGGCGTTCGCCACCGGCGACTACACCGAGGCGCTGGCGGCAGGAGCGGAACTCGACCCGGCGCGCAAGCAGGCCATCGCCGAACAGATGGCCAAATACACCGGCCTTCCCGTGGCCTACATCCTCAAGGCCGATCTGCGGGTGAACGGCGGCATGTTCGAACACAGGCTGGAGTATCCTGACGATCTGACCACCGGGCGCCTCGATACGCGCTTCTCGGGGCCCAGCATGGATCCGCTGAGCAAGGAAGCCGAGTACGACCCGCAGTCGGCAGCGATCAGCTCGGCCTATGTCTCGGCCTTCAACAACTATGTGCGCAAGGACCTCGGCTATGGCGTGGGCAAGATCTACAAGCCGGAGATCGAAGTGGGCGCGCACTGGAAATTCGAGCACCAGCCGCCCGGCGTCCCGTTCCCCATTCCCGGCGCGCTCAACGTCATGCCCGACCTCGCTTCGGCCATGAAGTACGATCCGCAGCTGAAGATCATGGTCAACGGCGGCTACTTCGACCTGGCCACGCCCTTCTACGAGGGCTGGTACGAGGACCACCACCTGCAGATTCCGCCCAACCTGCAGAATAACATCGAGTATCACTATTATCAGTCGGGCCACATGGTCTATGCGCACGAAGCGTCGCTGAAGCAGATGCACGACAACGTGGCGTCATTCATTTCGCGGACCGACAATCTAGGCCACTAAAGCGGGGCCGCGGCGAAGTTTTCTATTTCCCCGACGGCCAAGCTGGGTTACGCTTGATTCGTACGCCACAAACAACCGGGGGGATCCGGGTATGTCTAAGATTCGTGCGAGCGGCCTCAAGCGCCGCCTCTATTGCCGTGTCTCCGCGCTGGTTCTGGCAGCCGCGGGCTGCGCGGGCGCCGCGGCGGCCCAGCCCGGGGCGGGCGGTTTCTGGATCGACCTTTCGGGCGGCTACAACTTCGACGCCGGCGGGGCGCTCGACACCTTCCCGTCCGACACCCTGGCCGGGCCGCAGAGAGTGCGCCCGCGCGCCGACTGGGATATCGACGGCAAGATCGGCTACCAGGCGAGCGGCAGCCCGTGGGTCGTCGACCTGGGCGTCAAATACGGGCGCACCTTCAAGCGTAGCCGGAGCTTCTCGGGCTCCACGCCTGGCTATTACTACGGCTACCCCTACGCCCAGAGCGCGCGGTCCTCGACCAACGTCACTCACACGGTGGTCGACTTCGAGGTCGGCCGCGATGTCGGCATGGGCGCGGCCGGTCCGACGACCCTGGGCCTGGGCGTCCGCTACGCCCACTTCGACGCGTAGAC
>JBOHLC010000309.1:0-7347 GCA_050729395.1 Caulobacteraceae bacterium
GCCCGGGTCAGGATGGCTATGTCGTGCGCCGTGGTCACCTGCCGGCTGTCGGGCAGGCCGTTGGCGTTGACGTAGCGGGTGTTGACCATGCCGAGCTGCTGAGCCTTTAGCGTCATCAACTGGGCGAAGCGCGATTCCGTGCCGCCGATTTTCTCCGACATCGCCACGGCCATGTCGTTGGCCGAATGCACCGCCATGGCGTGCAGGGCGTTCGCGACCGTGATAGTCTCTCCCGCCCGCAACCCAAGCTTGGTCGCCGGTTGCGCTGCCGCCAGCGGCGAGACAACGACAAGGTCATTGAGGTGCAGGCGGCCGGACGCCAGCGCTTCAAACGCAAGGTAGAAGGTCATAACCTTGGTGACCGAAGCCGGATACCTCGGGCTATCAGCCCGCTCAGAGTAGAGAATCTCGCCCGTCTTGGCGTCCATTACGATCGCCGTATTCTTCGGCTCGTAGCGTGGCACTTGAAGATAAGGCAGTTGCGCCAAAGCCAAGGTTGGCGCTGAACCGACGAGGGCGCCCAGAACTAAAGCCACGGCGACGCTTGCGATTCGACGGACAGGAAGGATCAACGGCTCGGCTCCGGAATCAGTGAACAGGCTCGACGTAGTTAGCGTCGCTCCTATGTTGACCTCAACATCGCTCTACCATCCTTTCGTTAAGGTAAACAATTCTTGACCGGGCGAGGTTGCGGCGCGGCCGGGCGGTATCCATGTGACGGTCATGTTGCACTGCACAAATTCTGATTGACTTTCGCATTGCAGCATGAGATTGCACCGCCGCGCGTGTCCGGTGAGGGCGCGCCCCCATCCGTTTCGCGGAGCCCCCGCGCGAACTCTCAAGGAGACTTCCCATGGCCACCTCCACCGAGACGGCGAAATCCGCCGTCGAGCAATTCACCACCGCCGGCAACAAGGCGTTCAAGGATTCCTTCGAGAAGTCCTTCGGCGCCTTCGCCGAACTGAACGCCCATTCGAAGAAGAACTTCGAAGCGGCCGTCGCCTCGATGACCGCCGCCACCAAGGGCGCCGAGACCCTAGGCGCGCACGCGGTCGCCTTCTCCAGGAAGGCGGTCGAGGACCAAGTCGCCGCCGCCAAGACCCTGGCCGGCGCCAAGAGCGTCCAGGAAGTCATCGAACTACAGACCAGCTTCGCCAAGTCGGCGTTCGAGACCTACGTCGCTGAGATGAACAAGATGGCCGAGACCGTCGCCGCCTCGATGAAGGAATCGGCCGCGCCAATCAGTGAGCGCGTCACCGCCTTCGTCGAGCGCGCGCAAGCCTCGCGCTAACTGGCGAAGCCTGTTTGTCGACAAGCTGGAGGCCCGGGCCGAAAGGTCCGGGCCTCTGTCTTTTAAGCTCTGCGCGCTCGGGTTATCAGTGCCGCCATGAGTACCCCCAGCGAACGCCTCGAGGCGTCGGGCATCGTCCTGCCGGAACCGACCGCGCCGGTGGCCAACTATGTTCCCTTCGTGCGCGCGGGCCAGATGGTCTACGTCTCGGGCCAGGTGTCGGTTGATGCCGGCGGCGGGGTGCGTGGCGTGGTCGGCGAGGATGTCGACCTGACAGCCGCTCAGGGCGCGGCGCGACTCTGCGCCATTAATCTCATCTCCCAGTTTCGCGCGGCCTGCGATGGCGATCTCGGCCGCGTCGTCCGCGTGGTCAAGCTTGGCGGCTTTGTCCAGGCCGGGCCGGCGTTCTTCGACATTCCCAAGGTCCTGAACGGCTGTTCAGACCTGATGGTCCAGGTGTTCGGCGAACGCGGCCGTCACGCGCGCTCGGCGGTGGGTGTCTTTCGTCTGCCGCTCAATTTTGCCGTCGAAGTCGACGCGGTGATCGAAACCGAATGAAGCAGACGTTCGGCGAGGCATGGGATCTGTTGTTCGCGCCGCCGATCGCGCACCGGGGGCTGTGGACCAAGGACGGCTATCCGGAAAATTCGCTGGGCGCGTTCCAGGCGGCGTGCGCCGCGGACTACGGCATCGAACTCGATGTGCAGCTCTCGGCCGACGGCGAGGCCATGGTCTTTCATGACGCGATGCTGGAGCGGATGACCGGGGCCAAGGGCCGCATTGCCGACCACACTTCCGAGGAGCTTGGCCGCCTGCGCCTGGCGGGAAGCGAAGAAACCATTCCCACCCTTGCCGACGCGCTGGCGGTCGTCGGTCACCGGGCCATGGTCCACATCGAGATCAAGTCCGCATTCGGCCAGGTGGGCCGGCTCGAGCGGCGGGTGTGCGAGGTCCTGATCGACCATAACGGCCCGACCTGCGTCATCGGCTTCAACCCTTACTCGCACGCCTGGTTTGCCGAGCATCATCCGAAGGTGTTGAGGGGGCTCGACAGCTACAGCTATCGCGACGGCGACGCACGCCACCTGGCGCCCGAACTGCGCAAGGCCTTCGCCCGCCTGGAACATGTCGAAATCGCCAAGCCGCATTTCCTGGCGCTCAGCCTCGACATGCTGCCGCATCCCAAGGCCGACAGCCTGCGCGCGGGCGGCATGCCGATCGTCGCCTGGACCGTGCGTTGCATCGATGAGTGGAACGTCATCAAGCCCCATTGCGACAATCTGATCTTCGAGGGCTTCGCCGCGTGACGGCCCTGAAGGCCGAAGTTGGAGTCCATCAGCGGATTGCGGAAATCGGGCGCGAAGCGTGGGACGCCTGCGCCGCCGCGCCGCGCTACGCCTATAATCCCTTTGTCGCCTTCGACTTCCTCGACATCCTCGAGGAATCGGGCTGCGCCAGCGCTCGCACCGGCTGGGCACCGCGGCACCTTTCGGTCAAGGACGACGACGGGCGTATCGCCGCCGTCATGCCGCTCTACGCCAAGTCGCACAGTCAGGGAGAATACATCTTCGATCACGGGTGGGCCGAAGCCTATGAAAGGGCAGGGGGTCGCTACTACCCCAAGCTCGTTTCCGCCTCGCCGTTCTCGCCGGTCACCGGCCCGCGCCTGATCTCGCGCGCGGATGTGGATGAGGAGGGCGCGCGGGGCCTCCTCATCGCCGGCGGAATGGAGCTTTGCCGGCGCCTTGGGGCATCTGGACTGGGTGTCAATTTCCCGCTCGAGGCGGAATGGCGGTTCATGGGCGAGCGGGGCCTGCTGCTGCGCCAGAACCAGCAATATCATTGGCTGAACGCCGGCTACGCCAGTTTCGAGGATTTCCTGGCCGCGCTGTCGTCCGGACGGCGCAAGACCATCAGGCGCGAACGCCGCGAAGCGGCCGCCGGCCTCGATATCCACTGCTTCACCGGTAGCGAGATCACCGAGGACCACTGGGACGCCTTCTTCGCTTTCTACATGGACACCGGCTCGCGCAAGTGGGGCCGGCCCTATCTCAGCCGGCTGTTCTTCTCCCTGCTGGGCGAGCGCATGGCCGACAAGGTGGCGCTGGTGATGGCGGCGCGGCAAGGGCGGTGGATCGCCGGCGCCCTCAACCTTATCGGCGGCGACTGTTTGTACGGGCGCAACTGGGGCTGCCTGGAGGACGTGCCTTTCCTCCATTTCGAACTTTGCTATTACCAGGCGATCGAGTTCGCCATCGCCCGCGGGCTGGCGCGGGTCGAAGCCGGGGCCCAGGGTCAGCACAAGATCTCGCGCGGCTATATGCCGACGCCCGTCTATTCGGCCCACTTCATCGCCGACCCGGCGCTGCGCGGGCCAGTCGCTCGGTTCCTGGAGGAAGAGCGGCGGCAGGTGAGGGGCGAGATGGACTGGCTGGCGGAGGAATACTCTCCGTACCGCAAGGCCGCCTCATGAGCGTCCCCTGGCCGCCCGAGGTCGAGCTGGTCGGCCGTCACGCTCGCCTCGTTCCTCTGGCTGCAACGCACGCGACGTCTCTTTCAGCGGCGGTCAAGGATGGCGAGCTGTGGAAGCTGTGGTTCACCGCAGTGCCCGCTCCTGACGACATGGTTTCGGACATCGAACGCAGGCTGGCCCTGCGCGCCGCGGGTTCTTCCCTTCCGTTCGCGGTCGTCGATCAGATCACTGACGAGGCGGTGGGCATGACTTCCTATCTCAATATCGATGCCATCAACCGCCGGCTGGAGATCGGCTCAACCTGGTACCGCCGCTGCGCCCAGCGGACGGCGATCAATACCGAATGCAAGCGCCTGCTCCTCGGCCATGCGTTCGAGGATCTCGCGTGCATCGCGGTCGAGTTCCGCACCCATTTCTCAAACAGCGAAAGCCGACGCGCCATCGAGCGGCTAGGGGCCAAGATGGATGGCATCCTTAGGAGCCACACGCGCATGCGCGACGGCTCGCTGCGCGACACCTGCGTCTATTCGATCCTCGCCGCCGAATGGCCAACCGTGCGCGGGAACCTCGACGCCAGACTTGAGCGTGGCTCTACGCCTTCTCCCACGCCGCCCTGAGAAGCTCGCTGATGCGCCCGTCGACGGCGGCAGGCGAGTCCAGGCGGGTTCGGGCCTTCAGTCGTTCGGACCAGGACTCGTTCTTCGGCGCTTCCAGACGGGCGTCTACCTCAGGCGCCACGGCGAGCCCCAGCATCGCGCCGCCATCTTTCAACGGCCTGGCCGCCGCGTACTGAAAGGTGCGCGACCATGCCGTATAGCTTTTCCGGGCGGTGCGCACGGTTCCGGGCAGGGCAAGCGCCGCGCCGTCCAGAGCCTCGTAAATCGTGCGCGACGCATCGTCCGTCCACAGAGCATCGACGAGGGCCTCCGGCGCCTGCCAGGGCATGCTGGATCCGAACGCCTGATCGATGACGTAGGACGCACGATTCTGTAAGAGGCCGTGGGTTTCCTTGAACCACCTCAGCCGCGCGCGGTGCGCCGTCTCAGGACAGGTGTGGGCGATCGTCACCCATTCCTCGAGCGACTTGCCCGTCGACGTCTCCAAGCTCGCGCGCACGGAGGCGAACCACTTCGCCTGTCGCTCGGTGACATTGGGCTCGTCCGCCATGGTTGAAAGTCTCCGGCCTTGCTGGGACAAGCCTATATCAAATCCGGAGTGGCCGATCATGAGCCTCGATGGCGTCTATGAGCCCGACAACATCTTCGCGGCGATCGTGCGCGGCGATACGCCGTGCGCCAAGGTATATGAGGATGCCGACACACTGGCTTTCATGGATGCCTTTCCGCAGGGCCTTGGTCACACTCTGGTGGTCCATAAGCGTTCGCGCGCGCGCAACCTGCTGGACGCCGAGACAGCCGAACTCAACGCCCTGATCGCCACCGTTCGGCGTATCGCCCGGGCTCAGCGCGCGGCGTTCAATCCCGACGGCGTGACGGTGATGCAGTTCAATGGCGCGGCGTCGGGCCAGACCATCTTCCACCTGCACTTCCACGTTATCCCGCGCTGGGACGGAAAGCCCCTTGGCCGTCACGCCCAAGGCATGGCCGATCCGAGGGGACTCGCTGAACTCGCGGCCAAGATCGCGGCCGCGGTCGAGCGGTGAATCCGTGGATGGCTGGCGCGCCGATACGAAACGCTATATGACTATCTAGATGGTCAGGAGCATGACATGGCCCAGATTAATCTGGCTGACGCCAAGGCCCATCTGAGCGAACTGGTCGACCGGGTCGAAGCGGGCGAACCAGTCGATATCACCCGGCGCGGCAAGCCGGTCGCGCGACTCACCTCGGTGACGCAGCCGCGCAAGCGGATCGAGGTGGGCTTGCTCCAGGCCCTGACGGCCGCCATGCCGCCTCAGTCTCAGAACGCCGCTGACCTCGTCCGATCGATGCGAGATGGCGACCGCTACTGATGCTCTACCTCGATACGTCGCTGATCGTCGCGGCGCTATCCAACGAGGCTATGACGGCGCGAGCACAGGCTTGGCTGGCGGAACAGAACCCAGCTAACCTTCTTATCAGCGACTGGACCATCGTGGAGGTGTCGTCCGCCATGGCCACCAAGGTGCGAAGCGGTCACATTACGCTGGAGCTGCGCGCAGCTGCGCTATCGACGTTCAACAGACTGGTCGCGGAGAGCTTGACGGTCCTGACGGTGACCGGCGGAAATTTCCGAGTTGCGGCGAGGTTCGCCGACCAGCACGATCTTGGGGTGCGCGCCGGCGACGCTCTTCATCTGGCCATCGCCTCGGACCACGGCGCCACGCTGCACACCCTTGATCGAGGTCTCGCCAGAGCGGGTCCAGCCTTGTGTGTGCTGACACAGTTGCTGAGGTGACTGAGATCGCAACTACCCGTGAAGATCCGCCCTAGGCAGGAAATTTACTACGCTCTCCCCGTGCCAGGGCATGACCGGAGTATTTGGTGGAAGTTTAAATATAGAAGGGGACAATGGGACGCGAACAATTTTCGTGAGCTCGTTTTGGACGCCATCTATACCTACCATCCGCAGGATAATTCCGTCATCCGTTATGCAGGCGCTACCATCTGGACGGCTCCACTGAGTGCCCTTCAACCCATCCACGACACAAGAGCCCAACTTCGCTGCGAACGGAGATCCTCTCCAATACCTCGCTGTTGAATCGCTCGGTTCCCGCCTAGGTTTCTTAAGTGTGTACACGTGACTTTTTACATGGAAGACTATGTATTCCGCGTCGGTATTGCTACCGTTCAAGATACTCATTGCGCCCAAGTCGATGCGAATGTTGTTTCCGCTGACATATTGCCTGACAGTTTTGCCCTGACTAGTCTTGTAATACTCAATCCTATCAAACCGCGCCAAACTCGGCATCCGTTCGGTCGTGACGTTCTCCGCTTTGGCGGCGGAAGACCTCGGGGGCGAACAGCCAAGGAGGGCCGAAATCGCCGCGCCTAGCATCGGCCAAGCGCCGAATCTTGAGATCGACATCGCTTCCCCGAGGATCGCCGCCGGAGTGCTAGCCGGCGAGGACCGGCTCTCCGCCGTCATCGACCGGGGCGCGTGGGGCCGGAGCCGCAGTCTTTGCGTCGATCTCGAAGCTCAGCTTGCCGTCCTTCAGGTCGACCTTGACGTGGCCGCCCTTGGCCAGGCGACCGAACAGGATGTCGTCGGCCAACGGGCGCTTGATCTGCTCCTGGATCACCCGGCCCAGTGGCCGCGCGCCATAGAGTTCGTCGAAGCCGTTCTTGGCCAGCCAGTCGATCGCCGCATCGGTGCTCTCGATGGTCACATGCCGGTCTGCCAGTTGCGCCTCGAGTTGCAGGATGAACTTCTGCACCACCATGCGGATGACCTCGGGCGTCAGCGCCTTGAAGCCGACGACGGCGTCGAGCCGGTTGCGGAACTCGGGCGTGAACAGCTTCTTGATCGCCTCCTCGTCCTGGCCCTCGAGCTTGCCCCGGCCAAAGCCGATGGAATTGCGCTGCGAGTCGGCCGCGCCGGCGTTGGTGGTCATGATCAGGATGACGTTCCTGAAATCCACCTT
>JBOHLC010000310.1:0-5444 GCA_050729395.1 Caulobacteraceae bacterium
CTTTCATTGAGCGCGCGGATGGCCCACGGCGAGGGATTGGCTTTCAGCGCGTAAAGCGCATCGCCCTTGAAATTTGCCTGGAACCAGCGCGCCGCGGTACGCACGGCGTCCGGTCGCACGAGGGCTACGGGACGTTCCGGCGACCGTTCACGGACCAGGTCCAGGGGAGAATGGTACGTGTGCAACTCACGTAACCCCCTGCGGAAAGTTGAACCCAGGCCGGCGTTAGCAACGCTTAGATGGACAACGGGGTCCGCCGGAGCGGGTGCACATAGGGACCTTGATCGGCGATGTAAAGCGCTAATGGACCGGGCCGCGACCGCCGTGGCAACATCGGCCGCCTCTCCAAGCCGCCAGAGGGAGCCCCGAGGTTTGTGATCAACCGCCGCCAAGCCGCCCTGCTGGCCCTCGCCAGCGCGTTGCTCGCGGGCTGCGGTCGCAACGCCGGCGCGGACAACTCCATCGACTCCGGCGCGATCCGCTTCGCTGTCTTCTCGCTGGAGCCAAAGGCGATCCTGTCCGACGAATGGGCGCCGATCGTCGCCGACATGCAAGCTGTGACCGGCCTGAAGGTGAAGCTTTCGTTCATCGGCGGCGACGCGGCCCTGATCGAGGCCATGCGCCGGCGCCGGATCGATCTTGGTTGGCTTTCCAATCAGTCCGCTCTCGCCGCGGTGCGCAGGACCGATGGAGAGGTCTTCGCGCGCCCGATTCCATTGGCGAGCGGCGGTGGCGACTATGCAATCCTGGTCGCCAACGCCAGGAACAAGCTGACCCTCGAACGCGTGCTCAAGTGCGACCGGCGCCTCACGCTCGGACTGGGCGAGGCGCTTTCGACGCCGGCGAGCCTGGCGCCGGAGACATATCTCTTCGCGCCGCGCGGGACATGGCCGGAGAAGTGCTTCCGCGAGGTTCGGCGAGGCTCGCCCGAAGCTAATCTCGATCTCGTGGCGGACGGCAAGCTGGACGTCGCCGCGCTCAGCTCGACCTGGCTGAGGCGCGCTCGCCTGGAAGGCCATCGCCAGGCCGACGCGGTGCAGGAAATCTGGCGCTCCCCTCCGCTTGCGGAAAATCCGCTCCTGTGGCGGCGGGATCTCGACCCGGCGATCAAGGAGAAACTTCGACAATTCTTCCTGACCTACGGTGATGGCGATACGCCGCAAGCGGCCGTCCAGCGCGCCAGGTTGGCCAGGATCGGGCTCGCCGGCTTCGCCCCAGCCGACGCTTCGCATCTTCTGCCCGCGCGCGAGATGGAAGCGACGCACGCTTGGCTGGAGGCCGAGCAGAGCGGCGACAAGGCCCGGATCGAAGTGGCCAAGCAGGCTCTCGACGCGGTCAGGGCCGAGCGCCTCGATCTGGAGGCGCGCACCCGGGCGCCGGCCGCGGCGCAATAGACGCGCTCAGCCTCCGCCGCGCCGCCGGCTCATGGCCTCGCCTCGCGCCTTCACGGCAAGGCCGACATCGGCGCACATCACGCCATCCGCGCCCGCCAGAAACAGCGCGGTCAGCCGCGCCCTTGGCGCGCCATAGGGCTCATGCGGGCCCGGCGGCGCGGCGCGGGCGTAGACGGCGAGGCCCGCGTCATGCGCGGCCTTGGCCAGGGCGGTGGCCAGGATCGCCCCTTTCGCGCCGGGCTGGATCAGCAGGGCTTCGGCCGGCCCGACGGCGCTCGCCCAGGTCTTGACGGCCGTCAGACCGTCGGCGCTGATCATCGCCGCATAGCGCATGGCCTTCGCGTCGGCCGGCCCGCCTTCGGCGTCGATGAGTTGCGTCAGCCGGACGCCGCACAGGCCCGCAAGCGTCTTGAGCGCCGCCGGCTCGCGCCCCTGGACGATCATCGCCGCGGCCCTCGAGTTATAACCGGCGAGCCGGATGAGGTCGGCCAGGCGCGGTTCCAGGTTGAGCTCCAGACCGGCGAAATAGTCAGGATGGACGAGGCGCGGCGAGATCCCCACCACCCGCGCCTGGCGCACGCTGCCAGCCCGGGCGATGTCGATCACCTCTTGCAGGGTGAGCAGAGGAAGCGGCGTTCGACCGCCGCCGCGCGGCGCTGGGGCGATGGCCAGTGTCTTCAGCTCGGCCGGGTTGAAATACTCGGTGAACCAGCCGCTGACCGCCTGGCCGTCGACGGTCTTGTCCTTCCTGCGGTCGGCGAACTCGGGCCTACGGGCGATGTCCGTCAACGTCGAAAGCTCGTTGCCCGGCGCGACGAAGAGCGTGCCGTCCTTGGCGGCCACCACCGGCGACACCAGAAAGTCGGCGCCCTTGTCGATGGCTTGATCGCAGGCCGTCCGGTCCGGCTGCCTCTCGCCGAATTCGGCGAATACGGGCGGCGGCGGCGCCTCGGCCGCGGCGATCCGTGGGGCGAGCGCCGCGGCGGTCGTCAGCAACACGGCCTGTCTGCGTGTCAGCCCCATGGCGCGACATTAACCCGCCGCGCGCGGGCGCCAAGATGTCACGCCGCGGCCTCGAGACGTTCGAGGAGCTTGGGGTGCAGGTCGGGATTGGCCGCGCAGATCGAGCCGGTCGCGAGTGGGTCATCGCCGCCGTCGGCGTCGGTCACCTTGCCGCCTGCCTCGGTGACCAGGAGGATGCCCGCGGCCAGGTCCCAGGCGTTGAGATCGCGCTCCCAATAGCCGTCGAAGCGGCCGGCCGCGACCCAGGCGAGATCGAGCGCGGCCGAGCCGAACCGGCGCACGCCCGAGACCCTCTGGGCGATCTGGTGCAGCTCCTTGAGGAACCTGGCGTGCTGGCCGTGGCCTTTGAACGGGATGCCGGTGGCGAATACGGCTTCCTCGAAGCGCGTCCGCGCGGCGACCCGGAGACGCCGTCCGTTCTGAAAGGCGCCCCGTCCGCGCTCGGCCCAGTAGAGGTCGGACGTCGCTGGGTTGTAGGTCACGCCGGCGACGATCGCGCCTTCCCGCTGCAGGGCGATGTTGATGGCGAAGTGCGGCATGGCGTGAAGGAAATTGGTCGTGCCGTCGAGCGGATCGACGATCCAGGTGTGGGTCTTGTCGGTGCCCTCGATGAGGCCGCGCTCCTCGCCGAGAAAGCCGTAACCCGGCCGGGCCTTCGCCAGCTCTTCGCAGAGGGTCTGCTCGGCCTTCAGGTCGGCGGCGGTGACATAGTCGGCCGCGCCTTTCCTCGACACCTGGAGTTCCGCCACCTCGCCGAAGTCGCGCGCCAGAGCCCGGCCCGCCTTGCGCGCCGCGTCGACCATCACCTTGACGAGCGCGCTGGGCGTGGTCACGCGCTTCAGTCCGCCCGGCGCAGATATTCGCCGGTTTCGGTGGACACGAGAATGCGCTCGCCCTCGCCCATGTAGGGCGGGATCATCACGCGCATGCCGTTGGAAACCTTGGCCGGCTTGTAGGAGCCGGACGCCGTCTGCCCCTTCACGGTCGGTTCGGTCTCGAGCACCTTCAGAACCACGCTCTCGGGCAGTTCGATGCCGATCGGGCGTTCCTCGTGAAACTCCAGGGTCACCAGCATGCCGTCATGCAAGAAGCGAACCTGATCCTCGCCAACGAAGTCTTTCTGCAATTCGATCTGGTCGTAGGTGGTCTGGTCCATGAACACCAGGGCGTCGCCCTGCTCGTAAAGATAGGAGAACTCCTTCTGCTCCAGGGTCACCCGTTCGACCGTGTCGGAGGAACGGAACCGCTCGTTGAGCTTGCGCCCGTCGATCAGGTTCTTCAGCTCCACCTGGGCGAAGGCCCCGCCATTGCCGGGCTTGACGTGCGCGGTCTTGACCGCCACCCACAGCCCGCCGTCGTGCTGAATGACGTTGCCAGGCTTGATGGCGTTGCCGTTAATCTTCATGGTCTCTCTGGGATCGGCGCGAAATGGCGGCGGAACCTAGTGGAGGGGCGGGGACGTGGCAACCGCGCGAATCTTGATCACCGCGGCGATGGCGATCATGGCCTCCGCCGCGCTCGGACAGACGCGAGCGCGCGCGCCGAGGCCGGCGGCCCAGGCGGCCAAGCCCGCGCCGCTCTTCGACCTGAAAGTAGTGATGATCCCGATGCGTGACGGGGCGCGTCTGCAGACGGCGATACTGACCCCCGTCGGCGCGCACGGACCGTTGCCGATCCTTCTGCGCCGCACGCCCTACGGCGTTCCGACCAAGGCGCCGGAGGCGATACCCGACAGTCTCAAGGAGTTGAACAAGGACGGCTATATCTTCGTCATCCAGAACATCCGGGGCCGGTTCAAGTCCGATGGCGAATTCAGTCTGTCGGAAGACGCGCGCGTCACGCCCGGCCAGGGCACGATCGAGACGCGCGACGCCTTCGACACCATCGACTGGCTGGTCAAGAATGTGCCCGACAACAATGGCCGCGTGGGCATCATGGGCGTCTCCTACGACGGCTATACCGCGGGCGCGACGCTGCTGGGGCCGCCTCCCGCGCTGAAGGCGGTGAGCGAACAGGCCTCGCCGACCGATCAATGGATGAACGACGACGACCACCGCTACGGCGCGCTGCGCCTGAGCTACGATTTCGAGTACGCGGTGCTCGAGGAGGCCGACAAGAACGCCAACACCCACTTCGCGTTCGACACGTGGGACACCTACCAATGGTATCTCAACGCGGGCCCGCTTTCCAACCTCAACGGCCGCTATCTGCACGGCAAGATCCGCTACTGGAACGAGGCGGTGGAGCACCCGAACTACGACGAATTCTGGAAGCAGCAGGCCTGGGCTGAGAGCTTGCACGGCGCGACCGTTCCGACGCTCAACGTCGCCGGGTTCTGGGACCAGGAAGATCCGTGGGGGCCATGGCAGATCTTTGCCCACGAACAGCAGTCCGACCCCGCCGGCGTCAGCCTGATGGTGGCGGGGCCGTGGTGGCACGGCGGCTGGCACGCGCCCAAAGGCGACACGGTCGGCATCGTCCCGCTCGGCCACGACACGGCGCGTGAATACCGCGAGACGATCGAGGCTCCGTTTTTCGCCTACTGGCTGCACGGCAAGGGCGCCAAGCCTGCCTGGAAGGCGATCATGTTCGAAACCGGCTCGAACACCTGGCGGACCTATGCCGACTGGCCGCCGAAGGACGCCAAACCAACCAGCCTCTATTTCCATGCCGATGGCACGCTCAGTTTCGATGCGCCAGGGTCGAGCGAGGCAGGCGCGCACGCCGACTACGTTTCCGACCCGGCCAAGCCCGTGCCGTATCGCCCCCGCCCGATCTCGCCCACCTATCCGGGCGGTGACTGGCGGACGTGGGAGGCGGGCGACCAGCGCTTCGTCGACAACAGGCCGGATGTCCTCACCTTTGTCTCCGCGCCCCTGGACCATGACGTGCGCATCGCCGGCCCCGTCGCGGCCGAACTGTTCGCTTCGACCTCGGGCACCGACAGCGATTTCGTGGTCAAGCTGATCGACGTCTATCCGGAGGACGCCCAGAAACCCCGCTGGTCCGCGGAGCAGGGTCCGAAGC
>JBOHLC010000311.1:0-2018 GCA_050729395.1 Caulobacteraceae bacterium
ACGATCGCGACCCGGGCCCTGGCCAGCGCCTGCTGGCCCTGGCCGCCCACTTCGCGCAGCACCAGGTGCCTGGCGTAACGCTCGACCTCTCCCTGAGAAAAGCTCACTCGCCTTGACCCCCGCTCGCCGCGCCGCCACATGGGCGCGGATGCACGACGACCTTCCCAACTGGCATGGCACCACCATCCTCGCCGTGCGCAAGGCCGGATCGACGGTGATCGCCGGCGACGGCCAGGTCTCCATGGGCAATACCATCGTCAAGGGCAATGCGCGCAAGGTCCGGCGGCTGGCCGGCGGGCAGGTGGTGGCCGGCTTCGCCGGGGCCACGGCCGACGCCTTCACCCTGATCGAGCGGCTGGAAGGCAAGCTCGAGCAATATCCCGCCCAGCTGGCCAGGGCGTGCGTCGATCTGGCCAAGGACTGGCGGACCGATCGCTATCTGCGCCGGCTGGAGGCGATGCTGATCTGCGCCGACAAGGACGCCATCTTCACGCTCTCCGGGGTGGGCGATGTGCTGGAGCCCGAGCACGGCGTGGCGGCGATCGGCTCGGGCGGCGCCTTCGCCCTGGCCGCGGCGCGCGCGCTGATGGAGTTCGATCTCACGGCCGAGGACGTCGCCCGCCGGGCCATGGCCATCGCCGCCGACATCTGCGTCTACACCAACCGGGACCTGGTCCTGGAGACCGTCTGAGCCGCCGTGACCGAATTATCGCCGCGCGAGATCGTCTCCGAACTCGACCGTTTCGTGGTCGGCCACAACGACGCCAAGCGCGCCGTGGCCGTGGCCCTGCGCAACCGCTGGCGTCGCCAACGCCTGCCGGCCGATCTGGCCGACGAGGTGACGCCGAAGAACATCCTGATGATCGGCCCCACGGGCGTCGGCAAGACGGAGATCGCCCGGCGCCTCGCGCGTCTGGCCCAGGCGCCGTTCCTCAAGGTCGAGGCGACCAAGTTCACCGAGGTCGGCTATGTCGGCCGCGACGTCGATCAGATCGTCCGCGACCTGGCCGAGGCGAGCCTGTCCATGGTGCGCGAAAAGCGGCGCGCGGCGGTCAAGGCCAAGGCTGAGGCGGGCGCCGAGGAACGCCTGCTGGATGCGCTGGTCGGGGCCAACGCCCAGGCGGCCACGCGCGAGACGTTCCGCCGCAAACTCCGCGCGGGGGAGTTGGACGAGAAGGAGGTGGAGCTCAACCTCCCCGACAGTTCCTCGCCGCTTGGCAGCTTCGAGATTCCCGGCCAGCCGGGCGCCTCGATGAGCATGCTCAATCTCTCCGACATCATGGGCAAGGCCTTCGGCGGCCGGCGCAAGGCCCATCGGACCACGGTCGCCGGCGCCTGGCTCCCGCTCATCACCGAGGAAAGCGACAAACTGCTCGACGACGAGGCGGTCATCGCCGAAGCTCTCGACCTGGCCCAGAACGCCGGCATCGTCTTCATCGACGAGATCGACAAGGTCGCCAGCCGCTCGGAACGGGCCGGGGCCGACATCTCGCGCGAGGGGGTGCAGCGCGACCTCCTGCCGCTGATCGAGGGCACGACGGTCTCGACCAAGTACGGACCGGTGAAGACCGACCACATCCTGTTCATCGCCTCGGGCGCTTTCCACGTGGCCAAGCCGTCGGATCTCCTGCCGGAGCTGCAAGGCCGGTTGCCGATCCGCGTGGAGCTGAAGGCGCTCAGCCGCGAGGATCTGCGCCGCATCCTGGTCGAGCCGGAAGCCAATCTCATCCGCCAGCACCAGGCCTTGCTGGAAACCGAGGGCGTCAGCCTTTCCTTCACCGAAGCGGCGATTGACGCCCTGGCCGACGCCGCCCAGGAAGTGAACGGCGCGGTGGAGAACATCGGCGCGCGCCGCCTTCAGACGGTGCTCGAAAAGGTGGTCGAGGACATCAGCTTCACCGCCGCCGACCGCTCGGGGGAGCAGATCGTGATCGACGCCGACGATGTGCGCCGGCTGGTCGGCGACCTCGCCAAGAACGCCGACCTGTCGCGGTTCATCCTCTGACAAACGAGAAACG
>JBOHLC010000312.1:0-16392 GCA_050729395.1 Caulobacteraceae bacterium
CACTGATCCCGTTCCTCACCCAAGGTGAGTTCGAAGATTCGGGTCGCCCGAGCGAGAGCTTCGCGGTTGGCGTCTTCGTCGCGCGGATTGACCTTCAGAGCGGCAAGCGCGGCGCGGCGCCGGGCCAACTCTTTTGGCGTGATGGTGTCATCGTCCAGGATCAGCAGTTCGCGCCGGTCGCCGCCGGTCGGCTCGAAAGTCTCGACCTCCAGCAGGCCATTGATGTCATAGGTGAAACGTACGTCGATGCGACCCTGGCCGGCGGGCGCCGGGGGCACCGTGGCGTCTAGTTCGCCGAGCCGTACGTTGTCCGCGACGGAGCGGGCTTCGCCTTGATAGATCGTCACCTTGATCGATCGCTGCCCATCCTGAAGGCTGAAGAAGGATTTGGATCGGCTTGCCGGGATGACCGTGCCGCGCTCCAGAATCGGTGAGAACAGGCCTTTGCGGATGGAACCGCCTACGCCTAGCTCGCCGGTCTCGATGCCGAGGCTGTAAGGACACACGTTGGTCAGCACGACTTCCTTGAGCGCCGCGTCACGGCTCTTCAGACCCGCCTGAATCGCCGCGCCGATAGCCACGGCCTGGTCTGGGTCCACCACGTGCGCGGGAAATCGGCCAAACATCTTTGTGACGGCCTTGCGGACGACGGGCATTCGCGTCGCGCCCCCCACCAGCAGAATTTCGCTCAGATCCTCGGACCGTAGGCCGCTGTCGCGAAAGGCGCGCAGAACCGGCTCGCGCAGACGCTTGAGGAGAGGCTCGCACCAGGCCTCGAATTCGTCGGCGGTGATCCGCTGTTCGATCAGCTGTTGGTCGAACTTTACTGACATCATAGCCTCGGCCTGTTCGCTCAGCACTCGCCGGACGCGCTCAGCGGCGAGGCGCAGCCGCTCACGCGTCTCGGCGTCAGCTCGACCCTCATGGGTCTTAGGCAGGCGCTCGCGGAATCGCCGGGCCAATATGTCGTTGAAGTCCTCGCCGCCGAGTTGATTGTCACCGGTCGAGGCGCGAACCTCGATCACGCCCTCGAATAGCTCGACGATCGAAACATCAAAGGTACCGCCTCCAAGATCGAACACAAGAAATCGGGTTTCGACCTCCAGTTCATTCAGTCCGTAGGCAAGGGCCGCCGCGGTTGGCTCGTTCAAAAGCCGTTCGACTTTCAGGCCCGCCAGCTCGCCTGCCCGGCGCGTGGCGCGTCTCTGCTTGTCATTGAAGTACGCGGGAACAGTGATCACGGCCTCGCCAACCGGCGCGCCCAGATAGTCTTCGGCGTCTGCCTTCAGGCTGCGCAGAACCAGCGCCGAGAGTTCCTCGGGCAGGAAATCACGATCGCCGAGGCGCGTATTGCGGCTTGTGCCGATATAGCGCTTGAAGGCGGTGGCTGTCCGATCAGGGTGTGTGACTTGGCGTTCGCGCGCGGCGCGACCGACCAGCAACGCCCCATCCTCATCAAGGCTGACCGCCGAAGGGGTCAGACAGTCGCCTAGACTGTTGGGGATCAGCTCCACAGCCCCCTCGCGCCAGATGCCCACGGCGCTGTTTGTGGTGCCAAGATCAATGCCGAGAATCACGCCCCATTCCCCATTTGAGCTAACCCGCGGCGATCAACTCGCGCACAGCGGCGATGCCGGCGTCGGCCCGCGAGGCGTCAGGCGCGCCGCCCTGAGCGAAGTCGGGCTTGCCCCCGGCCCCCTGCCCGCCCATGGCCGTGACGGCCGCGCGCGCAAGGTCGACGGCATTGAACCGGCCCTGGGCCGCGCCGGTGACGACAACGGTGCTGGCGACCTTGCCATCGACCACGCCGTTCAGGGCCACGACGCCGTCGCCTACCTGCTTGCGGTAGGTCTCGGCGATCGGCCGCAGCTCCTTGCCGCCGACGCCCTGCAGCACCCGGCCGATGAACTTCACGCCCGCGACCTCCTCGACCGCGCCGTCGGTGGCGCCGCCGCTTCCACCCATGGCCAGCTGCCGCTTGGCCTCGGCGAGCTCCTTTTCCAGCTTGCGCCGCTGAGCTTCGAGCCCCTCGACGCGGGCGGCGACCTCCGCCACGGGGACCTTGAACTGATCGGCCAGCCGCGCGGCGAACCCGGCGCGCTCCAGGAGCCAGCGTCTCGCCGGCTCGCCGGTTAGGGCTTCGATGCGGCGCACGCCGGCGGCGATCCCCTGCTCGGAGATAATCTTGAAAAGGGCGATGTCGCCCGTGCGCGCGACGTGTGTGCCACCGCACAGCTCAACCGAATAGGCGCCGTCGCTATCGAGGGCCCGGCCGAGGGTCAGCACTCGCACCTCGTCGCCGTATTTCTCGCCGAAGAGGGCGATGGCGCCGGCCTCGATGGCCGCGTCCGGCTTCATCAGGGCCGTGTCGGCCGGCAGATTCTGGCGGATGACCGCGTTGACTTCGGCTTCAATGGCCTCGATCTCGGCCGCCGTGAGCGGACCGCCGTGGCTGAAGTCGAAGCGCATGCGATCGCCGTCGACCAGCTGGCCCTTCTGGGCCACATGCGGGCCTAGCACGTGGCGCAGGGCGGCGTGCACAAGGTGTGCGGCGGAGTGATTGAGGCGCGTGCGCGCGCGACGTTCAGGATCGACGTGGAGGGCGACGCGGTCGCCGACCTT
This sequence comes from Caulobacteraceae bacterium, assembly GCA_050729395.1. Lineage (GTDB taxonomy): Bacteria > Pseudomonadota > Alphaproteobacteria > Caulobacterales > Caulobacteraceae > Acaudatibacter. The sequence goes on from JBOHLC010000312.1 coordinate 2,623, forward strand.
CAGGCTGCCGCTCTCGATCTTCAGGACGTGGGCGTGGAGTTCGCCGCCTTCTTTCTTCACATCGCCGACCTTGGCCGCACCGCCGGGCCACGAGGCGCGCCCCTGATCGCCCGCCTGGCCGCCGCTCTCGGCGTAGAACGGGGTGCGGTCGAATACCGCCCACACGCCCTCGCCGTCGCCCGCCGCGTCCGTCTCCACGCCGTCCTTGACGAGGGCCAGGACCTCGCCTTCGCCCTCGGTCGCCTCATAGCCGTCGAAGACGGTCGCCCCCAGCCTATCGCGCAGGGCCAGCCACACCGCGCCCTGCGCCTGCTGGCCGGAACCGGCCCAGTTCTCCCTCGCCAGGGCGCGCTGGCGCTCCATGGCGGCCTCGAAGCCGGCCATGTCGACATGGATGCCGCGCGCGCGCACCGCGTCCTCGGTCAGGTCCACCGGAAAACCGTAGGTGTCGTACAGCCTGAACGCCGTCTCGCCGGGCAGGGTGTCGCCTTCACCAAGGTGCGAAATCGCTTCCTCCAGCAGCGCCATGCCGCGGCCAAGCGTGCGATGGAAGCGCTCCTCCTCCTGGCGCAGGGTCTCGGCGATGGTCGCCTGGGCGCGGCGAAGCTCGGGGAAGGCTCCGCCCATCTCGGCCACGAGCGTGGGCACGAGACGGTGCATCAGCGGTTCCTTGGCGCCCAGCAGGAAGGCGTGGCGCATGGCCCGGCGCATGATCCGTCGCAGCACATAGCCGCGACCCTCGTTAGACGGACCGACGCCATCGGCGATGAGAAAGCTCGACGAGCGCAGATGGTCGGCGATCACCCGATGCGAGGCCGCCGCCTCGCCGCGCGCGGCCACGCCCGTGGCCTCTTCGCTGGCGGAGATCAGTGTACGGAACAAGTCGGTCTCGAAAACGCTGTGTACGCCCTGAAGGACGCAAGCGGTGCGCTCCAGGCCCAGGCCGGTGTCGACGCACGGCTTGGGCAGCGGCTTGCTCGTCCCGTCGGCGAACTGCTCGAACTGCATGAAGACGAGGTTCCAGATCTCGACGAAACGGTCGCCGTCCTCATCCGGCGAGCCGGGTGGGCCACCAGCCACCTCCGACCCGTGGTCATAGAAGATCTCGGTATTGGGGCCGAACGGGCCGGTGTCGCCCATCGACCACATGTTCTCCTCGAGACGGGCGATGCGCGCGTCAGGCAGGCCGGCGATCTTCTTCCACAGGCCTGCCGCTTCCTCGTCGCTTGGATGGACGCTGACGATCAGCCGCTCGGGCGCCAGGCCGAGGTCGCGGGTGACGAAGGTCCAGGCATAATCGATCGCCGCTTCCTTGAAATAGTCGCCGAAGGAGAAATTCCCCAGCATTTCGAAGAACGTGAGGTGGCGGGCGGTGTAGCCGACATTGTCGAGGTCGTTGTGCTTGCCGCCGGCGCGGACGCACTTCTGCGAGCTGACCACGCGCGGGGCGGGCGGCGTCTCCACCTCGGTGAAGTAGTTCTTGAACGGGGCCATCCCGGCGTTGACGAACAGCAGGGTGGGGTCGGCGCGCGGCACGAGCGGCGCGGAGGGCAGGACCAGATGGTCGGCGCGGGCGAAGTAGTCGATGAACCCCGCGCGCAGATCGGAGAGACTGAACATCGGCCGCGCTCTAGCATCTTGCTATGACGCCGGCCAATCCTCCTCGCCCTTTCGGAGGGCTAAAGGCGCGCCCTAGAACGCCGCTCGGATCTCTTCGGACAGGTCTGTCCGCTCCCAGGAAAAGCCGCCGTCGGCCTCGGGTGCACGGCCGAAGTGGCCGTAGGCCGCGGTGCGGGCATAGATCGGCCGGTTGAGTCCCAGATGCTCGCGGATGGCGCGCGGCGTCGCCCCGCCGATCATCTCCGGCAACAGTTTCTCCAGCCGGGCCGGATCGACCTCGTGCGTCCCGTGCAGGTCGACATAGAAACTCAATGGGTGGGAGACGCCGATGGCGTAACCGATCTGGATGGTGCAGCGCTCGGCGACGCCGGCGGCGACCACGTTCTTGGCCAGATAGCGGCACGCGTAGGCGGCCGAGCGATCGACCTTGGTCGGGTCCTTGCCGGAGAAGGCGCCGCCGCCGTGTGGCGCGGCCCCGCCATAGGTATCGACGATGATCTTGCGCCCGGTTAGACCGCAGTCCCCGTCCGGACCGCCGATGACGAAGTTGCCTGTCGGATTGATGTGCCACGCGGTCGCCGCATCGACGAAGCCGTCGGGCAGAACCGAAAGGATGTAGGGCTTGACGATCTCGGCCACGTCGGCGGGCGTCAGGCCTTCGCGGTGCTGGGTGGAAAGCACGATCTGCGTGGCCCGCACTGGCTTGCCGTTCTCATAGGCGAGGGTCACCTGGCTCTTGGCGTCTGGCTCGAGGCCAATCGACTTGTCGGCATGGCGGGCCTTGGACAGGGTGCGCAGGATGTTGTGGGCGTATTGCAGCGTCGCGGGCATCAGCTCCGGCGTCTCGGCCGTGGCGTAGCCGAACATGATGCCCTGGTCGCCCGCCCCCTCGTCCTTGTTGCCGGCCGCGTCCACGCCCATGGCGATGTCGGCCGACTGGCTGTGCAGGTGGCAGGCGTACTCGGCAGTCTTCCAGTGGAAGCCTTCCTGCTCGTAGCCAATGTCTTTCACCGCCGCGCGGACCTGGTCCTCGAGGCTCTCGACGACACCGGCCGGCCCGCGCACCTCGCCGGCCAGCACGATGCGGTTGGTGGTGACCAGCGTCTCGCAGGCTACCCGCGCTTGGGGATCGGCGGCCAGGAAGGCGTCGACCACCGTGTCTGAGATGCGGTCGGCCACCTTGTCCGGGTGGCCTTCGGAGACGCTTTCGCTGGTGAAGAGGTAGCTGGCGCGCGGATTGCACATGAAGCGGTTCGGACCTGGATGGTTTGAGGCGTGGCGCTGTAAAGCCTATCCGGGCGCACGACGCTAGAGCCGCCAGGAGGATCGCCATGACCGAGGCTTTCGTCGTCCGTCCCGTCCGGCGCGAGGACCGCGAGCAATGGGCGGCGCTTTGGCAAGGCTACAACGCCTTCTACGGCCGCGCCGGTCCGACCGCGCTCGATCCGGCGGTCACCGAGGCCACCTGGACGCGGTTCTTCGATCCGGCCGAACCGGTGCGGGCGCTGGTCGCGGAGGCGGACGGCGGGCTCGTCGGCCTGACCCACTACCTCTTCCACTCCAGCACGACGGCGATCGCGCCGATCTGCTATCTCTCGGACCTCTACACCAGCGAGGCCGCGCGCGGCCGGGGCGTCGGCGGCGCCCTGATCGAGGCGGTCTACGTGGCGGCCAGGGCCGCCGGCGCCTTCCGCGTCTATTGGCAGACGCAGGAAACCAATCTCGCGGCCCGCTCGCTCTATGACAAGCTGGCCGCGCGGACGGGTTTCATCGTCTACGCCCAGGCTCTGTGAAGGAAGCCTTCATGCGCACCGCCATTGCCCTCGCCCTTGCCGCCTCGCTCCTGGCCGCCGGACCGGTCGCGGCCGGAGGCGCGCTCGCCCTGGCTCAGGCGCCGGCCAAGTCGAGCGAGGCCGTCGCCGTCGCCTCGACCGCCATCGGCGCGGGCCGACGCATCGCCGCGCGCAACACAGCCTATGGCCAGAACCTGTCGCCGGAAGTGAACTGGAGCGCGGTTCGCGGGGCGCGCGCCTATGCGCTGGTCCTCGAAGATCCGGACGCGGCCGGCGCCCAGCCCTTCGTCCACTGGCTGGTGTGGAACATTCCGGCCAGGACCACGCGCCTCGCCGAGGTCGGCTTGCCGGCCGGCGCGATCCAGGGCCGCAATGGACGCGGCGGCGCCGGCTACTGGGGCCCGCATCCGCCCGGCGGCACGCACCACTATCACCTCGAGGTGTTCGCGCTCGACGCGCCGCTCGCCCTTGGCGCTGGGGCGGATCGCAACGCGCTCGTCGCGGCCCTGCGCGGCCATGTGATCGCCTCGGGCGAAACCGTCGGACTGTCCTCTCCGCCCACTCATTGACGCAAGGTCGCCGTAGGCGTGGGCGCTGGCCTGCGCTATCGGTTCCCTTCGTTGGATTTGCGGAGGACGCGACCGTGGACATCAACCCATCATCGAGCGGCTTCGACGCCGGCGCGCTGGCCCAGGTCCCGGTCGCGCTCCAGGCAGTGGTCGACCAGGGCGATCTTTCCGGCGCGGTGAGCCTCGTCTGGCGCAAAGGCGAAATCGCTCAGGTCAATGTCGTCGGCCGGGCCGACGTCGAGGCCGACCGGCCGATGCATCGCGACACCCTGTTCCGCATCGCCTCCATGACCAAGCCGGTCACCTCCGTCGCAGCCTTGATGCTCATGCAGGAGGGCGCGTTCCAGCTCGGCGATCCGATCGTCAAATGGGCGCCGGAGTTCGCCGGCATGCGGGTGCTGAAATCACCTGACGGACCCCTCGACGACACCTTTCCCGCCCCTCGCGAGATCACCTTCGACGATCTTTTCACCCATCGCGCGGGCCTCGCCTACGGCTTCACGTCCGTCGGGCCGATCGCCTACGCCCACCAGAAGGCCCTGGGCGATGTGCTGAACAGCGCCATGGGCCCGGACGACTGGATGGCGGCCCTTGGCGGCCTGCCGCTGAGCTTCCCGCCGGGCAAGCGTTTCCACTACAGCCACGCCACCGACGTGCTGGGCTTCATCGTCGGCCGCATCGCCGGAACCGGCTTCCGCGAATTCCTGATGAAGCGGATCTTCCAGCCCCTCGGCATGGCCGACACCGATTTCTACATTCCGCCCGACAAGCGCGAGCGCGCGGCGGTCGTCTACAAGCAGAACAAGGAGACCGGGGCGCTGGAGGCGGTCGCCTTCCGCCGCCATGACGGACCGCCGGTCTTCTGCGGCGGCGGCGGCGGGCTCGTCTCCACGGCCGACGACTATCTGAAGTTCGCCAGGATGCTGCTCGGCGGCGGCGAAGTGGACGGCGTGCGCCTCCTGAAGCCCGAGACGGTCGATCTGATGCGCGCCAACCGCCTGACCGAGGCTCAGCGGCAGATCGATTTCCTCGGCATGCCGTTCTGGGCCGCCCAGGGCTTCGGCCTTGGCCTGTCGGTGATCATGGACGCCGAGAAGCACGCCTGGATGGGGGCCGGCTCGGAAGGATCGTTCGGCTGGCCGGGCGCTTTCGGCACCTGGTGGCAGGCTGACCCCGCCCAGGACATGATCCTCATCTATCTGATCCAGAATTCCATGGAGCTCGGACCCGAGGCCGTGACCCAGATCGCCACGTCCGAGCGCATGGGCGCGCGGCTGGCCCTGCCCATCTTCCAAAAGCAGATATACGCGGCGTTAGCCTCCTAGGCGCTGCCACTACTTTATCGGCGTCGCCAGCGTGGCGCCGAGGAACGTGCCCGCGTGGCTGTAGACCGAGGCCGGTCCGCCGGGGATCGCCACTGAGTCGGGACCAATGCCGCCGATTCCGCACAGGTACCCGGCCGATGCCACCGGGCCGTCGACGCCGAACCGATAGTCCACCGCGGTGCGCGGCTCGACCGGCCGTTCGATCGTGCCCGTCTGAAAATGCGCTTGGTCCAGCGTCAAGCGCTGGTCGGTCGGGGCCAGGGTCAGCCTTATCGGAGGAGCGGGCGTCTGGCCCGCCTGCGCGTTCCATGCCCAGGACAACGCCACCAGGGAAATGATCGCCAGGCGCATGCGCGCCGTCAGCTATCCAGGAAGCTGCGCAGCTTGCGGCTGCGGCTGGGATGCTTGAGCTTGCGCAGCGCCTTGGCCTCGATCTGGCGGATGCGCTCACGGGTGACGCTGAACTGCTGGCCGACCTCCTCGAGGGTATGGTCGGTGTTCATGCCGATGCCGAAGCGCATGCGCAGCACCCGTTCCTCGCGCGGGGTCAGCGAGGCCAGCACGCGCGTCGTCGTCTCGCGCAGGTTGGACTGGATGGCCGCGTCGATCGGCAGGATTGCGTTCTTGTCCTCTATGAAGTCGCCCAGGTGGCTGTCTTCCTCATCGCCAATCGGCGTTTCGAGGCTGATCGGCTCCTTGGCGATCTTTAGCACCTTGCGAACCTTCTCCAGCGGCATGGCCAGCTTCTCGGCCAGCTCCTCGGGCGTCGGCTCCCGACCGATCTCGTGCAGCATCTGGCGCGAGGTGCGCACGATCTTGTTGATCGTCTCGATCATGTGCACCGGAATGCGGATGGTGCGCGCCTGATCGGCGATCGAGCGGGTGATCGCCTGGCGGATCCACCAGGTGGCGTAGGTGGAGAACTTGTAGCCGCGGCGGTACTCGAACTTGTCCACCGCCTTCATCAGGCCGATGTTGCCTTCCTGGATCAGGTCCAGGAACTGAAGTCCCCGGTTGGTGTATTTCTTGGCGATGGAGATCACCAGGCGCAGGTTGGCCTCGACCATCTCCTTCTTGGCTTGACGCGCCTCGCGCTCGCCCTTCTGAACCGTGTGGACGATGCGGCGATAGTCGTCGATGGGCACGCCCGAGTCGGTCGCCAGGACCGCGATCTCCAGACGGATGGCGGCGATCTGGCGCTGATCGTTCTCGGCCCACTTGCCCCAGCGCACGCCCAGGCACGACACGCGCTCGCACCACGCCGGATCGAGCTCGGAGCCATAGTAGGCTTTGAGGAATTCGGGGCGCGAAATGCCATAGCCGTCGGCCGCACGCAGGAGGCGGCCCTCCAGGCCCATCAGGCGCTTGTTGATGGCGTAGAGCTGATCGACCAGGGCCTCGATACGGTTGTTGTTGAGCTTCAGGGTCTTCAGGTGGTGGACGATGGTCGTGGTCGCGGCCTCATAGGCGCGGCGGTCGTCCTCGGGCAGATCCTCACCCTTCAGCCGATGCTCGACCAGACGCTCCTGCAGGCGGCGGAAAGCCTCGAACTCGGCGGCGATGGCGTCGAGCGTGGCCATGACGCCTTCGCGCAGTTCGCCTTCCATGGCGCTGATCGTCGGGCCCGCGCCATCGTCGAAATCGTCGTCGTCGATCTCGCCGGAGGGCACCTTCTCGCCGTCCTCGCCGATCTCCTCGCTGGAAGTGGCGGCGGCGTCGTCGAGGGCCTCGCCGGCGGTGGCCGCGTCCGACAGGGCCTGGGCGACCTGCCCGCCATAGGTCTGTTCGAGATCGATCACTTCGCGCAGCAGGATGCGGCCCTGGGCCAGCTCCTCGCGCCACACCATGATCGCCTCGAAGGTCAGCGCGCTCTCGCACAGGCCGCGGATCATGGTGTCGCGGCCGGCCTCGATGCGCTTGGCGATGGCGATCTCGCCCTCGCGCGAGAGCAGCTCGACCGAGCCCATCTCGCGCAGATACATACGCACCGGATCGTCGGTGCGGTCGAAGGCGCTCTGCTTCTCGGCCGTCTCGGCGACGGCGGTCTCCTCGCGCGTGGCGACCTCGCCCCCCTCGGCCGCTTCCTCCTCGGCCTCGACAACGTTGACGCCCATCTCCGAGAGCATGGCCAGGGTGTCCTCGATCGCCTCGGAGGTCACCTCATCGGACGGCAGGACCTTGTTCAGCTCGTCCATGGTGACGTAACCGCGGGCCTTGGCCTGGCGAATGAACTTCTTGACGCCGGCGTCGGTGAGGTCGAGCAGCGGCCCGTCGGGGGCGGCCGGAGCCTCGGGAGCCTCGACAGTGGTGGTAGTGGTCATTCGTCTCTCCGGCATGGGCGCTTCGCCCGGCGCGTCTCGAAATTCATCCATGGTCGCCCCTATATGGGGTTCGGCCCTAAAATTGCGTCGGTCCAAATCGTTCCCGTCTCGACGTCCCGCCTCAGTTTGTCGCGCTCCGCCTTGAACGAGCGGTGCGCGGACGAGTCTCTGCCGCCCACCAGATCCTCTCTGGCGGCGGTCAGGGCTTCATCCAACGCGGCCAACCGGCTCAGGGCTTCGAAGGCGCGCGACCACTGGGACCTGGCGACGGCGAGGGTGACATCCGGTTTCATGAAGGGCGCGCCCGCAAGCGCGGCGGCCCGGTCGATGTCAATCAGCAGAGCGCTAAATCCGCAGTCCGCCAGATGGCGCTGCACCCCCTCGCTGTCAAGGCGCTCGGGAATAAGCCGCAGGCGGGTCAGCTGACTGGCGAGCTCGGTCAGCTCAGGATCGCCGAAGCCGCGCGCCTCGAAATCCTCCAGGTGATCGTCGAGCACGGCCGGATCATGGATCGCCCAGCGCGCCAGGGCGGCGGAGAGCGGAAGGATCGCCTTGGCCAGGCGGCGCGCGCCGGCGCGCCCCTCCGCCGTCAGTGGCGCGATGAAAGCCTCGCGCGGCCGCCCGCGCCAGGGGCCGCGCTGGAGAGCGGGGCGCGATCGCTCGAACAAGGCGTCATAGCGCAGGCTGAGCGCGTGGCCGTATTCGACTGCCAGATCGCCGTCCGGGATGTTCCGAGCCGCTTCGCGCAGGCGCTTCTTCAGGCCCGCGCGCTGTTCGGGCGTTTCCAGCGGCCCGGCGTCGCGCTCGCGCCGGAAGAGGGCGTCGACCAGCGGCGTGGTGGCCGAGAGCTGGGCGCGCAAGGCGGCGGCGCCCTGCTCGCGCAAGATGTCGTCCGGGTCCTTGCCGCCGCTGACGATGGCGAAGCGCAGGCTGCGGCCGGCTCGCAGCAGCGGCAGGGCGCGATCGATCGCCCGGGCGGCCGCCTGCGCTCCAGCCCGGTCCCCGTCGAAGCACAGGGTCGGCTCGGCGTGCAGGCGCCACAGCATTTCCATCTGGGCCTCGGTGAGCGAGGTCCCCATGGCGGCGACGGCGGCGATGTCGGCCCTCTGGCAGGCGATGACATCCATATAGCCTTCGACGACCACCAGGGCGGCGTCGGCCCCGCCGGCGTGCAGCAGGCGCCGCGCCTCCGAGAGCCCGTAGAGCGTGCGGCCCTTGTCGAACAGGGCGCTATCGGGCCCGTTGAGGTATTTGGCGGCGGCGCGCGGGTCCATGGCCCGACCGCCGAAGGAGACTACCCGCCCGCGCCCGTCGGCGATGGGGAAGATGATCCGGTCGCGGAAGCGATCGTAGGGCGATCCGCCATCTTCCGGCGCGATCAGCAGACCGGCGGCGACGAGGTCGGCGGCCATCGCGCCCTTGGCGATCAGATAGTCCTTGAGAGACGTGCGGCCGGCCGTGGCGAAGCCGATGCGGAACCGCTGCCACTCGCTCTCCGGCAGGCCGCGGGCCACGAGGTAGTCGCGCGCCTCACGCCCAACGGGCCGGCGCAACTCGGCCTCGAACCAGGCGGCAGTCAGCTCCAGCCATTCGGCCAAGCCCTGACGGACCCGATCCTCGGCCTCGGCCCTGGGATCGGGCGTCGGCAGCGGCACGCCGGCCTCGCCCGCCAGCCGCTCCACCGCCTCGGTGAACGAGAGCCGCTCGGTCTCCTGCAGGAAGGTGATCAGGTCGCCATGCTTGCCGGACGAGAAATCGTGGAAAAAGCCCTTGTCGTCATTGACGAAGAACGAGGGCGTCTTCTCCTTGGTGAACGGCGAGAGGCCAACGTATTCGCGCCCCTGGCGGCGCAGCTTGACCGTCTTGCCGATGATGTCCGACAGGCGCAGCCGCCCCTTGACCTCGTCCAGAAATCGCTCGTCGTAGCGCACGTGCCGATGTTAGCGCCTCGCGCGGGCCGAGTCGCAAGCAGTCGCGCTTAGCGTATATGTTCGCCGCCAACAGACGAGACCCGCATGGGCCAGCTTGAATCCCTGGACAGCGACGAGGGCCTGGCCAAGCGACGCCACCGGCACTGGTACGACCGGCTGATGATGCTCGCCGACGGCGTCTTCGCCATCGCCATCACCATCCTGGCCTTTGAGATCACCCCGTTGATGACGCCGGGCGCGAGCCTCGCCAACCTGTGGGCAGTGCTCGTGCCGCAGCTTGACGCCTACGCCCTGAGCTTCGTGGTCATCAGCATCTTCTGGCTGGCGCACCGGCGGTTCATGGCCATGATCCTCACCGTCGACGCGCCCTTGACGGTCCTCACCCTGATGTTTCTCGGCCTGGTGGCCCTGCTGCCGGCGGCCACGCGGCTGGCCGACCGCCAGCACGGCTCGCCCTATGCCATGATCATCTATGGCGGGCTGGTGGTAGCCATCGGCCTCGCCTGCGCCGCCCTGTGGGGCTATGCGGCCCTCGTGGCCAATCTGGTCTCGGGCGAAGTGCCGAAAGCCCAGCGTTGGTTCTTCTTCCTGTTGATACTGTTCACGCCGCCGTTCTTCCTGGCGCTTACCGGGACGCTGACACGGCCGCCGCCAGGCCTGGTGCCGCTGACGCTCATCGCCCTGTTCCTCGTCGGCTGGCGCATGCGGATGTGGATCGCGCGCCGGCTCGAGCCGGCGAAACCGCCCGCGCCGGAGTCTTAGGGGCTTCTGTCGATCCGCGCCGCGTAGCAGCCACGCGCGGGATTGTGAGCGTGGATATAGGCGGTGGCCGGATCGGCCAGCAAACGCAGGACGCTCGCCTCGACCTCTGGCCCGGGAACGATATCGGCGTCGATCATCAGGCCGGCCTCGTCATAGGCCCGAAGCGCGATAAGCCGTCGTGGACAAGACGTCGGGCGTGCGGTCGACGATGCGCGCGGTTTCCTTCGCCGCTTCGTTGACGAAGATCGCGTGGCGACTGCGGTAGGGCGTTCGAGCGCTCTGGTGCTCGAAGTTGAGGAGCAGCAGGGTTTCGCCGGGCATGGCATCCTCCAGCGTCACGCGGCACGGATAGAAGCCGTCAGTTCCCGCCGTAACGCGCAGGGCGCCGCGCGCCGCGAGCGCCTCGTTGGAAAGCCGGAACAGCGGCGCGAAGGGTTCGAGGGAAAGGCCTGAGACGACGTACGACATGAGACCTCCAGACGGGGCGTGTCGGCCCTATCTGGGGGTGGCGCGCTCTCGCGTCTGGCGGGAATCGGACCTCGATTGGGTCAGGCGCAGGCCGCGTGCGCGCTGGTCACCCGCTGCGTGGAGGCTGGGAAACGGGCCAGCAGACCGGCTGGGCGGATCGGCCGGGCGACAAAATCGCCGCCGCAGTTGGGACAGACGCCGCCGAAGCGTTTCTCGGCGCAATCGGCGCAGAAAGTGCATTCGAAAGTGCAGATGCGCGCCTCGCCGCTTTCCGGTGGCAGATCGCGGGCGCAGCATTCGCAGTTGGGCCGCAGCTCGAGCATGCGTGCAGTCTAGCGCGCCAGCGCGCGCAGGTTAAACCGCGTTGACGCCGGCGGCGACGCCCGCTACCCCCCGCCCGCTCCAGACCCAAGGAAAATCGCGTTTGACCCCTCCCCTTCCCGCCGGCGTCACGGGCGTGCTCGCCCTGGCCGATGGGACGATTCTTCCGGGAAGGGGCCTGGGCGCGGTCGGCGAGGCGCTGGGCGAGGTGTGCTTCAACACCGCCATGACCGGCTATCAGGAGATCCTGACCGATCCGTCCTACATGGACCAGATCGTCACCTTCACCTTCCACCACATCGGCAATGTCGGGGTCAACGACGAGGATGTCGAGCAGGTGGCCGGCGGGGCGAAAACGGCTGCGTGCGGGGCGATCTTTCGCGACGCGCCGACGCCAGCCGCCAACTGGCGCGCGTGCGGCGACCTCGACGCCTGGCTCGAGCAGCGCGGCGTGGTTGGGCTTTCGGGGATCGACACCCGCGCGCTCACCAGGCGCATTCGCGAGGAGGGCATGCCGCTGGGCGTCGTCGCCCACGCGCCGGACGGCAAATTCGACTTGGGCGCCCTGGTGGCACGGGCCAGGGCCTGGAGCGGTCTCGTCGGCCTGGACCTGGCCAAGGACGCCTCGGCGTCCGCGCCATTCAACTGGGACGAGGGCGGCTGGAGTTGGCCGCGCGGCTACGGCCTCGGCAGTGGCGCGCGGCATGTAGTGGTCGTCGACTATGGGGTGAAGCGCAACATTCTGCGCTCGCTGGTCGCCATAGGGGCGCGGGTCAGCGTCGCCCCGGCCACGGCGGGCGCGGCCGAGATCCTGGCGCGTCGGCCGGACGGGATCGTGCTGTCCAACGGCCCCGGCGACCCGGCGGCGACGGCGGAATACGCCGCGCCGGTAATTCGCGAACTGGTGGCGAGCGGCGTGCCGCTTTTCGGCATTTGCCTTGGTCATCAGCTACTGGCCCTGGCCCTCGGCGGGACGACGGAGAAGATGGAGCAGGGCCATCATGGGGCGAACCATCCGGTCAAGGATCTCGCCACCGGCCAGGTGGAGATCGTCTCCATGAACCACGGCTTCACCGTTGCCCGCGAAACCTTGCCGCCGGGCCTGACCGAGACCCACGTGTCGCTCTTCGATGGCAGCAACGCCGGACTGGCGGTGGAGGGAAGGCCGGTGTTCTCGGTGCAGCATCACCCGGAGGCCTCACCGGGACCGAGCGACGCCCTGCATCTCTTCCGCCGCTTCGCCAATCTGATGGAGCGGAGGGGCGCCTGAACCTGGCGATTCGTTCGCGCGGATGGGCGGGATTGGGGCCTTGTCGGCGCGGGCGCGATCGACTACCGAGGCGGCCATCGAATTCGTTTGGGTTCGGCCGCTCTTCCCGGTCCCGCGCACGGGACCCCACGGACCCGCCTTCCGATCCTCTTCGCGTTTGATCCGCCCCGCTATGTCGCGGCGGCCGGCAACTCTGCAAGGAATGTGATCGATATGCCGACCGGCACAGTAAAATGGTTCAACGGCCAGAAGGGCTATGGCTTTATCCAGCCGGACGCGGGCGGCTCGGACGTGTTCGTCCACGTCTCCGCCGTCGAGCGGGCGGGTCTGGGCGCCCTTCGCGAAGGCCAGAAGCTTACCTACGAACTCGAGCGCGACCCAAAGAACGGCAAGATGGCCGCCGGCCAGCTCAAGGGCTGATCCAGACCCTCAAAGACGACTTGTCCGCCCCGCGCTTCACGCGGGGCGGGCCCTTCCTCCCGCGCCCCATTGCACCGCGTCCAAGCGCCGGGTACACGCGCGGCTTAGCCTTCAACTTCGAGCCCACAACGCGCCGCCCGCGCGTCCATCCGCGCGCGAGTCCTAAAAGATGCCCAAACGCACCGACATCGCCTCGATCCTGATCATCGGCGCGGGGCCGATCGTCATCGGCCAGGCGTGCGAGTTCGACTATTCCGGCGTGCAGGCTTGCAAGGTGTTGCGCGCCGAGGGCTATCGGATCGTGCTGGTCAATTCCAACCCAGCCACGATCATGACCGATCCCAATATCGCCGACGCGACCTATGTCGAGCCGATCACCCCGGACATGGTCGAGGCGATCATCGCCAAGGAGCGGCCGGACGCCCTGCTGCCGACCATGGGGGGCCAGACGGCGCTCAACACAGCACTGGCGCTCGAGCGCTCGGGTGTTCTGGCGCGGTACGGCGTCGAACTGATCGGCGCGCGGGCCGAGGTGATCGACAAGGCCGAGGACCGCCAGAAATTCCGTGACGCCATGGACGCCATCGGCCTGGAAAGTCCCAGGTCGCGCGCCGTGCGCTCGCTCGAGGAGGCGCTCGAGGCTCAGGCCGAGATTGGCCTGCCGGCGATCGTGCGGCCGTCGTTCACGCTCGGCGGCGCGGGCGGCGGCATTGCCTACAACCTCGAGGAATTTCGCGAGATCGTCGAGCGCGGCATCGATCTCTCCCCGGCGCGCGAGGTGCTGATCGAGGAGAGCGTGCTGGGCTGGAAGGAATACGAGATGGAGGTGATCCGCGACGTGGCGGACGCGACCTATGTCTAGCCGATCACCCCGGCGATGGTCGAGAAGATCATCGAGAAGGAGCGGCCGGATGCCCTGTTGCCGACCATGGGCGGCCAGACGGCGCTGAACACCGCCCTGACCCTGGAC
>JBOHLC010000313.1:0-3650 GCA_050729395.1 Caulobacteraceae bacterium
GTCTTCGGTCGCGCGCCAATATCGCCACACGGCCCGAGCGACGTCGGCGCTGATGTGGGCGGCTTCACATCCGGACAGGATCTCCACCTCTTCGCCCGAAGCGTTTGCGCCATGGCTGGGCGCGACCTCATCTCCGGTGTCGGCGGACTCCCAGGCATAGAACGCGCCCTTCCAACCCAGCCGCGCGGCCTTGGCGCGCGCCGCGTCCAGGCAACGATAGCGATACGTCAGGAGCGCCCGCGCCGCCTCCGGCCAGGTCAGGGTGTAGAACGGCGACAGGAAGATCTCCGTATCCCAGAACACATGGCCGGAATAAACGTCGCCCGTCAGGCCGCGGGCGCCGATGGACACGCGGGTGTCGTTGGGATTGGCGGCGCTGTTCAGATGATAGAGCGCGAAGCGCAGCGCCCGCTGCGCGGCCGCGTCGCCCTCTATGTCGACGTCGCTGCGGCGCCATCGTTCGCGCCAAAGCGCCATGTGCCGCGCCACCAGCGGGCGGGCGCCGTCTTTCAGGGCCTCCTTCAGGGCCGCTTCGGCGCATTGCGCCGCGTCGCCCGGCGGCGGGTCGCCACGCGCATAGCTGGAGATCTGCTGGAGATGGACGGAGTGCCCGGGCTCGGCCCGCCAGCGCCAGCTTTCTCCATGGTCGTCCTCGGAGTACGGCGCGAGATCCTGGCCGTCGACGCGGAGGCGCGCCCTGGTGGCGCGGGCGAGACCGATCCCGGAACTCCGCCCACGCCACACGCTCAGTCCCGGCTGGCGGCGTTCGCGGGCGAGCGATGACTCCTCGCCCATCCAGCGCGTCTCCAGCGTCACATCGGCGGCCGCGGCGAAATCGAAACGAATGAGGATGAACTCGACCGGCCGGTCGGCGATCGAAACGAAATGCAATGAGCGAAAGCGGCGCACCGCCCCGCCAGCCGGCGCTCGCCAGTGAATTACCGCCAGACTGCGTCGCATGTGGAGAGAGGTGCGGAGCGCATCTCCCGCGGTCAGATCCAGATGTCGTCCGTCTACCTTGAGTGAAACCGCCATCCGATCAGGGACGCCGGCGAGCTTCGGCATTTCTTGCCGGTCGGTGCGGTCGAACAGTCCGGCGATCAGGGTGGTCGGGCGGTCACGCCGGGCGTCCGGATCGGCGAGCCTGGCCAACCTCAAGCCAACCAATCCATTGGCGAGCGTGAAGCGCGCCTGAAGACCGTCCTCGAGAGGCCCAAGGTGCTCGAGCCTCCAGGAGGCGATCGATCGCGACACGTTGTGAATTGGCGTGGCCATGAGGCACCAACGCGGTGGCAGGCGCGGCCGTTTCGCGATGGCTACGTGACAGCCGTCCGGTGGAGCTTGTCCGGTTCGCCCTTAAGCCAGGCCTCGGGCGCCGCGCAGGGTGGTGCGCAATCCCGCCATTCCGTGGCGGTCGAACGCCCCGAGCCAGGAGTCGAACTCCTCCTCGGTGAGACCGTAGCGGTCGAGCGCTTCCTGCAGCGTGAGCAGGCCGCCGCGTACGGCGGAGACAACCTCGGCCTTGCGCCGGATCACCCATCGGCGGGTGTTGGCCGGTGGCAGATCGGTGAGCCGCAACCTGCTTCCGCTGGGCCCGATCACCGATCCGGCCCTCCTGTTATGAACGCTTACCTTTACTGACATGATCGTCCTGACCGTCCCTTCCACGCGGGTCCGCGACAATGCATGCTGATTGATAACAGGGAGCTAATGCCCATCTGGCGTGGCGGCGCTCGCCAGCGGCCGCCGCGCGGAGTAAGAACCCGCCCCCTCATTTGGTCGAATGGACGAAGATGCTCGCCAGCCTCGACATTGCCGCCGACATCCGCGAGGCCATGGCGCTGCCGGCTGGCGCGCGCGTGGTTGCGGCCATGTCCGGGGGCGTCGATTCGACCGTCACCGCCGCCCTGCTGGCGCGCGCGGGCTATGAGGTGGTCGGCGTCACCCTGCAGCTCTACGACCACGGCGCCGCCATCCGCCAGAAGGGCGCCTGTTGCGCCGGCCAGGACATCCTCGACGCGCGCGCCGCGGCCGACGCCCTGGCCATCCCGCACTATGTGCTCGACTATGAGGATCGCTTCCGCGCCGCGGTGATGGAGGATTTCGCCGACGCCTACGTTCGTGGCCAGACGCCGATTCCCTGCGTGCGCTGCAATCAAACGGTGAAGTTCCGCGATCTGCTGGAAGTGGCGCGGGACCTAGGCGCGGCGGCGCTGGCCACCGGTCACTACGCGCGGCGTGTCGCCTCGGGCGCCGCGGCGAGGCTGCACCGGGCGCGCGACGCTTCCCGCGATCAGAGCTATTTCCTGTTCGCCACGACACGGCCGCAGCTCGACTTCCTGCGCTTTCCGCTGGGCGGGCTTGGCAAGGCCGAGGTGCGCCGGCTCGCCGCCTCGCTCGGCTTGGCCGTGGCCGGCAAGCCGGACAGCCAGGATATCTGCTTCGTGCCCGAAGGCCGCTACACCACGGTCATCGACAAGCTGCGGCCCGACGCCGCTCGGCCCGGAGACATTGTCCATCTCGACGGGCGCGTGCTCGGCCGCCACGACGGGGTCGCGCGCTATACCGTCGGCCAGCGGCGCGGCCTCAACATCGCAGTCGGCGAGCCCCTGTTCGTCGTCCGCCTCGACGCAGCGCGGCGGGAAGTGATCGTCGGCCCGCGCCAGGCGCTGGCCGCGCCCTCGCTGGCGCTGACGGAGATCAACTGGCTGGGCGACCAGGCGTCGATTGAAGACGCCGCGGCCGCCGGACTGCCGGTGCTGGCCCGGGTACGCTCCACCCGGCCTCCGGCGCCGGCGCGCCTGGCGCTTCATGACGGGGCCGTGTCGGTCGTGTTCGACGCTCCCGAGGAGGCGGTTTCGCCCGGCCAGGCCTGCGTGCTCTACGGCGCCGATGACTCAAGCCGAGTGCTGGGCGGCGGCTTCATCGCCTAGAGCCGCCCTTGCCGGTCGCGCGGCGCCGGGCCACATGAGGCGCCCGTCCCTCAAGAGAGCCCGCGCCATGCCAGCCGATCCCGTTGTCATCGTCTCCTACGCCCGCACGCCCATGGGCGGCTTTCAAGGCTCGCTCGCGGGCGTCAGCGCCACCGCACTCGGCGCGACGGCGGTCAAGGGCGCGATGGCCAGGGCCAAGGTCGCGCCCGACGCGGTGGATCAGATCGTCATGGGCTGTGTCCTCCCGGCGGGTCTCGGCCAGGCGCCGGCACGGCAGGCGGCGCTCCGCGCGGGACTGCCGGACAAGGTCGCGGCGACCACGGTGAACAAGATGTGCGGCTCGGGCATGCAGGCGGCGATCCTGGCCCACGACACGCTGGCGGCCGGAAACGCCGACATCGTCGTCGCCGGCGGCATGGAGAGCATGTCGAACGCTCCGTACCTGCTCGCCAAGCACCGCGGCGGCGCGCGCATCGGCCACGACCGCGTTTTCGACTCGATGTACCTCGACGGGCTCGAGGACGCCTATGAGCCTGGCAAGCTGATGGGGGCCTTCGCCGAGGAGACCGCCGCGGCCTATCAGTTCACCCGGGCGGACATGGATGCCTATGCCATCGAGAGCCTCAGACGCGCCCGCGCGGCGGTGGAAGGCGGCGTCTTCGCCGGCGAGATCGTTCCGGTCGAAGTCACCTCGCGCAAGGGGGTGGAGAGCGTCAA
>JBOHLC010000314.1:0-1238 GCA_050729395.1 Caulobacteraceae bacterium
GCAGGCGGCGAACATGTAGCCGAGCTGCGAGCAGGTGGAGTAGGCGATCACCCGCTTGATGTCGTTCTGGACCACGGCGATGGTGGCAGCGAAGAAGGCCGTGAACGAGCCGATTAGCGTCACGAAGCTGAGCGCGATCGGCGCGAGGTAGAACAGCGGCGATAGCCGCGCCACCATGAACACGCCGGCCGTCACCATGGTCGCGGCGTGGATCAGCGCGGAGACGGGCGTCGGGCCCTCCATGGCGTCGGGCAGCCAGGTGTGCAGCAGGAACTGCGCCGACTTGCCCATGGCCCCGATGAAGAGGAGCACGCAAGCGAGGTCCATCAGCCGCCATTGATGGCTGGCGAACGTCCAGGAAAGGCCCGCGTGGGCCGGAACCTGGGGGAAGATCTCGGCGAAGCGGATGGTGCCGAAGGCCCAGTAGACGGTCATGATGCCGAGGGCGAAGCCGAAGTCGCCGATGCGGTTGACCACGAAAGCCTTGATCGCCGCTGAATTGGCGCTGGGCTTCTTGTACCAGAAGCCGATCAGGAGATAGCTGGACAGGCCCACGCCTTCCCAGCCGAAGAACAGCTGCATGAAGTCGGCCGCCGTCACCAGGGCCAGCATGAAGAATGTGAAGAGGCTGAGGTAGGCGAAGAAGCGCGGCTTGCTCTCGTCCTCGGCCATGTAGCCCCAGCTGTAGACGTGCACGAGGGCGGAGACCGTGGTCACCACGATCATCATCACCGCCGAGAGCGAATCCACGCGCACCGACCAGGTCGAGCGGAACGTGCCGACATCAATGAACGGCGCGATATGGACGGTGAAGCTCGACGGCCAATGGCCGCCGATCACCTGGCCGAAGGTCAGCCAGCCAAGCGCGCAGGAGACGATCAGGAGGCCGGTGGTGACAGCCATCGAGGCCGTGTCGCCGATCTTCCAGCCGGCGAGACCGGCCACGGCGGCGCCCAGCAGGGGCAAAAGCACCAGCAGTGTGACGATCAGTTGTGGCGTCACGCGCTCAGCCCCGCATGACCGAGGCGTCGTCGACGGCGATATCGCCTCGATTGCGGAAGAAGGTGACCAGGATGGCCAGGCCCACGGCCGCCTCGGCCGCGGCGACGGTCAGGACGATGAGGGCGTAGATCTGTCCCGTGACGTCATGCAGGAAGACCGAGAAGGCGACGAGGTTGATGTTCACCGCCAGCAGGATGAGCTCGATCGACATCAGGATGACGATGACGTTCTTGCGG
>JBOHLC010000315.1:0-5416 GCA_050729395.1 Caulobacteraceae bacterium
TCGGCAGGATCTTGGAGATGACGCCCTTGTTGCCGTGACGGCCGGCCATCTTGTCGCCCGGCTGCAGCTTGCGCTTCACCGCCACGAACACCTTGACCATCTTCATCACGCCGGGGGGCAGCTCGTCGCCTCGCTGCAGCTTGTCGACCTTGTCCTCGAAGCGCCGGTCGAGCCGCTTGCGCGCCTCGTCGAACTGGCGGCGCATGGCCTCCAGCTCGCCCATGGCCTTCTCGTCGTCGAGAGCGATCTGCCACCAAAGACCCGGCGCGATCTCGCCCAGCTTCTCCTGGGTGATCTGGCCGCGGCCGAGGCCCTTGGGGCCTGAGACGGCGTTCTTGCCCATCAGCAGCTCGCCCAGGCGGGCAGAGATGTTGCGGTTGAGGATGGCGAATTCGTCGTCGCGGTCCTTGCCCAGACGATCGACCTCGGCCCGCTCGATGGCCAGCGCCCGCTCGTCCTTGTCGACGCCGTGGCGGTTGAACACCCGCACCTCGACCACCGTGCCCGAGACCCCCGGCGGCAGGCGCAGGGAGGTGTCGCGCACGTCGGACGCCTTCTCGCCGAAGATGGCGCGCAGCAGCTTCTCTTCCGGGGTCATGGGCGACTCGCCCTTGGGCGTGACCTTGCCCACCAGGATGTCGCCCGGCAGCACCTCGGCGCCGATCGCCACGATGCCGGCTTCGTCGAGGTTGCGCAGGGCTTCCTCGCCGACGTTGGGGATATCGCGGGTGATCTCCTCGGGACCCAGCTTGGTGTCGCGGGCCATGACCTCGAATTCCTCGATGTGGATCGAAGTGAACACGTCGTCGCGCACGATGCGCTCGGAGATCAGGATCGAGTCCTCGAAGTTGTAGCCGTTCCAGGGCATGAACGCGACGAGCGCGTTGCGTCCGAGCGCCAGTTCGCCAAGGTCGGTCGAGGGACCGTCCGCGATGATGTCGCCGGCGACGATCTTGTCGCCAACCCGCACCAGCGGACGCTGGTTGATGCAGGTATTCTGGTTCGAGCGCTGGAACTTAGACAGGCGATAGATGTCGACGCCCGGTTTGGTGGCGTCGGTTTCCTCGGTGGCGCGGATGACGATGCGCGTCCCGTCGATCTGCTCCACTTCGCCGTTGCGCCGGGCGATGACCACGGCGCCGGAATCGCGCGCCACGACGTCCTCCATGCCGGTGCCCACGAGCGGAGCGTCCGATTGGATGAGCGGCACGGCCTGACGCTGCATGTTCGAGCCCATCAGCGCGCGGTTGGCGTCGTCGTTCTCCAGGAACGGGATCAGCGCGGCGGCCACGGAGACAACCTGCTTGGGACTGACGTCCATGAGATCGACCTGGTCGCGCGGCAGAAGCGAAGGCTCGCCATTGACCCGGCCTGGGACGAGGTCTTCCACGATCTCGCCGTCGCGCAGGGCGATATTGGCCTGGGCGATGACGTGCTTGGCCTCTTCCATGGCCGACATGTAGATCACCTCGTCGGCGATCTTGCCGTCCTTCACACGCCGGTACGGGCTCTCGATGAAGCCGTATTTGTTGACCACAGCGTGGGTGGCCAGCGAATTGATCAGGCCGATGTTCGGCCCCTCCGGCGTCTCGATCGGACAGATGCGGCCATAGTGCGTGGGATGCACGTCGCGCACCTCGAAACCGGCCCGCTCACGGGTAAGGCCGCCCGGGCCTAACGCCGAAAGGCGCCGCTTGTGAGTGATCTCCGACAGCGGGTTCGTCTGGTCCATGAACTGCGACAGCTGGGACGAGCCGAAGAACTCGCGCACCGCCGCGGCCGCCGGCTTGGCGTTGATCAGATCGTGCGGCATGACCGTGTCGATATCGACGCTCGACATCCGCTCCTTGATCGCCCGCTCCATGCGTAGCATGCCGATGCGATACTGGTTCTCCAGCAGTTCGCCGACCGAGCGCACCCGGCGATTTCCGAGGTTGTCGATGTCGTCGATTTCGCCGCGGCCATCGCGCAGGCCGACGAGTGTCTTCAAAACCTCGAGCACGTCTTCCTTGCGGATCACTCGGACGTCGTCGGGACAGTCGAGTTCGAGGCGGATGTTCATCTTAACCCGGCCCACCGAGGACAGATCATAGCGGTCCTGGTCGAAGAACAGGCTCTTGAACATAGCTTCGGCGGCTTCCACCGTCGGCGGCTCGCCCGGGCGCATCACGCGGTAGACGTCGAACAGCGCGTCCTCGCGGATCGAGTTCTTGTCCAGCCGCAAGGTGTTGCGGATGTACGGGCCCACGGTGACGTTATCGATGTCGAGCACGTCGATGGTGGTGAAGCCCTGCTCCTCCAAGCTGGCGATCGCCGCCGAATCCAACTCGTCGCCGGCCTCGGCGTAGATTTCACCGGTCTCGGCGTTGACCTCGTCGCGCGCGAGATAGCGTCCGACCAGGGCCTCGGGCGACAGCAACAGCGTCTTGAGGCCGCCGTCGGCAAGTCGCTTGGCCTGGCGAGCGGAAATCTTGGTTCCGGCCGGCGCCGCTTCATCGCCGGTGTCGGCGTCGATCAGCGGGAATTCCGGCTTCACGCCGCGCCAGCTCTCAGGCTTGTAGGGCGTCGCCCAGCCGCTGGCGCCGCCGGCGCCGGTGCGCTTTTCGAACGGCACCACGTCGTAGAAGGTGGTCAGGATCTCCTCGCCATCCATGCCCAGCGCATATAGGAAGGTCGTCGCTGGCAGCTTGCGGCGCCTGTCGATGCGCACGAACACCATGTCCTTGGCGTCGAACTCGAAGTCGAGCCATGAGCCGCGATATGGGATGATGCGGGCGGCGAAGAGGAGCTTGCCCGAGGAGTGGGTCTTGCCTTTGTCATGGTCAAAGAAGACGCCGGGCGAGCGGTGCATCTGGGACACGATCACCCGCTCGGTGCCATTGACGACGAACGTCCCTTTGTCGGTCATGAGCGGGATGTCGCCCATGTAGACATCCTGTTCCTTGATGTCCTTGACCGAGCGGGCCTGGGTTTCCTCGTCGGTCTCCCAGACGATCAAGCGCAGCTTGACCTTGAGCGGCGCGGCATAGGTCATGTCGCGCTGGATGCATTCCTCGACGTCGTACTTCGGCTCCTCGAACTCGTAGGAGACGTATTCGAGCATGGCGCGCTCGTTGAAGTCCTTGATCGGGAAGACGGACTTGAAAACCGCCTCGATGCCCTCGTCCCGCCGCTGGTCCGAACGGACTTCGCGTTGCAGGAACTGTTCGTAGGAGGATCGTTGAACCTCGATCAGGTTCGGCATCCTAACCGCTTCGGGGATGCGACCGAAAGACTTGCGAATTCGCTTTTTGCCGGTGAAGGACTGCGCCATTGTGGCTCCCTAGAGGACGCGCCAAAACGGTCTTTGGGCGTCGTTTCCATGCGTCCACCCTCGGGCCGAACGGGGGGCTGAGGGCCCCGCGCCGTTCGCCGGACGCTGGAAAACTCCCGCGGCGATTCACACACCACGGCGCCCCTTCGCGCTGTCGGAGGGCGGCTGACCGCGCCTCGGGGCGATGAAAACGAGCCCGCTCACGAGGAGGCGCGCTCGCACGAAGTCAATCTCTGGTTTGAGAGAAACGCGTATTTATGCGCCCGGCGCCGAAAAGGGAAGGCCCCGCGTCGCAAAAAGTTCGCGGCGCCAGGCCAGGTTTCCGGCCGCGCCTGGGCTATTTGACCTGGATCGAGGCGCCGGCGGCTTCGAGTTTGGCTTTGATGTCCTCGGCTTCCTGCTTGGACACGTTCTCCTTGATATTCTGCGGCGCGCCTTCGACCAGATCCTTGGCTTCCTTGAGGCCAAGGTCTGGACGAACGGAGCGGACTTCCTTGATAACATTGATCTTCTTCTCGCCCGCGGCGGTCAGGACCACGGTGAATTCGATCTGCTCCTCGGCCGCTTCGGCGGGAGCGGCGGCCGCGCCGCCGGCGGCGCCCGAGGCGGCCACGGCCACCGGAGCGGCGGCGGAAACGCCCCACTTCTCTTCCAGAAGCTTGGCCAGCTCGGCGGCTTCGAGGACGGTCAGCGAGGAGAGATCGTCGACAATCTTTTCAAGTTTCGACATGGCTAGGTTGGTCCTTCTTTTGCAATCGTTGGATGAGGAATCGACTCATGCGGCCTTGGCGGCATAGGCGCCGACCACGCGGGCAAGCAGTCCAGCCGGCGCCTGGACCACGCCGGCGATCTTGGTCGCCGGAGCCAGGATGAGGCCAACGATCCTGCCGCGCAGTTCGTCGAGCGACGGCAGCCGGGCCAGGGCCTGGACGCGGGCCGCGTCGAGCACCTGCTCGCCCATCAACGCGCCGACGATGACGAGCTTGTCGTTATCCTTGGCGAAGGCCGTGGTGGCTTTTGCCGCCGAGACCGGGTCCGGGCCATAGGCGATGGCGACGGGCCCCCTGAACAGGGCGTGCGCCTCTTGCGAAGCGCCATTCAACGCTTTCTGGGCAAGCCGGTTCTTGACTACCTTGAACGCGGCCCCTTCCTTGCGGAGCCGACCGCGAAGATCCTCCGTCTCGCGGACCGACAGACCCAGATAGTGAGTCACCACCACCGCGCCGGCGTCGGCGAAGACGCCGGTGAGCGATTCGATGGACTGAGCCTTCTGCGCGCGATGCATGCCGCACTCCATTTCGCGCCCGGACGGGACGCCGTGAACTTCGAGACTGTTCGAGGGAGTGGGGCGCGGCCACGCCGCTTCCCGCCTGGGAAGGGCCTGGACTTCGCTCCCGTCTCCCCGCGGTCGGAGGTTTAAGCCCCAAGGGGCCCGCGGTTCTCGGACAGGTTTCGCAGCGGGCGCACCCGCGTCGGGAACGGCGGCGCATACAGGAGCCAGGCGGCTAAATCAACCTGGAACGTGGTCAGCGAACGGCCAAAGCGGAAACAGGAACGCCAGGACCAGGAGCGAGACGGCCGCAACCGCCGCCGAGGCCGCGGCCATGATCACGGTTCCACGCACGTTCCCAAACTGAGGCGCGCCCGGAATCCGCCTCAGCGCCTCGAATACCAGCGCCGTAAGCACCGCGAAAGCGACCACCGGCAGCTGGTCAATGAGGAACCTCCCGAGCCCCTGACTGGAGGCCGACTCAGACGGTCGTCAGGCGTTCAGGCTGGCGGTGTCGACTTTGAAACCCGGCCCCATGGTCGAAGACAGGCTTATGCGTCGAACATAGATGCCCTTGGCCCCGGACGGCTTGGCCTTGGTCAATGCCTCCATCAGCGCACGGACGTTCGCCGTGATCGCTTCCTCGGTGAAGCTTGCCTTGCCGATGCCCGCGTGAACGATGCCCGACTTCTCGACGCGGAACTCGATGGCGCCGCCCTTGGCGTCCTTGACCGCCTGGCTGACGTTGTGCGTCACCGTGCCGACGCGAGGATTGGGCATCAGGCCGCGCGGACCCAGGATCTTTCCCAAGCGCCCGACCAGCGCCATCATGT
>JBOHLC010000316.1:0-2404 GCA_050729395.1 Caulobacteraceae bacterium
GAGTACGCCCGAAGGGCGGGAGGGGGCGGACGCCGCGCAAAGGTGCTTCCCGCTGCCCCCTCCACCGATCTCCCCCAATTCATGGGGGGAGTGCCGGCGAAGCCGGGAGGGGGGCGGCCCCCTCCACCACTTCGTGGTCCCCCTCCCCCGAAATCGGGGGAGGATCAGGTCCCCCTCCCCCGCTCCGCGGAGGAGGATCAAGTTTCCATGGCCCCGAACGCGCGCCGCCGCCTCCGACGGGGCGGGTCGATCTGGCGCGCGAGGGCCGGATCAGGCTCGGGCCGGTGCTCATCGATCCGGCCAACCGGCGCGTTGTCCGCGACGACGGCCGCGAAGCCTTCCTCGAGCCGCGCGTCATGCAGGTGCTCCTCGCCCTGATCCAGGCCGACGGCGGCGTCCTGACGCGCGACGGGCTGCTCGGCGCCTGCTGGGGCGGGGTGGTGGTCGGCGAGGACGCCCTCAACCGCGTGATCGGCCGCCTGCGCCGCCTGAGCAAAGGCCTGGGCGAGGGGGTGTTCCACGTCGAGACGGTAATCGGCGTCGGCTACCGGCTCGTCGGGCAGGATGTCTCCCCCGCCCCGCCAGGTCCGCCGGCGGCGGACGGCGGCGCGGAACTGGAGCTTCCGGCCAAGCCGTCGATCGCCGTCCTGGCCTTCAAGAATGTCGGCGGCGATCCCGACAAGGACTACCTGGCCGACGGCGTGGCCGAGGACATCATCACCGCCCTGTCGCGCTGGCGCTGGTTCTTCGTCATCGCCCGGACCTCGAGCTTCGCCTACCGGGACCAGGGATTGTCGCCGGCCAGCGTCGGCCAGGCGCTCGGCGCGCGCTACATCCTGACTGGCGCGATCCGATCGGCCGGCGCCAATGTGCGCGTCACCGCCCAACTGATCGACGGCCTCGACGGCTCGACCCTGTGGGCGGACCGCTTCGACCGGCCGCTGACCGAGATGACGGCGCTTCAGGACGAGATCGCCGAGCACATCGCCGCCGCCATCGGCCCGGCCATGCTGGCGGGCGAGGGCGCGCGCGTCGCCCGCAAGAGCCCCGCCGACTTCTCCGCTCTCGACTGCACCTATCGCGGCATGTGGTGGCTCAATAAACTGACCGAGGAGGCCGACGCGCAGGCGGAAGCGCTGTTCCGCCAGGCCGTGGGGCGCGACCCGGATCTGGCCCTGGCCCACGCCGGCCTGGCGCGATCTCTCTACGCGCGGGCGCTCTACAGGACGGCCGAAGCGCGCCTGGCCGACTTCCGCGAATCCCTGGCCGAGGCGCGCCTGGCCATCCGTCTCGATCCGACGGAAGCCACCGGCTATTACGCCGCCGCCGGCGCCGCTCTCTATCTCGGCCAGCATGGCGCCGCCCTCGACGACGCCGGCCAGACCCTGGCCCGCAACCCCAATTTCGCCTACGCCCACTATCGCCTGGGCCAGGTGCTGATCTTCGCCGGACGGCCGCTCGAGGCGCTGGCCCCGCTCGAGCATTGCATCCGCCTGAGCCCGTGCGATCCGCAGCTGCGCCTGGTGCTCGACACCCTGGCGCTGGCCCACTACCAGGCCGGCGACTATGCCGCGGCGGTCGAATGGGCGCGCCGCGCCGGCCGTCTGATGGGCGGCGCCGCCTCCACGGTGCTGGCCGCCGGCCTGGCGCGCCTGGGCCGGATGGACGAGGCGGCCGAGGCCTTCGCCCGCGTCGACCGCTCGAAGGTCTCCCGCGAGCGCCCGCTGCCGGCGCCCTACGCCGATCCGGCGCATCTGGAGCATATTCGCGGCGGCTATCGAGCGGCCCGCGCCGCTTCGAGCAAAGCGGCGGTTTGATCGGCCGATGATCGGCGAATGATCGGTCGCTCGCCATGTCGGTCGGCGCCCTCGCGAGGTCTTCTCCCGTCAAGCCCGGCGCATTCCGCGCCCAGGTGAAAACGAGGGATATCACGATGACTTACCGATTCATTCTGGGCGCCGCCGCGGCCGCGTCCATCCTGACCTACGCCTTCGCCGGCCACGCCTCGCCCGCCTCCGATCCGGACACGGTCTCGGTCAAGGTGCAGCTGAGCGATCTGGATCTCGGCAGTCAGGCCGGGGCCAGCGAAGCCTATCTGCGCATCCGCGCCGCGGCCCGGCGCATCTGCGGCGAGGCGCCCGCGCCCATGGAACTGAACGGCAAGGTCTACGGCCAGTGCATGGACCGGGCCATCGATCCGGCCGTGCAGGCGCTCGGCAATCCGATCGTCACGGCCATGGCCAGCGGCCGGCGCGCGTCGACCGACGTTCTCGCCAGCCGTTAGAGCGGCGCCTTGCGGGCCTCTCGAGCCCGGCGCGGTCCCCCCGGATCGCGCCGGGCTTTTCTTCAGTTACGCAGTTACGGCAGTTACGGGGACACAATACTTAATTGCGAGCAATTAAGT
>JBOHLC010000317.1:0-6222 GCA_050729395.1 Caulobacteraceae bacterium
CCCCAGCGGGGGGAGAGAACGTCAGCGCTCTCCTCCCCCGCCGGGGGAGGGGGACCGCGAAGCGGTGGAGGGGGGCTTCACCACCCCATCCCATCTCATAGGAGGACGCCATGACGGCGACCTATCAAGCTCCCAATGTGACCACCTTCGGCTATATCCCGCCGGGCTCCGGCCACGGCGAGGCCAGCGTCACCCAGCACCTTCACGCCAAGGTCTATTGCTCGGCGGCGCTCGGCGCCAACGACGTGCTGCAGTTCGGCTATCTGCCGCCGAACGCCGTGGTCATCGGCGCGATCCTGAAGGCCGATACCCAGTTGGACAGCAACGGCTCGCCGACGCTGACCTTCGATCTTGGCGTCACCGGCACGGCGCAGCTGTTCAAGGCGGCGGTGACCACCGTCGGCCGCGCCGCCGGGGCCTCGGCCGACACGACCCTCGCCGGCGCCGGCGCCCTCTACAAGAACGCCACCGGGGCCAAGATCATGGTCATCGGCACGGCCCACGCCAGCGCCGCCACCGGCGCCGCGGGCAGCGTCGAGGCGGACATCGCCTACTTCGTCGAGGATACCGCCGGCTCGCAGAGCTGAGCCCGATCTCCCCCCGCGCAGCGGGGGGAGCATTGCCCGTCCCCCCTCCACCGCTCCTGCCTTCTTCGAAGCAAAGCTTCGGCTTCGCGCGGGCAGGTCGCGATCCCCTCTCCCGCCGCGCGGGGGAGGATCACCCCAACTTCGGAGAGCGCCATGAGCCTCGATCCCTCGCTGAGCGCCGGCCTGATCGGCGCCGGCGTGATGTTCTTCCTCGCCGCCGTGCCGTTCTTCGTCGGCTGGGGCTCGATCCACGCCACGCTCGAGGCGCTGAAGGCGCGCCTGGCGGCGGTCGAGGCCGAGATGGCGGCGATCCGCGACATCAAGACCGACGTCGCCTACATCCGCGGCCGCATCGACGCCGGCCTGCTCGAGCCGGCGCCATGACGACGCCGCTCCTGAACCTCGATCTCCAGCGCGACGAGGGCCTGAGGCTCGAGGCTTATCCCGACCCGTTGAGCCCACTCGCGAAACATCTGAACGACCCGGCGAGATACCCCGGCGATCCCGCGACGCTGAGCGGGGCGCCTTGGACCATCGGCTACGGCCACACCGGGTCCGATGTGCGCCCCGGGCTCACCTGGACCGTGTTCCAGGCGCTTCAGGCGCTCGGCGTAGATATCCAGCGCGCCGAGGGCGAGTTGGACCGCGCCCTGCCCTGGTGGCGGTCGTTGAACGATGTGCGCCAGGACGTGCTGGTTGAGATGGCCTTCGACCTCGGCGTCGCGGGGCTGCTTGGGTTCAAGAAGATGCTGGCCGATGTGAAGGCCGGCCTCTTCGGCCTCGCCGGCGCGCGGATGCTGATGAGCGAATGGGCCGACCAGGTCGGTGACCGCGCCATGCGCCTTTCGATCCTGATGGAACACGGGGAGCGACCGGCATGAGACTGACTGACAACCAGATCGCCCTGTTCCTCGTGGCCCTGCTGGCCGGGGCCCTCGTCTTCGCCACCATTCCAGCCGCCAACGCGCCCGTGGTGGCCGCCCTCGCCGGCGGTCTGCTGGGATTTCTCAAGGGCGCCAGCACCCCAAACCCACCGCAAACCTGAAGGGACAATCCCATGCCTGACACACCCGCCTTGCAGGCGGCGATGGCCGCGCTTGACGGCTTCGCCTCGCGCCTGCCGCCCGACACCGGCGCCGACCTGGCGCGCCTGCTTTCCGACCTCGAAGTCGCCGTCAAGGCCGAAGTCGACGCGGGCATCGCGGCCCAGTCGCCGAAGATCCCGCTCGTCGGCCCGCTGGCCGCCAAGATCATGACCGACGCGGCCAACAAGGCGCTCGACGACGCCCTGGCCGAACTCACCACCGCCAAGAGCGCCGCGTGAGCGGCATCCGACCCGACCTCAACCCCTTAAGGAGACCAAACCGATGAACCTTTCCGTCGAGCTCTCAGCTTACTTTTACGTCCTCAGGAACAAGTTCGAGGACTGGGCCACGGGCGAGCTCCTCGTGGTCGAGGCCGCCGGCTCGGCCATTCTGGCCGGATTGCAGACCGTCGCAGTGGCCGCCAAGCCCGCCGCGGTATCCGACATCATCGACATCCTTCAGACGCTGCCGGCCGAGTTCCTGTCCGGCTCGACCCTCGACGTGATCGCCGAGGAGGTGCTGAAGCAGTCCGAGGCGGACACCGCGACGATCCTAAAGGGTATCGCTCCGCAGGTTCTGGCCACCCTGATCGGCATACTGATCAAGGGGCTGTGAGCGACCGTCCGCGCGAGGCCGCGTCGCCAGGAGCGCGGGCGTTTTCGAGTGACTGAAATGATGGGTGCGGGCCTTGGTCCGCACCCATCATTTCATGCCTCTACCTATGCCGAGAAAAATTACGCCGGCCACATCAGGCTCTCACGGGGCCTCTGCTTGCAACCGTAGGGGCCTGGGCAGCCAGCTTTGCCATTAACCTCTCCTTCGGCGGCTAACAAGCTTGACCTGCCTTCGCGGCCGCCGGCCGGCCCTCTCCCGGCCTTCGGCCGTGCCCCCAAACGGGGGAGAGAGCCGCCGATCCGCACCCAGCAACCCGTAACCAAAGGTTTCCGCATGTCTGGTCCGACTTTTCCGCCCGCGCCGCAGCCTTGTCCGGCGGCGCGCCCCAAGCGTCGTCATGACGATCCGGCGGAGCTGCACGTCATCTGCGTCTATTCCAACCCGGTGCGCTATCGCTCGCGCCGGCGGCTGCATGAGCAGCACCAGCGCCGCCTGGCCGAGGCCGGCGTCACTGCATGGGTGGTGGAAGCGACCTTCGGCGAGCGTCCGGCGGAGGTCGCCGATCCGGCCAATCCGCGGCATATCGCCGTGCGCTGCGACAGCGAGGTGTGGCTGAAGGAGGCGATGATCAACATCGCCGCCGCCGCCATCCCGGCTGACGCCAAATATCTGATGTGGCAGGACGGTGACATCGAGTTCCTGCGGCCCGACTGGGCGGCGGAGACCATCGAGGCGCTGCAGCATTACGCGGTCGTCCAGCCGTTCAGCCACGCGGTGGACCTGGGCCCCGACGGCGAGGCGATCGAGCACCACTTCGGCTTTGCCTATGAGTACGCACGTGGCACGCGGCCCGGTCAGCCCGGCGCGCGCTTCATGCACCCGGGCTTCTGCTGGGCCTGGCGGCGCAAGGCCTGGGACGAAGTGGGCGGGATGATCGACCGGGCCATCTGCGGCGCCGGCGACCACCACATGGCGCTCGGCCTCATCGGCCTGGCCGAACAGAGCCTGCCGGGCGGGGTGCATCCCAACTACCGGGCCATGGTCATGGACTGGCAGCGCCTGGCCGGCATGAAGGTGCGGCGCGACATCGGACATGTGCCGGGGACCATCCTGCACCATTTCCACGGCTGGAAGGCCGACCGCCGCTATCAGGGGCGCTGGGCGATCGTGGTGGACAACCAATACGACCCGGAAGCCGATGTGACGCGCGACAGCGCCGGGATGCTCAGACTCAGGCCCGAGCGGACCAAGCTGCGCGACGAACTTCGCGCCTATTTCCGCCAGCGCATGGAAGACGGCGGCCGGAAGAGCTGGCCGGTTTAGTTTTCTTCCCCTCGCAGCGGGGGGGGGAAACCTTCCCCGAAGGGCCGAAGGGGGCCAGCGCTAACCCCACATCCCCGGCTTCGCCGGTACTTCCCCCCGATGCGGGGGGAAGAGAAGCAGCGCGGGAGCAAAGCCAATGCCGACCTGCCGCGATGTGATCGCCGAGGCTCTGCGCGCGCTCAAGGCCATCGCGCCGGGCGACATGCCGCACGTGGACCAGCTGAACGCTGGCCTCCACGCCTGCCAGGATTTGATCCTGGAGCTACACGAGGCGCGCGGGCCGCTGAGCGACATCGACCTCACCGGCGACTACGTCGCCAACGAGAACCAGCGCTGCCGTGTGCAAGCCGGTTCGACCGTCGTCGTCACCCTGCCCAATGCCGTACCGATCTTCCCGACCTTCGATCCGTACGACTACGGCTTTGTAGAGGTTCCCTACTGGACCGCGCCGGGAACGACCGGCGCGGCGGACGGGGTTTGCTTTCGTCAGCCGACGGACGGCGCGCGCATCGAGATCGTCGGAACGACAAACCAGCTGTTCCTCTACCGCGCCGACATCAACCAATGGGTCGGCGCTAACGACCTGCGCCTGGACGACGAGCTGCCGCTGAACGCGCGCTATCGCGGGCCGTTCGCGAGCCTGCTGGCCGAGCGGCTGATGGAAGACTTGGCCCTCGCTGAGCCGACGCCTGGCTTCGCCGCCAGGGCCGGCCGCGCGCGCGAGGTGATTTTCACGCGGCCCGGCGCGCGGAGATTGCCCGTACACGGACAGTATTTCTAAAGAAGGGATCGCCAATGAAAAGGTCGCGCCGGTGCAAGGTCGAGGGCTGTGGTGGGCGACACTATGGGCTTGGATTCTGCCAACCTCATTACAAGCGGTTCGTGGGTGGGAGGCCGCTCGTCGGGCCCTTTCGGGGCGCTGCCCTGCCACTGGAGGCGAGATTTCGCAGACGGCTGAAGATCGATCGGCGGACAGGGTGCCACGTTTGGACTGGGCCGAAGCGATCAAGCGGGTATGGAGTCGTGATGGTGAAATGGCGCGACACGAGGTACGCCCATCGCCTGGCGTGGGAGCTCGCGAACGGTCCGATCCCGGACGGGCTGCTCATACTGCACAAGTGCGACAACCCGGTCTGCTGCAACCCAGATCATCTGTTCCTCGGGACAGCCGCCGACAACCACGCCGACTGCGCGGCGAAGGGTCGGGCAGCGTTCCAACGCAAGTGTCGGGCCACATGATGCCGACCACCGGCGCGAGCGCTTCCGACATCGGCGATAAGCTGGACACCCAGGCCGTCGCGCCCGCCTGGCCGCAATCGGTCCCGGTGCTTGGCCGCCAAGGCGGCGCGGCTCCACTGCCGGGCCTGGGCGAAGGCGACCTTCTGATCCGACGGGGATTGCAAGTGGCGGGCGAGACCGCGGCGGAGGAAGTATGAACACATCGGCCCTAATTCTGGCCCTGTTGCTGACGTCGTGCGGCAGCGAACTGGCCTATGCGCAGAACGCGCCCCTGAGCGGGCTGGCGACGCGCGGGGTGGTCCAATCGAGCGATCTGATCCCGATCATGCCGGCGGGCGGAGCACAGCTGGAACAGACCACGGTGGGCGACCTGCTCGCCGGCGCGGGGACGGGCGACGGGACGGTGACTTCGGTGGGGCTCACCATGCCGGCCGAACTCAGTTGTTCCGGCTCTCCAGTCACGACCTCCGGCGTCATCGCCTGCGCGCTGGCTACCGAGACCGTCAACACGGTATTCGCCGGGCCCACCTCTGGCGGCGCGGCCGCCCCAACCTTTCGCGCCCTGGTCACGGCCGACCTTCCGCCCATCGACTTCAGCTTCCTCACCGGGTCGGCCGATTGTGGCCAACTCCCGGCGCTGACCGGCGATGTGACGACCTCCGGTTGCGCCGCGACCCTGGCGACAAGCGGGGTCACCGCCGGCTCCTACACCCAGGCCAACATCACGGTGGACGCCAAGGGCCGCATCACGGCCGCCTCGAGCGCCCCGGCGGCGGCGATCATCGGCACCGGCGGCACGCTCTACGTCAACGCCTCGACTGGCTCGGACAGCAACGACTGCACTTCGAGCGGCGCGCCATGCCTGACCTTCGCCCACGCCCTCAGTCTGATCCCGATCATCGTCAGCGGCGCCTATACGATCAATGTCGCCGATGGGACTTATGCCGAGTGCCTGGAAATCCAGGGTTTCGTCTCGCCCTTCGGCTCGACCTATCTGACGGTCGACGGCGACGCCGGTACGCCGACCAATGTGAAGTTCACCGGCCAGTGCAGCTTCCCGGCAATCGGCACCCAGACCGCCGGCGCTCTGATCAGCTCGGCCGTGCCGGTGCTGATCGAGAACCTGGAGATCAATCCGTCCAGCGCCTCGACCTTCGGCCTGATCGACACCCAGGGCGCCAGCTACGTCACCTTCGAGAACGGCACGATCACCGGGTCGCTGACCAACGGGATCGGCAGCTTCCACGGCGCTAATGTGGGTCTCGACGGGGTGGTCACGATCAGCGGATGGACCGGCTTCGGCTCGTTCTCGGGGCTGCATGGATCGGTCAACCACGCCGGCGGTTTGGGCATGTTGACGCTCAGCCTGATCC
>JBOHLC010000318.1:0-8899 GCA_050729395.1 Caulobacteraceae bacterium
GTGCGGTCGGTGACCACGCTGACGTTCACCCCGGCCGGCAGGGCGGTCATCAGATCGGGCAGCGACTTCTTGATCTGATCGACGGTGCTGATGACGTTGGCGCCCGGCTGGCGCTGGACGTTGAGCAGGATGGCCGGCGTCCTGTCATACCAGGCGCCCAGCTCGGTGTTCTCCGAACCGGCGATCACCGTGGCCACGTCCGACAGGCGCACGGGCGCGTTTCCCTGGTAGGCGATGATCTGGTTGGCGTAGTCGCCCGCCGTCAGCAGCTGGTCGTTGCCGTTGATGGTGTAGGACCTCGTGGGCCCGTCGAAGCTGCCCTTGGCCCCGTTGGAATTGGCCGAGGCGATGGCGCTGGAAAGCTGCTGCATCGACAGGCCATAGGAGGCCAGGCGCGTGTTGTTGGCCTGGACGCGCACGGCCGGCTTCTGCCCCCCGCTGACCGAAACCAGGCCCACGCCCGGCAGCTGGGAGATCTTCTGGCCGAGATCCTGGTCGCCGAATGATTCGACCTGCGTCAACGGCACGGTGTCGGAGGTCAGCGCCAGGGTCAGCACCGGCGCGTCGGCCGGATTGACCTTGGCGTACAGCGGCGGCGCCGGCAGGGTGGTGGGCAGCAGGCTGGTGGCCGCGTTGATCGCCGCCTGCACCTCCTGCTCGGCCACGTCGAGGCTGAGGCTCAGGTCGAACTGCAGGGTGATGACCGATGAGCCGCTGGAGCTGATCGAGCTCATCCGGTCGAGCTGCGACATCTCGCCGAACTGCACCTCCAGCGGCGCGGTCACGGTTGTGGCCATCACCTCGGGGCTCGCGCCCGGATAGGAGGTGGTGACCTGGATCGTCGGATAGTCGACCTCCGGCAGGGCCGACAGCGGCAGCATGCGGAAGGCGACGATGCCGGCCAGCAGGATCGCCACCATCAGCAGCGAGGTGGCCACCGGCCTTTCGATGAACGGACGGGACGGATTCACGGGGGGGCCGGACTAAGGACGCGCGCATCCATGGCGCCTAGCCTCCGCCGCCCTGGCCGTTCCCCCCGCCGCCCTGGCCGCCGTGCCGGTGATGGCCGCCATGGCCGTGGCCGCCGCCCTTGCCGCCGGGCGCCACCGGGTTCTGCCCCGGCAGGACGACCTTGGACCCTTCCTTCAGGCGGTCGCCGCCATCGGTGATCACCGTCTCGCCGACATTGAGGCCCTTGGCGATCGACACGGTTTCCGAGGTGGCCGGTCCCACGGTCACCGTGCGCGCGGTCACGGTCTGGTCGGGCTGCAGCACCCAGACGTAATCGCCCTGCGGTCCATGGCGAACGGCGGTCGCCGGCACGGTCACCTGGTTCCTCAAGGTGTCGACCAGCAGGGTGACGTTGACGAACTCATTGGGGAACAGCTTGTCGCCGGGATTGGCGAAGGTGGCGCGCGCCTTGACCGTCCCGGTGGTGGTGTCGATCAGATTGTCCAGCGTCTCCAGCTTGCCGGTGGCCAGGACCGTGCCGCCGGCGCGGTCGTAGGCGGTGGTCGCCAGGCCCGCGCCGCCATGCTGCTCGATCGGGCCGATATCGCTCTCGGGCACGGAGAAGATGATGGTGATCGGGTTCATCTGGGTGACCACCGCGAACGGCGTGGCCTGATTGGCGCTGATCTCGTTGCCCGGATCGACCTGGCGCAGGCCGACGCGGCCCGAGACCGGCGAGGTGACGTGGGTGTAGGCGAGGTTGAGCCGCGCCGCCTCGGCGGCCGCCTTGTCGGCGGCGACCAGGCCCTCGTCGGTCTTCACCGTGGCGATCTGATCCTCATAGGTCTGCCGCGCGATGGAATCCTGGGCGTTCAGCCGGGCGTAACGGGCCAGGTCGCGCTGCGCGCCGGCCAGGGTCGCCTGGTCGTGGGCGAGCGTGGCGAGCGCCTGATCGAGCGCCGCCCGGTAGGGCCTTGGATCGATCTGCGCCAGCAGCTGGCCCTTCCTGACCGTCTGGCCCTCGCGGAAGGGAGCGCTGTCGAGCTGGCCGGACACGCGCGCGTTGACGCTTACCGTGGCCAGGGGGGTCACCGTGCCCAGCGCGCTGACCTCGATCGGGATGTCGCCGAGCGCGGCCTTGGCCACGCCCACGGTGATCGCCGGACGCCCGCCCGGTCCGCCGCCGAAGCCGCCGCGCCCGCCGCGTCCGGCGTGGCCGCCATGTCCTCCGCTGCAGAATGTCAGCAGCGCGGCGATGGCGATGGCGATGAGGATGACGACGATGATGGCGATCGGCGTCCGCCAGGCCGCTCGCCGCGCGCGGCGCGAGGGGGGCCTGGGCGAATAAGGGCTCGTGTCGCTCATTCACCTTCCACTTGGCATCGCCCGCCGCGCGGGGCGGCGCCACATGTCACAGGCTGGCGCCATTTGAATTGCGGCCAAGACATTTTTCCACATATTTCCGCAAGCTCGGAATCGTGAGCCCCAGATACCGGGCAGATACGGGGACACAATACTTAATTATCCAAAGGTTCTGGCGATTTGAAAGGATGCGCCGATAATTAAGTATTGTGTCACCGTATCTCTCAGCTACTGTTGCTTCCATGGCGAGGCTGGCGCGAGTGGTGGTCGAAGGGGTGGCGCACCACGTCACCCAGCGCGGCAATCGGCGTCAGCAGGTGTTCTTCGGCGACGACGACTATCGCGCCTACAAGGCGCTGCTCGCGGAAGGCTGCGCGGCGGCGGGCGTCGAGGTCTGGGGCTACTGCCTGATGCCCAACCACGTCCACCTGATCCTGGTTCCTTCCAGCGCCGATGGGTTGCGCGCGGCGCTGGGCGAGACGCACCGGCGCTACACGGTGCGGGTGAACGCCCGCGAAGGCTGGCGCGGATATCTGTGGCAGGGCCGGTTCGCCTCGGTGGCCATGGACGAGGAGCACCTGATGGCGGCGGCGCGCTATGTGGAGTTGAACCCGGTCCGCGCGCGCCTGGTCTCGCGGGCGCGGGACTGGCCATGGTCGAGCGCGCGGGCTCACCTCGAGGGGCGGGACGACGGCCTGGTAAGCGTGGCGCCGCTGCTGGCGCTGGCGCCCGACTGGTCCGACCTGCTCGGCCAGGGCCTGGCCGAGGACGATCACGCGGCCCTGCGAGCGGGAGAGCGAACGGGCCGGCCCATGGGCTCGCCCGCCTTCGTCGCCGCCCTCGAACGCCGGCTCGGTCGCCCTCTGGCGAAGCGCAAGCCCGGGCCCAAGGGATAGATAAGGGGACACAATACTTAATTATTCGTCAGCATCGATCGACGACAACTCGCTCGAATAATTAAGTATTGTGTCCCCTTATCTAATTCCAAGGTTTCCGGCGATTTGAACGTGTGCGCCGATAATTAAGTATTGTGTCCCCTTATCTACCTTATCTGCCGATATCTGTGCTAGGTGAGCCGCCATGGCGCGGCGCGGCATCATTCTGGCGGGGGGCGCGGGGACGCGGCTCTATCCGCTGACCGTGGCGGTGAGCAAGCAGCTCATGCCGGTGTTCGACAAGCCGATGATCTATTACCCTCTGTCGGTGCTGATGCTGGCCGGTATCCGCGAGGCGCTGGTGATCACCACCCCGCACGAGCAGGAGGCGTTCCGCCGCCTGCTGGGCGACGGCGCGCAGTGGGGATTGCGCCTCGAATACGCCGCGCAGCCGAGGCCGGAGGGCCTTGCCCAGGCCTTCGTCATCGGCGCGGATTTCGTCGGCGGCGGGCCCTCGGCGCTGATCCTCGGCGACAATCTCTTCTATGGCGCGAGCCTGCCTGAGATCCTGCGCCGGGCCAGCGCGCGCGAGGCGGGCGCGACCGTCTTCGCCTATCGGGTGAACAACCCGGCGGCCTATGGCGTGGTCTCGTTCGACGCCGAGGGAAAGGCGTCAGCCATCGAGGAAAAGCCGGCGGCGCCGAAGTCCAATCACGCCGTCACCGGACTCTATTTCTATGACGGGCGCGCGGCCGGCTTCGCCGCCGAGCTGAAGCCGTCGGCGCGCGGCGAACTTGAGATCACCGATCTCAACCGGCGCTATCTCGAGGCCGGCGAACTCAACGTCGAGGTGCTGGGCCGCGGTCACGCCTGGCTCGACACCGGGACCCATGCCGCCCTGCTGGACGCGGCCCTGTTCGTGCGCATCGTCGAGGAGCGCGAGGGCCTGAAGATCTGCTGCCCGGAGGAGATCGCCTGGCGTCAGGGCTGGATCTCGGACAACGAGCTGGAGGCCCTGGCCACCCCTCTGAGATCGAGCGGCTACGGGGAGTATCTGCTCAGCCTGCTTAGGGAGGGGTAGGGGTGGTGTTGCTCGTCTCTCTTCCCGCATCCAGGGCGATTGCATTTGAAAATTGTCGTCATCCCGCACGCAGGCCGAAGGCCGGAGATGCGGGACCCAGGGGCGGCTTGCGCCAGCGCTTGATCCCCTGGGTCCCGGCTCTCGGCTTAAGCGCCTCGGCCGGGATGACGATGAAAAGTGTCAAATGCGATTACCCCGCAGATGCAGGGAGAAGAGAAAACGATCGGGGTGGGAGATGAAGTTCATCCCCACGGCCATTGCCGGGGTCATGGTGATCGAGCCGGAGGTGTTCGGCGACGAGCGGGGTTTCTTCATGGAGACCTGGCAGCGCGAGAAGTTCGCGCGGGCGGGCATCGACGCGGCCTTCGACCAGGACAATCACAGCCGCTCGGCCAGGGGCGTGTTGCGCGGCCTGCACTATCAGCTGCCCAATCCGCAGGGGAAACTGGCGCGCGTGGTCGCCGGCGCGGTGTTCGACGCGGTGGCCGATATGCGGAGGAGCTCGCCGACCTTCGGCCGCTGGTTCGGCGTGGAGTTGTCGGCCGAGAACCGGCGCATGCTGTGGGCCCCGCCGGGCGTGGCGCACGGCTTCCTGGTCACCTCGCCGAGCGCCGATTTCCTCTACAAGTGCAGCGGCCTCTATTCGGCCGCCGACGAGCGGTCGGTGCGCTGGGACGACCCGACCCTGGCCATCGACTGGCCGCTGGCCCCCGGCGAGCAGCCGATCCTGTCGGCCAAGGACGCCGCCGCGCCCTTACTTTCCGACGCGATCACCTTCCCATGAAGGCGCTCGTCACCGGCGCCGGCGGCCAGCTCGGCCGCGCGCTCCTCGCCTCCGCGCCGAAGGGATGGACCGTGACCGGCCTGACGCGCGCCGACCTCGACATCGGCGATGTCGCCGCCGTGGATGAAGCGGTCGAACGCGCCGCCCCCGAGGTCATCGTCAACGCCGCCGCCCACACCGCCGTCGACCGGGCGGAGAGCGAGCCGGACCTGGCCTTCCAGATCAACCGCGAAGGCGCGGCCAACCTCGCCCGCGCCGGGCGGCGTGCCGGCGCGCGGCTGGTGCACGTCTCCACCGACTTCGTCTTCGACGGCCATGCCAGCCGGCCCTACAAGCCCGACGATCCGACCGGGCCGGTCAACGTCTACGGCGCCTCCAAGCTGGCCGGCGAGCTGGCGGTGGCGCAGGCGGCGCCCGAGGCGCTCATCGTGCGCACGGCCTGGGTCTATGGCCCGACGGGGGCGAACTTCCTGGCCACAATGCTCCGGCTCATGGCGAGCCGGCCGGAATTGGGCGTCGTCGCCGACCAGATCGGCACGCCGACCTCGACGCTCACCCTCAGCCCGGCCCTGTGGACACTCGCGGCGAGCGAGGCGCGCGGCGTGCTGCACTTCACCGACGCCGGCGTCGCCTCCAGGTACGACTTCGCCCAGGCCATCGCCGAGGAGGCCCTGGCCGCCGGCGTTCTCGAGCGCGCCCCGCCTGTGAAGCCGATCTCCACCGCCGACTATCCGACGCCGGCCGCGCGTCCGGCGTTCAGCGTTCTGGACAAGAGCGCCACGTTCGACTTGCTGGGCGGTCCGGCGGCGCACTGGCGAGCCGCCCTGCGCGCGGTCCTTGGCGGGATCAAGCCATGACATCGCTGCTGATCACCGGCGGAGCGGGCTTCATCGGGGCCAATTTCGTCCGCCGCTGGCGCGCGCGCCATCGCGACGACGCAATCGTCGTGCTGGACGCCCTGACCTACGCCGGCAACCGGGCCAATCTCGAGGGCGCCAACGAGGTCGTTTTCGTCCACGGCGATATCCGCGACCAGGCGCTCATCGAGCGGCTGCTGGCCGAGCACCGCGTCGATACGATCGTCCACTTCGCCGCCGAGAGCCACGTCGACCGCTCGATCCATGGGCCGGACGCCTTCATCGATACCAATGTCGTGGGCGCCCACGCCCTGCTGAAAGCCGCGCGCAAGGTGTGGCTGGACGAAGGTTCGGGCCGGCCGCACCGCTTCCACCACGTCTCGACCGACGAGGTCTATGGCAGTCTAGGGATGGACGACCCGGCCTTCCATGAGCTGACGCCCTATGCGCCCAACTCGGTCTATTCGGCGACCAAGGCGGCGTCCGACCACCTGGTGCGCGCCTATAACAAGACCTTCGGCCTGGAGACGACGATCTCCAATTGCTCCAACAATTTCGGGCCCTATCAGCACCCCGAGAAGCTGATCCCGCACTTTCTGATCAACACCCTGCACGGCCGCGCCCTGCCGGTCTATGGCGACGGGCTGAACGTGCGCGACTGGATGGACGTGGCCGACCATTGCGCGGCCATCGAACTCATCCTGGCGCGCGGCCGGCCGGGGGAGACCTACAATGTCGGCGGCGGCTCGGAGCTGTCCAACCTGGAGCTGACCGGGCGGCTGTGCGCGGCGGTGGACGCGGCGTTCGAGAGCGACGTCTTGTTGGCGGAGAGGTTTCCGGGAGCGCCAGCGGCTAAGGGGGAGGCCTCGGCCTCCCTCGTCACCCATGTGGACGACCGCAAGGGGCACGACCTGCGCTACGCCATCGACGATGCCAAAATCAGGTCGGAGCTCGGCTATGCGCCGGCAGGGGACTTCGCCGCCAGCCTGGCCGCGACGCTTTCCTGGTACCTGGCCAACGAACCCTGGTGGCGCGCCGCCATGTCCGGCGGCTACGAGGACTGGGTGAGGACGAATTATCGGAAGTCCCCTCACCCGGACGCGCCATAGGCGCGTCTCGACCTCTGGAAGATGCGGAAGATACGGGGACACAATACTTAATTATTCCCCCCGACGCTGTCAGCGAACGACGAACGAGGCGTGCGAATAATTAAGTATTGTGTCCCCGTATCTAAGCGCCGCGCTCGAGGGCTTCGCGGCCTAGGCGGAAGCCTTCGCGGATGTGCTCGCGGTGGGCGGCCAGGGCATAGGGCGCGGGGGTCGTCCGCCGCCGGGCGGGCGCGGAGGCGTCCATCCGCGCCATGGCGGCCGCCGCCTCCTCGAACCGGCCGAGCCGGGCCAGGGCGGCGACGAGGACGGTCGAGACCGCCGCGCCGCCGGCGCGCTCGGCCCCACGAGCGAACTCGACCGCCGCGGCGTAGTCGCGGTTCTGGTAGTGGGCCAGGGCGAGGGTCTCGAGCATCAGCCACAGCTGGGGATCGCACGGGCTGAGGCTGAGGCCGCGCTCGATCGGCGAGACGGCCTCGCCGGCCTGGCCGGCGAAGATCAGCACCTGGCCAAGCCGGTAGTGGGCATAGGCGAAATTCGGATTGAGGGTCAAAGCCAGGCGCGCGTCGTCGAGGGCCGTGGCATGTTCACCGAGGTAGAGCTCGGCTCCGGCGGCGGCGAAATAGGCGGTCGCCTCGCGCGGATCCAGGCGGATCGCGGCGCGGGCCGCGGCGAGCGAGGCCAAGAGATCCGCCTGGGCGTCGGTCGACTCGCCCTGCAGCATCCGGCCATACAAGGTGCGCGAGACGCCGACGTGGCCCAGCGCCAGCTCAGGGTCGAGGCGCACCGCTTCCCGAAACAGCGCCAGGGCCTCGTCGTGCGAGGCGGTGGTGACCTGGTTGAAGCGCCACATGCCGCGGTAGAAGCAGTCGAGGGCGGAGAAGTCCGCCAGGCTCTTGCGCTCGATGTGGAGCGCCTCGCCCTGCAGCATGGCGGGCTCGATGGCCGCCGCGACCCGCTCGGTGACCTCGTCCTGCAGGGCGAAGACGTCGACCAGCTGGTAGTCGAATTTGTCGGCCCAGATGTTGGAGCCATTGCGCGCGTCGATCAGCTGCACGGTCACCCGCACCCGCTGGCCGGAGGTGCGCACGCCGCCGGCCAGCAGATAGCGCACGCCGAGGTCCTGGCCGACGCGGACGGGATCGACCTCCTGGTTCTTGTAGGTGAAGCTCGAATGGCGGGCGATGACGAAGAACCAGCGCCAGCGCGACAGGGCGGTGACGATATCCTCGGAGATGGCGTCGGCCAGATATTCGCGGTCCGGCTCGCCGCTGAGGTTCTTGAACGGCAGGACGGCGATCGACGGCCGGGCCGGCAGGGCCAGGGGCTGGCGCGCGCCGGGCGCGGCAATGGTCTCGATCCGACTGCCCCGCGCGCTGGAAATAACGATCCGGTAGCCGACCTTGGTGATGGTCTCGATCTCGAACACGGCGGCGCCCAGACCGGCGGCCAGGCGGCGCAGCTTGCCGATCACCCGGTTGAGCGCGTCCTCGCCGACGATGACGCCGTGCCAGCAGGCGTCCAGGATCTCGTCGCGCGAGACGATCTGGCCGCCGGTCTTGGCCAGGGCGACCAGCACCTGCATCACGCGGGGTTCGAGGATCTCCTCGCGGCCGTCATCGTGGGCGATGCGCCGGCGGGCCGGATCGATCTCCAGCGGGCCAAGGCGCATGACCGCCTCGCGCGCCAGATCGACGCGGCCGACCGCCCGGGCGCCGGCTGCCCTCGCCCCTTCTGGAACGGCGTGATTATCCGCCGCTTCCACCGCTGCCACCATGCACTGGAATCGCCCGCCTCGAACCGGAGCGAAGCTAGCAGCCGCAAACGCCCGACGCCATGGCGTTAGTTACGGGGACACAATACTTAATTGCTCGCAATTAAGT
>JBOHLC010000319.1:0-35857 GCA_050729395.1 Caulobacteraceae bacterium
GATCAAGGCTCTGTTCTGGAGCGCGGTTATCAACGGTGTCGCGGCCGTGCCGATCATGGCCATGATCATGCACATGGCCAGCCGGCGCGAGACGATGGGCCGCTTCAGCATCGGCCGTGGACTGCGCGCCGTCGGCTGGCTGGCCACCGCGGTCATGGCCGCCGCGGCGGTCGGCATGTTCGTCACCATGGGCTCGTGAGCGGCGCGGCCTATTTCGTCAGTTCGAAGACGCCTCTGACATCGACGCGCACCTCGAGCTCGCCCGCGGCGACCGGCGGCGGCGGCGCAGCTACGTTTCGCGCCGCGAGCGCCATCATCGGTCGGGGCGGAGAAGGCTGGTAGCCGCCGCCTTCGCTCAGACTGATCAGGCGGCCGATGCGGTAGCCTGCGGCGTTGGCGTAGAGCCTGGCCTTGTCCTCGAGCGCCTTGACGGCGTCGACCCGGGCCAAATTCTCGGCCGCGACAGGATTGGAAAGTCCGAAGCTGATTTGGTTGATATCCGTCGCGCCGGCGGCGACCACGGCGTCCGCCAACTTTCCGAGGCGAGAAAGGTCGTGTTCGGCGACCGAGACCTTGTTTGACGCCTGATAGCCCGTCAGCCGGGGCGGCTGGCCCTGATCATAGGCATATTGCGGCGAAAGGCTGATCTCGGTCGTCTGGACGTCCCGGTCGGCCAGGCCCGCGGTCCGCAACGCGGCGATGACCCGATTCATTCGTTCGGCGTTGGCGGCCATGGCCTGCGACGCGGTCGGCGCGGTGGTGTCCACGCCCAAGGTGATTGTCGCCATATCCGGCGGCGCCTTCACCTCGCCATGAGCGGAGATGTCGAGGGTGGTGGCGGCGAAGCGCGCGTCCGCGTCCCGCGCCAGCGCCAAGGGCGCGTGGGCGAGGGCCGGGGCCAGAACCAGGGCAATGAGCACAGGCTTCATGACTTCAACTCCGTGAGCGCGGCCATGCCGCGCTTTGAGCCGCCCGCCACGCGTGATAACCGCACGTTCCCCGATGAAGCTCAACCGCCTCTTGGGCCCGTAGCTCAATGGTTAGAGCCGGCCGCTCATAACGGTCTGGTTGCAGGTTCGAGTCCTGCCGGGCCTACCAGGCTCACGCCTCTACGGGAACGGCGTCGCGCCAGACGATCCCGTCGGCGTTGCACACCCAGCGGCCGAGCCGGCGATAGTCCTTGCCGGCGATGGTCTGGCCGAAGGGCAGTAGTTCGAGAACAGCCGCCTCGACATACTGGAAGTTTCCGCCAGCGCGGCGTCGGGCGAAATCGAGCAGTTCGCCCTGGGCCCAGGCGATGGCCGCAGCGTCGCCCTCGAAACGGCTTTTCAGCGGCTCGAGACGGTTGCCGGCCAGGGCGTTGAGCCTGCGCTTGGACGGGGCGTGGCGGAGTTCGAGGCTGTAGGTCTTCATGACGCGACGGCCGAACGCGGCCGAAGCCGCCGCTGGTTGGCGCGCACGCGGCGGCGCAAAAGCGCCAGGGCGCGGGCGCCGGCCAGATGGCCCTGGCCGGCGATCACGCTCTGTGTGACGACGAACGCCGCCTCCCAAGTCGCGAGGGCTTTCTCCGCGATCATCCGCACACCCTCATCGCGCGGGTCGAAATCACCCCACGCCGCCTTGATCAGGCGCTTGCCGATGACG
The DNA here is from genome assembly GCA_050729395.1 of Caulobacteraceae bacterium. Lineage (GTDB taxonomy): Bacteria > Pseudomonadota > Alphaproteobacteria > Caulobacterales > Caulobacteraceae > Acaudatibacter. The sequence continues at coordinate 1,645 of JBOHLC010000319.1, forward strand.
TCCTGCGCCTCGAGTCCCAAGCGGACCAAGTCAGCGGCCAGGCTGAGCCAAGGATTTCGGTATGCGGTCATCTCGGCGCGCCTTCGAGTAGGGTTTTCACTCTTATGCTGCGGTGCACCATGAAGTTCAATGGGCCATGTCGGAATTCGACGGTGGCGCTCTGCGCCGGGCCCTGTATGTCGGGACCATGCGCGCGCCCCTCATAACCGTCTCGCAATCGCCGGAAGAACGCTACGCTTCGTTGGCCGAGGAAATCGACTCCGTTCTGGAAGGCGAGACGGACCTTGTCGCGCGCATGGCCACCGTGGCGGCGATGCTGGCCGACAGCTTCGAGCGCTTCCTGTGGACCGGCTTCTATGTCGTCGATCGGACGGTTGGCGATCGGCTGGTCGTCGGCCCCTACCAGGGAACCCTCGGCTGCCTGCGCATCGACTTCGGTCGCGGCGTATGCGGAACCGCGGCGGCGAGCCGGCGGACTTTGATCGTGCCGGATGTCGACGCCTTCCCCGACCATATCGCCTGCGACTCCCGCGCCGAGAGCGAGATCGTCGTGCCGGTGTTCGACGCGGCGGGCGCGCTCATCGCGGTGCTGGACGTGGATTCGGCGGCGCCGGACGCTTTCTCGGAAGCCGACGCTCGCGGGCTCCAGGACATCGTCCGCCGCGTATTCGCGCGGTAGCGGAGTCACAAAAGTTACAAGCAATCAGCTTAACGGCCGCGAAGGCGGACTTTGCCCGCGGGCCCTGTGGAGGGCGTGGAGTGGTCGAGGAGCGCGCGCTCGCGTCCTACCGCAGCGTCTTCATCTCCGACGTTCATCTGGGCACGCGCGGATGCCAGGCCGAGATTCTGCTCGACTTCCTGCGCCACATCACCTGCGAGCGGCTCTATCTCGTGGGCGACATCGTCGACGGCTGGCGCATGAAGCGCGGCTGGTTCTGGCCGCAGGCGCACAACGACGTGGTCCAGAAGGTCCTGCGCCACGCACGTAAGGGCGCGCTCGTGACCTACATCCCCGGCAACCACGACGACCGCGTGCGTGATTTCTGCGGCGTGCACTTCGGCGGCGTGGTGGTGGCGCGCGACACCATTCATGAGAGCGCCGACGGCCGGCGGTTCCTGGTCTTGCACGGCGACGAGTTTGACGCGGTGGTGCGTCTGGCGCCGTGGCTGGCGCTGGCCGGCGACCTCGCCTACCGCACCGTGCTTCGACTCAACACCGTGTTCAACCGCGGCCGCCGACGCCTTGGCCTGGGCTACTGGAGCCTCTCGGCCTTCCTCAAGATCCGGGTGAAGAACGCCCTCAAGTTCATCGACAACTACGAGAACGCGGTGGCGACCGAAGCCAGGCGCCGCGGGGTCGATGGCGTCATCTGCGGCCATATCCACAAAGCCGAGATGCGTGAGATCGGCGGCGTTTGCTACATGAACGACGGCGATTGGGTGGAGAGCTGCACCGCCCTGGTCGAGCACTTCGACGGCCGCTTCGAGATTCTGCCCTGGGCGAAGCTGCGTTCATGGTCCATGATCGAGGGTCAGCGCCGCGCCGGACGCGCGTCGGCGCCATTGACGGAACCCGCGATCGCCTGATGCGCATAATGCTGGCCACGGACGCCTGGGAGCCCCAGGTCAACGGAGTCGTGCGCACGCTCGCGCGCGTGTGCCAGGAGCTTCGCGAGATGGACGACCTCGTCGAGGTGATCAGTCCGGATCAGTTCCCGACCTTTCCTCTGCCGACCTATCCGGAGATCAAGCTCGCCATGGGCGCCTTCGAGAAGGTGCAGCAGCGCTTCCGCGAGTTCGAGCCCGAAGCGATCCACATCGCCACGGAGGGGCCAATTGGCCTGGCCGCGCGGCGCATCTGCCTGGAATGGAAACTGCCGTTCACCACCAGCTATCACACGCGCTTTCCGGAATATGTCTCCGCCCGCCTGCCGCTGCCGCTGGCCGCCGGCTACGCCTACATGAAATGGTTCCACAAGCCGTCGGGCCGGCTGATGGTGGCCACCCGGACCATGGCCGACGAGCTGGCCAAGCAGGGATTCCGCAACATCTCGGTATGGTCGCGCGGGGTTGACACCGACATGTTTCATCCGCCCAGACCGGGCGATCCGGACGTCTTCGCCGATCTGGAGCGCCCGATCTGGCTGAACGTCGGCCGCGTGGCGGTGGAGAAGAACATCGAGGCCTTCCTCGAACTCGACCTGCCGGGGACCAAGGTGGTGGTCGGGGATGGCCCACAGATGGAGGAACTGACCGAGCGCTATCCGGATGTACGCTTTACCGGGGCCAAGTTTGGAGCCGATCTCGCGGCTCACTACGCCAGCGCCGACGTATTTGTCTTTCCTTCCCTGACCGACACCTTCGGCCTGGTGATGCTCGAAGCCTGGGCGTCTGGGCTGCCGGTGGCCGGGTTCCTCGCCCCCGGTCCGGCGGACATCATCCCCAATTCGGGCGCCGGGGCTTTGGCGCCGGATCAGACCAACGGCCTCGGAGAGGCCTGTCTCGAAGCTCTGGCGATCGACAAGTCGCGGGCGCGCGCCGCGGCCGAGCGCTATTCCTGGCGGGCCTGCGCCGAGGAGTTCCGCCACCTGCTGCAACCCTATCCGGAACCCGAGAAAAGCCGCTTCTGGCGCCGCCTGCGCCGTCTGGCGCGTCTGAGACGTGGACCGCGGCCGGAAGCCTCGGCGGCGCCACCTGCTCAAGCGGCCTCCATGTTGAACTGGAGTTCGGCCAGACGGGCATAAAGCCCGCCGCGCGTGGCCAATTCGGCGTGAGTTCCCTGGTCGACGACCCGACCGCGTTCCATGACGACGATCCGGTCTGCCTTGAGCACCGTGGCCAGCCGGTGAGCAATTACCAGGGTCGTCCGCCCGCTCATGGCCTCGTCGATCGCGCGCTGGATGAGCTGTTCGTTCTCCGCGTCGAGCGCGCTCGTGGCTTCGTCGAGCAGCAGGATCGGCGCGTCGCGGACGAGCGCCCGCGCCACCACGAGCCGCTGACGCTCGCCGCCGGACAATGACCGCGCTCGCTCGCCGAGCCGGGTGTCGAGGCCGTGCGGTAGAGCCAGCAGAAAACCCTCCGCCTGAGCGGCGCGCGCCGCGGCCAGCATCCGGGGCTTGTCGGCGCCCTTGCGGCCGAAGCGCAGATTATCGAAGGCCGAACCCGAGAAAAGGGCCGCGTCCTGGGCGACAAGCGCGATGCGGGCGCGGATCTCGGCCGGGTCGGCTTGGCGCAGATCGACGCCGTCGATGCGCGCCTCCCCAGCGTCAGGATCGTAGAAGCGCAGCAGTAGGCGGAACACGGTGCTCTTGCCGGCCCCCGAAGGTCCGACCAGCGCCACGCGCTCGCCGGGGCGCACCTCGAGGTTGAACCCGTTCAGGGCCGGCAGGTCGGGACGGCCAGGGTAGGCGAACAGCACATCGCGCATGGCGATCTCGCCCCGAGCCGGCCACGGCAGGGGCGTGGGCCTGGCGGGCGGGGCGATTGCGGGCTTGGTCAGCAACAGGTGGCTGATGCGATCCATGGCCCCGGCGGCCTTCTGCAAGTCGCCCCAAACCTCGCTGAGCGCGCCGGTCGAGCCCGCCGCCAGCACCGCGAGCACCGCGAACTGGGTGAGCGCGCCCGAACTCAACTTCCCGGCGAGAACCTGATTGGCGCCCAGCCAGAAGAGCGCCGCCACGCCGCCGAAGACGAGGATCATGACCCCCCCGGTCATCACCGCCCGCGCGCCAATGCGGGCCAGAGTGGCGCTGAACGCGGCCTCCACCGCGCCGCCGAACCGGTCGCCGACACTTCGTTCGCGAACGAAAGCCTGAACGGTGTCGACCGCGTCAAGGGTCTCGCCGGCATAGGCGACCGCTTCGCCAAAGCGTTCCTGCGCCCGCATCGAAAGCCGCCGGACGCGCCGGCCGTAGAGCACCAGGGGAACCAGCACGATCGGTCCCAGCAGCAGGACACAGAGGGTTAAGCTGGGCGAAATGAACACCAGCATGATCAGAGCGCCGGCGACGATCAGAAGGTTGCGCAAGGCGATCGCGACGGCCGCGCCGACCACGGATTCGACAATGGTCATGTCGGTGGTCATGCGCGACAGCACCTCGCCCGAGCCGACGCCCAGGAAGAACGTCTGATCGAGGGTCAGCACATGCCGATAAAGCGCCGTCCTGATATCGGCCACGACCCGCCCGCCGAGCTTGGTGATGAAGTAGAAGCGCAGGGCCGTGGCCAGGGCGAGCACGCAGGCGATCGCCAACAGAACCAGAAAGGTCTGGTTCAAGGCGGCGCGCGCGCCCGGCCCGAACCCCTTGTCGATCACCAGGCGCAAGGCCCCGGTGAGGCCCAGGGTGGCGCTGGCGGAGAACAGCAGGGCCATGAGGGCGGCGGCTGCGTCGCTCCAATGCGCCTTCAGGAACGGCCACAGTTCGGCCAGGGGACGAAGGTCGCGGCTCCTGCCGCGCTTATCCACCGCGCTTGCGTTCGTCGCGCCGGCGCGGCGCCGGGCCCCGAGAACGCCGTCACTAGTCATGTTCCGCGCCGACCCTTGCCTAGGCGCGACCTTAGCGTGTATAGCCGCGCGTCCAAAAAATCGCCCGCGCCAGGCGCGAGCCTCACCTCTGCTCAGTCCGGACCGTCATGAAACAAGACATTCATCCGAACTACCACTTCATCACCGTGACGATGACGGATGGCACGACCTATCAGACCCGCTCGACCTGGGGCAAGGAAGGGGCCGAGCTGCACCTCGATATTGACCCCAAGACCCATCCCGCGTGGACCGGCGGCAACCAGCATCTCGTCGATCGCGGCGGCCGGGTCTCCCGCTTCGCCGCGAAATATGGCGGCTTTCTGAAGAAATAGCCGCTTGCGGGCGAGGCCGCGCTCGCTCGCCGGCCGGCACGCGACATGACTGACCACCAGACCGCGCCAAGACAGTTGAGTGTCGCCGCGCGCATCGTCAGGCGTTACCTGGCGCCCCGGTGGCGCTCGCTCGCGCTGTCGCTGATCTGCGCGGCAATATTCGCCGGCCTTTCGGGTCTGCTGCTCGGCATTCTCCAGCCGGCCGTGAACGACCTCGTTGTCGCGCCAAAGCCCGAGGCGCTGCTGACCATTCCACTGGCCATCGTCGCGCTGGCCATCGGCCGCGGCGTCGCCCAGGCCGTACAGGCCCTGCTGATCAACCGCATGGGCAATGGCATCGTCGGCGATGTGCAGACCGAGCTGTTCGGCAAGCTCGTCCGGGCAGACCTCGCGCGCCTGCGCGCCTCTCATTCCGGCGGCCATGTCTCGTCGGTGCTCTATGACGCCGGCCTGATCCGCGAGGCGGCCACGTCCGGCATCATCAACTTCGTCCAGCAGGGGCTGACCCTGGTGGCCGCCGGCGTTGTCATGGCGTGGACCGATTGGCGGCTGGGACTCTTCGTTTTGCTGGCCGCGCCACTGGTGGCCATTTCCCTCGGCCGTTTCATGCACCGGGCGACCAAGGCCGCGCGCGGGGCCATGGCCGCCACCTCCACCCTGGCGACGGCCATCATGGAGAGCCTGGACGGCGTGCGGGTGGTCAAGATGGCCAATCGTGAGGCCCGTGAGGAGGCGCGCGTGGCCGCGGTCATCGCCGAACGCCAGCGCCACATCATCAGCGGCGACAACGCGCGCGCGCTGGCCGCGCCGGCGACCGAGGCCTTGACCTTCATCATCGTCGCCGCCGTGCTTGCCTATGAGGGTTGGCGGACGAGCGGCGGTCACGCCAATCCCGGCGCCTTCGCCGCTTTCTTCGCCGCACTGCTGACCGCCGGCCAAGCCCTGCGTCAGGTTTCGAACCTCTCGACGGTGATCGGCCAGGGCGTGGTCGCCGGTCGGCGCCTGTTTGCCGCCCTCGACGTCGAGCCCGAGGTGCGCGACGCGCCTGGCGCGCATGAGCTGGAACTCAACGACGCCACGCTACGCCTGGAAGGGGTGTGCTTCCGCTACGTCGAAGACAGCGCGCCAGTGTTGGATGGGGTCGACCTCGAGGTGAGGCGCGGCGAGATCGTCGCCCTCGTCGGCCCTTCTGGCGCGGGCAAGACGACGATCCTCAATCTCATTCCGCGATTCTACGACGTCACCGCTGGCGCGGTCATCCTCGATGGCCACGATGTGCGCGCGGTCACGCTGGCCTCGCTTCGTCGACACATCGCCCTGGTCACTCAGGAGCCTTTCCTGTTCGACGACACCATCGCGGCCAATATCGCCTACGCCATGGACGGCGTCAGCCGGGCCGAGATCGAGGCCGCGGCCGCCCAAGCCGCGGCGCATGAGTTCATCCGCGCCCTGCCGGGGGCCTATGATGCGCTGGTCGGCGAAGCGGGCGCGCGCCTTTCCGGCGGCCAGCGCCAGCGCATAGCCATCGCCCGCGCGTTCCTGAAGGACGCGCCGATCCTGCTGCTCGACGAGGCGACGAGCGCCCTCGATACGGAGAGCGAGGCTCAGATCCAGCTCGCCCTCGCCCGTCTGATGGCCGGGCGCACGACCATTCTCATCGCCCATCGCCTGTCCACCGTGCGCGGGGCGGACCGCATCTACGTGCTCGACAAGGGCCGGGTGGTGGAGACTGGGGCCCACGCCGCGCTGATGGCCCGCGGCGGCCTCTACGCCCGCTTGGCGCGCACTCAGGACCTGAACCCGGCGTCCGAGACCGCCGCGTGAAGCGGCTGTTCCGCTCGCCCGCCGTCCAGGCCCTCCTGGGCTGGCTCGTCGCGGCCTATATCGAGCTGATCATTGTCACCGTCCGCTGGCGGTTCGAGAACAGGGGCCCGGTGGACGAGATCATGGGCGGGCCGGAGGGTCTGATCGCGTTGTTCTGGCACGGGCGCATCGCCCAAGGCATGGCCTGCCGCCCGCTTCTGCGAAGCAAGCCGCGCAAGGTGATGATCTCGCTTTCGCCGGATGGCCAGTTCATCGCCATGGCCGCCGAGCGGTTGAGGATTCCGCCCGTGCGCGGCTCGACCGGGCGCGAGGGCGGCGCGGTCTCCAAGGGCGGCGCGCGCGCCTTCCGCGAGGCGCTGGCTTTCATTCGCTCGGGCGGGGTCATGATCCTCACCCCGGACGGTCCCCGCGGACCGCGCGAGGAATTGCCGATCGGGCCGCTGCAGATGGCCCGCGCGGCGAATTGCCCGGTGTTCATCATGAGCCTGGCGGCCTCGCCCGCGCTGACCACGCGCAGTTGGGACAAAGCGCGAATCCCTTTGCCGTTCGCCCGCGGGCAGGTGGTGCTGGAAGGTCCGCTGCGCCTGCCGCCTAATCCCGACGCCGAAGCGCTCGAAAGCGCCCGCGCGGAATGGCAGCTCCGCATGCGCGCCGGTCAGGCCCGCGCCGAGGCGATGCTGGCGGGCGCGCCGGCGTGAACGCTTCCAGACCATTCTTTCTGAAGGCCTATGCCGGCGCCACGCGGGCCTTGTCGCCCCTGGCGCCAGCGATCCTGGCGTCGCGCGCACGCCGAGGCAAGGAGGACTGGTTCCGTCTCAGCGAACGTCTTGGCAGGCCAAGCTTGGCAAGGCCCGGGGGCCAACTGGCGTGGCTGCATGGCGCCAGCGTGGGCGAGGGCCTCTCGCTCCTGCCGCTTGTCGCCCGCCTGCGCGAGCTGAGGCCAAACCTGGCGATTCTCGTCACAAGCGGTACGCGTGCCTCGGCCGAGGTGCTTAGCGCCCGCCTGCCGCCAGGCTCCTTTCATCAATATACGCCGCTCGATACGCCCCAAGCCGTGGCCGGGTTCATAGGCCATTGGAGGCCCGATCTTGGCGTCTTTCTGGAAAGCGAGCTGTGGCCCAACCTCATCCTCGCGGCAAAGGAGTCGGGCGCGCGCTTGGCGTTGGTGTCGGCGAAGATGTCGAAGGCAAGCGCCCGCGGATGGCACCGCTTCCCCCACGCGGCGGCGGCGACGCTTGCGGCCTTCGATCTCATACTCGCCCGCGACGAGGCGGCCGCCGAGCAATTTCGCGCCCTCGGCGCGGACGTCGAGGGCGTGTGGGACGCCAAGCTTGGGGCCCCGCCGCTGCCGGCAGATCCCGCCGCGCTCGCGGCATTGGAGACGCAGTTCGCCGGCCGTCCGGTGATCTTGGCGGCCAGCACCCATGCGGGTGAACCCGCCAGTGAGGAGGCGACCGTTCTCGCAGCCTTTGACCAAGCGGACCCGCTGCCTGACGCCCTGCTGGTGCTTGCACCACGCCATCCCGCGCGAGGAGACGAAATCGTAGCGTTGGTGCACAAGGGAGGTTACTCAATTGCGCGCCGCAGCCGGGGTGAAAGCCCTTCGGACGCCCGCGTGTATCTCGCCGACACCTTAGGCGAACTGGGCCTCTTCATGCGTCTGGCGCGCCTGACGATCGTCGGCGGCAGCCTCATCCGAGGCGGCGGTGGCCACAATCCCCTGGAGCCGGCGCGGTTGGGTTCTCCGTTCGTTTCTGGACTACGTACGGAGCACTGGCCGGTTTATGCGGAATTCCTGGCCGCCCACGCCACCCGGCAGGTTGAGAGTTCGGATGAACTCGCCCCGCTCATCACCGAGGCTCTGGCTGGCGGCCTGATGGAGATGGCCGAGCGGGCGTCGGCGGTCGTGGGGAGGCTCGACGGCCAGACCTGCGCGGTCGTCCCCTGGCTGCTGGAGTTGTTGGGCCAGTGAGACTACGTACGCCGCCCGACTGGTACCGACGCGACCGCCGGCGCGGCGCGTCCGCTTGGCTGGTTTCTCCCCTCGCCTGGGCGTGGACCGCGGTCACCGCGTCGCGAATCGCGCGCGCGCGGCCCCTCGATCCGGGCGCGCCGGTCATCTGCGTCGGCAATCTCACCGTTGGCGGCGTCGGCAAGACGCCAATCGTCCGTGAACTGGCAAGTCGGCTGCGGGGCCGGGGCGCCGAGGCTCAGGTGCTCATGCGCGGTCATGGCGGCCGTTTGGTCGGTCCCGTGCGTGTCGATCCGGCGGCGCACGGCGCGGGCGAGGTCGGCGATGAGGCGCTGATGCTGGCGGCCGATTTCCCGGTGTGGGTGGCGCGTGACCGTGCGGCCGGCGCCCGCGCGGCCGTCGCCGCCGGCGCGAGCGTCATCGTCATGGATGACGGGCATCAGAACCCGAGCGTGGCCAAGGCGCTCTCGATCGTCGTCGTCGACGGCGAAACGCGCGACGGCGAATGGCCGTTCGGCGACGGCGCCGTCGTTCCCGCGGGGCCAATGCGCGAGCCGTTGGCGGTCGGCCTTGCTCGGGCCGACGCCGTGATTTTGCTTGTGCCGGACGATCTGCCCGCGGCCGACCCGGAGCTGTTGGCGCTCTTCGGCGGCGCGCCGGTCCTGATCGCGCGCCTGACACCGGCCGCGCTCCCACCGCCGGGGCCGCAGCTCGCTTTCGCCGGCATCGGCAAGCCGTGGAAGATGGAGCGCGCGCTCAAAGCCGCCGGCTGCGATTTGGTCGACTTCGCGCCCCTGGCCGATCATGAGGTCCCGTCGGAACGCCTTTTGGGCTTTTTGGCTGATCGCGCCCAGGCGCTCGGCGCGGGACTCGTCGCCAGTGAGAAGGACTGGGTGCGACTGTCGCCCGCGTGGCGCGCGCGCGTCGTCGCCTGGCCGGTTCGCGCCCGGTTCGAGGACGAAGCCGCCGTCGACGCCCTTCTGGCGAAGATCGCTTAGGCCCCCGCGCGCTTGGCGTATTTCCAGGCCGCTTCGCCCAGCAGGGGCACGCGGGCCTCCATGGCCGCGGCCTGCGGGCTGTTGGCGGTCCCGTCGCGCGCCCGGCCGACAATCCCCTGCACGATGCCGGCCAGGCGGAAAAGATTGTAGGAGAAGTACCAGTTGAGGTCCGGCAAGCCGCTTCGGCCGGTCATGGCGCAATAGGCGTCGACGTATTCTGCCATCGTGGGAATGCCGTAGCTCTCTTTGTCCTCGATCGTGGCCACGGCGCCGTTGACCCATTGCATCAGCAGGTTGGTGAAATCGGCCAGGGGATTTCCAAGCGTCGAGAGCTCCCAATCGAGCACCGCGATCACCCTCGGTTCGGTAGGGTGCATGATCTCATTGTCCAGGCGGTAATCGGCATGAACGACGGTCGTCTGGTCGTCGGCGGGGACCGTGGCCGGGAGCCACTCGATCAGCCGCTCGATGGTGTCGAGGCGCTGGGTCTCGCTGGCCTTGTACTGCTTGGTCCAGCGCGAGATCTGGCGCAGCATGTAGTTCCCCGGCCGGCCGAAGTCGCCGAGGCCGATGGCCTCATAGTCAGTGTTGTGCAGGTCGGCGAGGGTCTTGAGCGCCGCCATGTGCAGGGCATGGCGCTCCGCCGGGGCGTAGGCTGGCAGAGTCTGGTCCCACAGGATGCGGCCTTCCACCTTGTCCATGACATAGAACATGGTGCCGATGACGCCGTCATCCTCGCATAGGCCGTAGGGCCTGGGCACCGGGAAGCCGGTCGGATGTAGAGCCGAGATCACCCTGAATTCGCGGTCGACCGCGTGCGCCGAGGGCAGCAGCTTGCCGGGCGGCTTGCGCCGCAGGACATATTTCCGCGCCGGCGTCGTCAACTCATAGGTCGGATTGGACTGGCCGCCCCGGAACTGGCGCACGCTCAGCAGGCCGGAGAAGCCCTCGACATGGGCCGCCATCCATGCGGCCACGCGGGCCTCGTCGAAGCGGTGGCTCTCGGCCACCTCCTTGGTGCCGGTGTTGAGCGTCTCGCGGGTCTGCTCCTCGGTCGGAGCGGTCATGGCGTCCTCGCCGCGTTTGTCTTTCTAGCCCAGCATCTAGCCAGCTGGCGCGCCTCTTGCCAAGGCGCGCCAGCCAATGTCGCGCCGGTAGAAGCCGCCGGGAAAGCGGATGCGCTCCACCGCGCCGTAGGCCAGTTCCCGCGCGGCTTCGAGGCTCCGCGCGCGGGCGCAGACGTTCAGGACGCGGCCGCCGGCGGCGGTGAGCGCGCCATCGGCGCGCCGGCCGGTTCCGGCATGGAAGACAACCACGTCCGGTCCGAAGTCGGCTTCCGCGCCGTCGATCACGGCGCCCTTCTCAGGCGCTCCCGGATAGCCGGCGGCGGCCAGCACCACGCAGACCGCCGTTTCGTCGCGCCACGCCGGCGGAGGCAAATCGGCCAGGACGCCCGTCGCCGCGGCGTGCAGATAGGGAACGATGTCGCTCTCCATGCGCAGCATCAACGCCTGGGATTCCGGGTCACCGAAGCGGGCGTTGAATTCGATCAGCTTTGGGCCCTCGGACGTGACCATCATCTCGCAGAAGAGGGCGCCGCGATATGGCGCGCCTTCCGCCGCGATACCGGCGAAAGTCGGTTCGATCAGCTGTGCGCGAGCCGTCTCCACCGTGGCCGGTGTGAGGATGGGCGTTGGAGAATAGGTTCCCATGCCGCCCGTGTTCGGGCCGGTCTCCCCATCGAACGCGCGCTTGTGGTCCTGCGCGCCGCCAAACAGCAGGCTCGACCTGCCATCGCACAGCGCGAATAGCGACGCGATCTCGCCCTCGAGGAATTCCTCGATGACCAGGCGTGACCCAGCGGCCCCGAACCGGCCGGCCAGGGCGTCGTCGATGGCCGCCTCGGCCGCGCGCCGGTCCGGCGCGATGACGACGCCTTTTCCGGCTGCCAGGCCGTCGGCCTTGATCACAAAAGGCGGATCGAAGCGGTCCAACGCCGCCTTGGCCGGTCCAGGAGCGTCGCAAACGATGAAATGGCCGCTCGGCAGGCCATGGCGCTCGGCGAAAGCCTTGGCGAAGGCCTTGGACGTTTCCAGCTGGCCGGCGGCGGCCGACGGGCCGAAACAGGGGATGCCGGCGGCGGCGAGGCGATCGGCGATGCCGGCGGCGACCGCGATCTCCGGCCCCAGGACCACCAGGTCGGCCGCGATCTCGCGCGCCAGCGCCAACTGTCCATCCGCGTCATCGGTGGCGACAGCCCTCGTCTCGGCAAGGGTAGCCATGCCGGGATTACCGGGCGCGCACACCAGTCTGGTCAGCCGCGGGGAAGCGGCAATCTTCCACGCCAGCGAGTGTTCGCGTCCGCCCGAGCCGATGAGGAGGATGTTCATCGCGCGGCTTTGCGTCGCCCCGGCGTGGGTCGTCAAGCCGGAGCTGGCGGTTCGCTGGCCATGGGCACATAGGCGGTGAAGGCCGCGCCCTGGCCCTCGGCGCTCTCCACGGTCAGGCCGCCCCGGTGCCGGTTGACGATGTGCTTGACGATGGCCAGGCCCAGACCCGTTCCGGCGTGCTCGCCGCTCTTCTGGCCTTCGACGCGATAGAACCTTTCGGTGAGACGCGGGAGGTTGGCGCGTGCAATTCCGGCGCCCTCGTCTCGGACTCGCGCCAGCGCATATCGCCGCTCGGGCGCGTGGTCGGGCGTCAGCAGAGACAGGTGCACTGCGCCCGATGACTTGGCCGTCGCGCAGGCGGCCGCGTCGAGGTCCGTCTCCACGCGCACGGTCACCGCGCCTCCGCACGGGGTGTATCTCAAGGCGTTCTCCGCCAGGTTCTGGATCACCTGCAGGAGCTGGTCGCGATCGCCGACGACCATGGCCTCCCCCAGGGGCGGAAGGATCTGGTGGAAATCGACGCCGCGTTCCTCGGCAAGCGGGCCCAGCGCATCAAGCACGTCGATGGCGGCCAGGGCCAGATCGACGCGGCCCGACGGAGCGATGTGCTCGCCCAATTCGATGCGCGACAGGCTCATCAAATCGTCGATCAGGCGGCGCATGCGCTCGGCCTGCACCTGCATGATGGCCAGGAACCGGTCCCTGGCCGCGGCATCGTCGCGCGCATGTCCGCGCAGTGTCTCGATGAAGCCGGTCAGCGACGCCAGGGGCGTGCGCAGCTCGTGGCTGGCGTTGGCGAGGAAGTCGGCGCGAGTGCGCTCGCTGCGCCTGAACTCGGTCTCATCGCGCAGTGAGATGAGCGCCAGCCGCGTCGCTCCATCGCCGTCGAGAGGCTCGGCCCGCACGCGCCAGACCCGGTCCTGAACACCACCGGCCTGATAGAGCGCGTGGCCAGTGATCCGGTCGAAAAGGGCTTCGTCCACCGCCGCCAGCACCTCGGGCGCGCGAACGGCGGTCGTCAGCGGGCCCTCCGGGCGCTGGATACGCAGCAGCTCGCGCGCTGCGGCGTTGGCGAAGAGGAAGCGGCGTGCGTTGAGATCCGAGCGTTCGGCGCCGGCGGCGATGAGCATCGGGTCGGCCGCGCGGTTGACGATCTGTTCAAACGGCAGGCCCGAGCCCTCCGTCCGCGCGACGGGTGGCGGATGCGCCAGGCTTGGGGCCGGCGCTCCGCGCGCGTAGGAGATCGCCAGCGCGAGGAGGCCAGGCTTGCCATGGCGAAGCGGGGCGGGACGAGTTTCCGTCATTCAGGGCGCTCGGCGTCGGTTCACTTCCCGCCTCTCTTGGACGCCGCCCGTGTGTCTCCCGCGTGACAGCGGCGGGTATGTCCTCTCTTTGCCTTGAATCGCCCCCAATTTCCCACGTAAAACGAGCCTTCAGTACAAGCCTGTCGCAGCGAGCCACGAGTCACCGTTCATGAAACGAAACTTCCTGGCCGCGGCGGCAGCGTCGGCGCCACTGTTGGCCGCATCGGCGCCCGCCCTGGCGCAGGTCACGATTTCCGGTTCGCAGTCAACGCCTGTGGCTACGGCCACGGCCAACGGCGGTCAGCCCGCCGACGTCATCGTAAGCGGCTCCATCGGCCTCACCTCGCCGGGGACGGCGCTGACGCTCAACAGCAACAACACCGTATCTGTCACGGGCGAACTCGGCGCCACCGATCAAAACAACACAGCGGGTCTCGACATCGTCGGCGGCTTCACAGGCAGCGCGACCAACTCGGGCACGATCAACATCACCGAATCCTACAACGCGCCCACGGACCCCAGCAACGATGGCCTCGACACCGGCGTCTTCGCCCAGGGCGCCGACCGCGTCGGCATCGAAGTCACCCTGCCATCGGTCGGCTCGCCCATCTTCGTGGGCGATATCGTCAACACCGGACCGATCAGCGTGAAGGGCAACGACTCCGAGGGCGTGTCGATCCAGGCGCCGGTGCAGGGAGATTTCATGTCTCTGGTGGTGACACCGGCGACATCCAGCACCGCCGCCACGGTCGCCCAGGGCACGATCACCGTAACCGGCCAGAACGCCATCGGGCTTCAGATCACCCCCACCGGCGGCGTCAGCGGCAACATGCGCATCACTGGCGTGACGGCCAATGGGCCGGGCGCCCAGGGCGTTCAGCTCAACGGCAATGTCGGCGGCTGGGTCAACGTTTCCGCGGGCATCGCCGCCACGGGCTACCGGACCACATCCCGCCAGACCAATCCTTATATCTCCGCTCTCTACAGCCAGATGGAGATGCAGCAAGGCGGAGCTGCCGTGACCGTCGGCGGCGATCTGGGCGGCGGCCTGATTGTCAGCGCGCCGCCGCCGATCCTCAGCACCACAAACCTCGATCAGGACAATGATGGCGTGCCTGATTCGCTGCAGGGAGCGGGCTCGGTCGTCTCGTACGGTTCGTCGCCGGCCATTCAGGTCGGCGCGGTCTCACAGGGCGGCGCGCCGGCCCAGGCGATCACCCTGGGTGCCTTCACCGGCAGCAGCTACGTCAGCCCGTACAATTCCAACACCTTCGGCGTGCCCAGCCAATTCGGCATGGTTATTCAGGGCTCGGTGCTCGGCGAGGGGCTGTTCGACCAGCTCACCTCGCCCTATCTCCTGGCGCCCGTCTCGGCCACCGCCCTGCAGATCGGCGGCGACATTCTCACCAGCCCCATCCTTTACAGCTTCGGCACGAACTACCTGCTGACCTCCACGACGCCGCTACAACAGGCTCAGTACTCCGCCAGCGGCCAAGTCAACATCGTCGGCGGCCTCTACAACAGCGGCACCATTGAGGCCTACGCCTACCAGGCCGACGCCACCGGCATCCACCTGGGCGCCGGGGCCAACGTGCCTACGATCTACAACGATGGTTCGATCTTCGCTTCTTCGACCCAGGTCAATTCGGCGACCACGGTGGCTGTCTACAACCAGGGCTATCCCGGCCATCCGACGACGACCCTGGTTCCGGTCGTCCCGGTCAATGTCATCGCCCTCCAGATCGATCCGGGCGCGAACATCAGCACCATCACCAACAACAGCGGCATTCTCGCCGAATTGACCGGCACCGGCGGCGCGGGCGGCTTCGCCGGCGCGATCATCGACAGGTCCGGAACGTTGCAGACGGTGAACAATACCGGCTCGATCGAGGCGTTCCTCAATCAGACATCCACCGGCACGCCGATGCCGGCGACCGCGCCGGCGGTGGCCATCGACATGAGCGCCGGGACGGGGCCGCAGACGATCAATCAGCAGTTCTCGGCCCTGGCCACCTCGTCCACCGTAAGCCCCTACGCGGCCACGTCGGGCTATTCGGTCGGTCAGATCGTAAGCTACCAGGGCAATATCTACGTCAATACCGTCGCCGCCATCGCCGGCTACGACCCGGTCGACGACCCGAACTATTGGCGCCAGATCGGCGCCACCAGCCCTTCGATCGTCGGCGACATCTACATGGGGTCGGGAGACGACACCATTAATGTGCTGGCCGGTACGATCTCCTCGGCCACCATCTCCATGGGCGCCGGGGTCAACACCATCAATGTCAATGGCGGCTCGACCACTCCGGTCGTGGTCGGCGGCGCGATCACCCAGCAGGCCGGCGGCGCCTTCGTGCTCAGTGTGAATAACGGTACGCTGGTCGACACCAATCCCGCGCTCAACCAGAACACCAAGAGCATCGCCATCGGCGCCGCGGGCGTGCTGAACATCGCCGCCGACCCGTTCAACAATCGTAACACCGAGTTCGTGCTCATGCCCGGCGGTGGCGCCTCGATCGCCGCCGGCGGCCAGATCGGGCTCAATATGGTCAGCCTGCAGACCGCCGCGACGCAGACCTACACCGTGATCCAGGGCGCCGCGGGCTCGATCGTCGCTCCATCTCTCGGCGCCGCCGCGATTGGCAATACTCCGTTCCTCTATTCGGCGACGGCGAGCTATGTGCCCGCCAACCCGGGCAACGGCGACAACGATCAGGTCGACCTGACGGTCACGCGCAAGACGGCATCCCAGCTCGGCTTCAACGCCGCCGAGGCCGGAGCCTACAACGCAATCCTTTCCTCGCTGTCCAGCCCCACGGCTGTCGGCGGATTGGGCATCCAGCAAGCCCTGCTTGCCCAGACCAGCGAGCCGGGCCTGAAGTCCATCTACGATCAATTGCTGCCCAACCAAGGCCAAGGCATCTTCGAGGCGCTCGACGCCGCGGTGGAGAGGGTCTCGGCGATGACCGGCACCTCGCCCGACAACGCCACCCATGCGGGCGGTTCGAGCCTGTGGCTGCAGGAAGTCAACGAGCGGGTCGAGCGCAGCGGCATCGACAGTCTTGGCTCGGAGGCTCAGGTGCTGGGGCTTGTCGGCGGCTACGAGCGCATGGGCGCGGGCGGCGGCGCCTTGGGCGTGACCCTGGGCTATTTCAACGCCTCGGAAAACGATACCGCGGCCCAGCTCGGCGCGCGCGATGTCGCCAATCTGGTCGAGGCGAGCGTCTATTATCGCCGCTCGATCGGCAACCTCACCTTCTCGGCGCGCGGCGGCGGCGGCTACGGCTGGTTCTCGGAAAACCGCCTGTTCACCTACCTCAGTACGATCGACGACGCTCAGGGCAAGTGGACCGGGGCGTTCATCGATGGCCATGTGGGGGTGAGCTACGAGGTGAAGCTATTCGGTCCCTATTATGCCCGCCCGGAAATCTCGCTCGACTATCTGGCCCTGCGCCAGAACGGATATCAGGAAACCGGGACCGACACCGCCTTCAACCTCGCGGTCGCTCCGCAGACCGACAGCCAGTTCACCGGTCAGGCGGTCATGGTGTTGGGCCGGCAGTGGGGCCGCGCGGCCTGGTTCCGCTCGGAAATCCGCTTCGGTTACCGCGAGGTGATCGAAGGCCAGGTGGGGAACACCACGGCCAACTTCCTGGACGGCACGCCGTTCACCCTGGTTGGCGATCCGGACAAGGGCGGCTGGGCGACCGTGGGCTTCTCGCTGAAGAGCGGCTCGCAGTTCTCCTATCTCGCGCTCGAAGGCGACGCGGACTTCCGCCATGGCGAGCAGCGCTACGACCTGAGAGTGGCTGGCCGCTCCGTGTTCTAAGCGGGCGCGCGTTCGTTCCCGGTGCCGGTCGCAGGCTTGAGCCGCCCCGTCAGGCTCGACACCCAGGCGCCGATGGCCTTTCCCGCCGGTTGGGGTGTCGGCGGCAAACACGCCTCCAGATTGGCGATCACGGTTTCGGTGGGCCCGTCATTGATGAAGTGACCGGCCCCGGCCACGGTCCGGAAGCGGATCGGGCGACGTGTCCTGGTTTCCTCCGCCAGCTGGCGCGCCAGGTCGATGGGCGCGAAATCGTCGGCGTCGCCATGGATCACATGAATGGGGCAGCGCAGAGCGGGGATCGCTTCGCGCACCTGGCCAAGCTGAGCAGCCTGGCCGGAAACCTCGATCACGGCCGCCCGCAAGTCGCGCGGGATGACCCCTTTGAGGCGGCGGCCGGCGTCGACCAGCCAGCGCGCGGTCGGTCCATTGACGCCCAGATAGCTCGACAGCAGGGCCAGGACGGCGACCCGGCGCGGGTTGGCGGCCGCCATCAGCACGGCGATGGCCGCGCCGTAGGACTGGCCGATAAGCAACAGATTCTGTCCGCGCGCCGTGGTCAGCAGCGGCGAGAGGGCCAGGGCCTGGGTGGCGATGTCTTCGACACACTCGGCCGGCTCGCTCAAGCCATAGCCCGGACGGTCGACCACGATCATCTCGCGATCCGGCGGCAGTTCGGCCATGACCGGCGCCCAATATTCCGCCCATGAGGGCGCCCCGGTGATGACCACGATCTTCCACAGCGCCGGCCGTTCGCGCGGGGTCGTCAGCGCCGAAATGTTCCAGCCCAAGCCGCCGCCGGCGGTGAAGCTCACACGCCGCACGATTTCCGGCGCATAGTCGGCGCTGGTCGGGCGGTGCTCGGCGCGGCCGCTGACCGCCGATTCAAGGCACGCCCAACCGATCCCCAGCACGCCCCTGGGCCGGGTGCGCTGGGGCCTTTCGCCGAGCTGTTCAAAACCGATGGACGCCACTTTTCTCGCCTTGCTTCTCGCAACTTCAAACGCTTGATTTGGCCGGGAAGTTCGCCGCCAGTCCGCGTTTGCCTGCTCAAGATAGGCGCCCAGGGTTGAACGTCGGCTGAATAGCCGCGCCGCGATGCGTGAAGGGCGTCCCTTGTGTGACTTTCCGGCCACACTTACATGGGCCTTGAGTCACCGCTCCCGGGGGTCCCCCATGAACATCGATCTCTATTCGGACAGGGCCAAGCAGGCGATCCAGTCGGCCCAGTCGCTGGCCCTCGCCAGGCGCCATCAGCAGTTCGCTCCCGAGCATCTGCTGAAGGTGCTGCTGGAAGAGAAGGATGGACTTGGGCGCGCCCTGGTGCAGAGCGCGGGCGGCCGGCCCGACGCCGCCGAACAGGCGGTCGAGGCCCTGCTGGCCAAGACGCCCAAGGTCGAGGGCGGCAGCGGCCAGCTCTACATGAAGCCGGAATTGGCCAGCGTCTTCTCCGCGGCGGAGGAGGGCGCGAAGGCCGCCGGCGACGCCTTTGTCACCACCGAGAGGCTGCTGATCGCCATCGCCGAGGAAGGCGGCGAGGCAGCCAAGGCTCTGGCCGGCGCTGGGGTCAAGGCCGCGGCGCTCGAGGAGGCGGCGAAGTCCCTGCGCAAGGGCCGCACGGCCGACAGCGCATCGGCCGAGGAGGGCTACGACGCCCTCAAGCGCTATGCCCGTGACCTTACTCAATCCGCCAGGGATGGACGTCTCGATCCGGTGATCGGCCGCGACGAGGAGATCCGGCGCAGCATCCAGGTTCTCGCCCGCCGGACCAAAAACAACCAGGTCCTGATCGGCGAGCCCGGCGTAGGCAAGACGGCCATCGTCGAAGGCCTGGCGCAGCGGATCGTCAACGGCGACGTGCCCGAGTCGCTCAAGGACAAGCGCCTGCTGGCCCTGGACATGGGCGCCCTGATCGCCGGCGCGAAATACCGAGGCGAGTTCGAGGAGCGGCTGAAGGCGGTTCTGGCCGAAGTGACGGCGGCGGAAGGCGGCGTGATCCTGTTCATCGACGAGATGCATACCCTGGTGGGCGCCGGCAAGACCGAAGGGGCCATGGACGCCTCCAATCTGCTCAAGCCCGCCCTGGCGCGCGGCGAACTGCACTGCGTGGGCGCCACCACGCTCGATGAATACCGCAAGAACGTGGAGAAGGACGCCGCCCTCGCCCGGCGCTTCCAGCCGGTATTCGTGAGCGAACCCACCGTCGAGGACACGATCTCGATCCTGCGTGGCCTCAAGGAGACATACGAGGCGCACCACGGCGTGCGCATCGCCGACGCGGCCATCGTCGCCGCCGCCACCCTGTCCAACCGCTACATCACCGACCGCTTTCTCCCCGACAAGGCGATCGATCTGATCGACGAGGCGGCCAGCCGCGTGCGCATGGCGGTCGACTCCAAGCCCGAGGAGCTCGACGAGATCGACCGTCGGGTGGTGCAGCTGAAGATCGAGCGCGAGGCCTTGGCCAAGGAGAGCGACGCCGCCTCGCGTCAGAGGCTGGAGAAGCTCGAGCACGAACTCGGGGAGCTGGAAGCGACATCGGACGAGATGACCGCGCGCTGGAAGGCCGAGAAGGACAAGATCGGCCAGGCCGCGCAGGCGCGCGAGGCGCTCGAGCGTCTCAGGGCCGAGCTGGCCTCCGCCCAGCGCTCAGGCGACCTGCAGCGGGCCTCCGAGATCGCCTACGGCGAGATCCCGCCGCTGGAGCGCCGTCTGGCGGAGGAGGAGACGGCGGCTGACGCCGACGCCCTGACTCCCGAAGTGGTCGACGCCGAGCAGATCGCCTCGGTGGTCTCGCGCTGGACCGGCGTGCCGGTGGAAAAGATGCTGGAAGGCGAGCGCGAGAAGCTGCTCGGCATGGAAGACGCCTTGCGCAAGCGCGTGGTCGGCCAGGAGGAGGCGCTCGAGGCGGTGTCCGACGCGGTCCGGCGCGCCCGCGCCGGCCTCAAGGACGTCGGCCGGCCGATCGGCTCGTTCCTGTTCCTGGGTCCCACTGGCGTTGGCAAGACCGAGCTCACCAAGGCCCTGGCCGAGTTCCTGTTCGATGACGAGGCGGCGATCACCCGCCTCGACATGAGCGAATACATGGAGAAACACTCGGTCAGCCGGATGATCGGCGCTCCGCCAGGGTACGTCGGCTACGACGAGGGCGGCGCGCTCACCGAGTCCGTCCGCCGGCGGCCCTATCAGGTCGTCCTGTTCGACGAGGTGGAGAAGGCCCATCCGGACGTGTTCAACGTGCTGCTCCAGGTGCTGGACGACGGCCGTCTGACCGACGGGCAGGGCCGGACGGTCGATTTCCGCAACACTCTGATCATCATGACCTCGAACCTCGGCTCGGAGTTCCTCGCCGCCCAGGGCGAGGGCGACGATGTCGAGGCCGTGCGCCCACTGGTGATGGACGTCGTCCGCCGCCACTTCCGGCCCGAGTTCCTGAACCGCATAGACGAGATCATCCTCTTCAAGCGCCTCGGGCGCGAGCAGATGGACTCCATCGTCGATATCCAGCTCCAGCGCGTGGAAAAACTCCTCGCCCAGCGGCGTATGTCGATCGCCCTCGATCCGGCCGCCATCCACTGGCTGGGCGAAAAGGGCTACGATCCGGTCTATGGCGCCAGGCCGCTCAGACGCGTCATTCAGAAGGACCTGATCGATCCCATCGCCCGCAAGCTCCTGGCGGGCGAATTCGCCGACGGCTCGGTGATCCAGGTCAAGTCCGGCGCCGAGGGCCTGGAGATCGGCCGCGCGACGCTTAACTGAAAGCACCCTTAGGCGTCGCGATCCAGTTCCGGATAGCACCGGAAGATGCCGCTCTCGTTAAACGGTATGCGCCGATCCGACGCGAGGTAGGCCGCGATTCCGGGCCGGGCGGCGACGCGGGCGCGCAGGCGCGCCAGCCCCGGATAGCGATCGGCGAAGCCGGCCATGGCGCGCGGGAAGGCATAGTTCAGTCCCTCGACCGCCTGAAACAGCGACAGATCGACGTAGGAATACGCGTCCAGCACGCGGTCATTGGGGCCGATCAGCTGTTCGAAGTAGCCAAGATATTTCGGCGCGCGGTGGGCGAGGAAATCGGCTGACCGGGCCACGGCCGCGTCCTTTTGCTCCTCGAAATAGAGGCCGGGCGCGATCGGGTGGTGCGTGTCGTGCGCCTCGTCCACCAGATCGGCGATGGTCAGCTGCAGTGCGTTGGCGGCCAGCCGGCTCGCTTCGTCGGCGGGGACGAGGCCCAGCTTCGGCGCCAGATGGAGGAGGATGTTGGCCGTCTGGGAGATCACCAGATCGCCGTCGCGCAGGATCGGCGGAGCGAAAGCCCTGTTCTGCCTCCCGGCGAGAAGCTCGGTCAGGGCCTTCATGCCGGCCGGCCCCTGACGGGCGATATCCTCATAGGGCGCGCCGGCGTCCTCGAGCGCGAGGCGGACGAACTCGCCGCGACCCTGCAGGCCCGGCCAGTAGTAGAGCTGGTAGGTCACGTCGCATCCCCTGCAAAACAAAGGCCCCACGCCTCGGAGGGAGACGCGGGGCCAGACTTAAGGAACCATCGACGACGGTCTTAGTATCCGTAATAGCCGCAGTAGTACGGGTTATAGGGGTTGTACGGGTAGCCGTAATACGGGCCGCAGGGGTAGCCGTAGGCGTAATAGCCCGGCCACCACGCGCCACCCCAACCCCAACCGCCGTAGCCGCCGCGGTAGCCGTACCCGCCGCGGTAGCCGCGGTAGGCGTAGCCGCCACGGTAGCCGCCACGGTAGCCGCCGCGGAAGCCGCCGCCGCCGCGGAAACCGCCGCCGCGCGCGCCAGAGAAGTGGGCGCCGCCACGGCCGCCGCCCGAGTGGTGCTGAGCGATCGCCGGCGCGGCCGCCAGGGCCATCGCCCCGGCCGCTCCGATCGCGACTGACTTCAGAATCCTGTTCATCGGAACCTCCTTCGTTCCTGGAATACAAAACGCGCGGGTGGCGTTTGGGCTGCCTCGTTCCGAGGATCGGAACCTTGATAACCGAGCGTGGCTGAACCGCGCCTGAACGCCGTTCGTCAGCTTCTGTTCATGAAAGGGCGGAGGGGAGCGGACCAGGTCGCGCTTGGACTGGCGGTCTAGTCGAGGTCAATCCTGCGAATGCCGCTTCCCACCTGCACCCGGCGCATGATCGCAACCGCGCCCTGGGACACGTCCTCTGACCTCGCCAGGGTGATGACATACCAGCCGCCCGGCGCCAGGCCGCGGAAGCTGAAGCGGTTGGCGGCGTCGCAGGTGGTCTTGCGCGCGTAGCTGGCGTAGTCGCCGCTGGAACTCGAGGGCGTGCGGGCGCGGACGATGTCAGCCGGCACCACGGCCTGATCGACCGAGCCGTAGAGGATGAACATCCGCCTTCGCACCCAAGGCGTCTCCGGCGTCAGGATCACGTCGCGCCCGCGGCAGGAATACCGCGTCGTCCCGTCGTGAAAGGTGACGACGCCGTCGATGGCGCCGAGGCCCGGCGCGCGCGACCAGGCGAAATCGGCCTCGTTGAACGTCCGGCCCAGACCCGGCTGATAGGTGGGCCCCGACGCCACCGGTTCGGTTGGCCCCATGGATGTCTCGGCGCAGGCGGCCAGGCCGAGAAGCGAAAACAGGACGATGGCGCGGGTAAGGATCGGCATCCGCCGAACCTAGGACCGTGGCGCCGTCTCGGCAATCTCCCCAGTTGGTCCTTGGCGGGCGCCGACTTACCGGCGATAACTCCTCGAGGCCGCCGAGCGGCCACTCAGATTATTGCCGGGAAAGGAAGCTCCGCCATGAAGGCCGCCGTCCTCAGGGAAGTCAGAACGCCGCTGCAAATCGAGGATGTGCAAATCGGCAAGCCCGGGCCGCATGAGGTGCTGATCCGGACCGCGGCGGCCGGCGTGTGCCATTCCGATCTCCACTTCATCGAGGGCTCCTATCCCCATCCCCTGCCGGCCGTGCTCGGTCACGAGAGCGCCGGGATCGTCGAACAGGTCGGCTCGGAGGTGCGTACGGTCAAGCCTGGCGACCATGTGATCACCTGCCTGTCGGCCTATTGCGGTCACTGCGAATATTGCCTCACCGGCCGGATGAGTCTGTGCGTCAGCCCGGAGACCAAGCGCGAGGCCGGCGACGCGCCGCGCCTGGCTCAGGAGTCGGGGCCGATGATGCAATATCTCAACCTGTCGAGCTTCGCCGAGCAGATGCTGATCCATGAGCACGCCTGCGTCGCCATCCGCCCCGACATGCCATTGGACCGTGCCGCGCTCATCGGCTGCGGCGTGCTGACCGGAGTGTGCTCCGTCTTCCACACGGCCAAGGTGAGGCCCGGTGAGACGGTCGCGGTCATCGGCTGCGGCGGCGTGGGCCTCGCGGCCATCAACGGCGCCGCCATCGCCGGCGCCAGCCGCATCATCGCCATCGACATGTCCAAGGCCAAGGACAACATGGCCCGCAACTTCGGGGCCACCGACTTCGTCTGCGCCTCGGAGACCGACGCGGTAAAGGAAGTGATGGAGATGACCAAGGGTGGGGTCGATCACAGCTTCGAGGCGGTCGGCCTGTCCAAGACCGCCGAGCAGGCCTTCGCCATGCTCAAGCGCGGCGGCGACGCCAATATCATCGGCATGATCCCCATCGGCCAGAGCGTCACCGTGCCCGGCTTCGCCTTCCTCGGCGAGAAGAAGCTGCAGGGCTCGCTGATGGGTTCGAACCACTACCCGGTGGACATGCCCAGGCTGGTGGACATGTACCTGACCGGCAAGCTCAAGCTCGACGACATGATCTCGCGCCGGATCAAGCTCGAGGAGGTCAACGACGCCTTCGACGAGATGAAGACCGGCCAGATCGCCCGCTCGGTGATTGTCTTCGACGCCTAACCCGCGAGCAGGACCCGGATCACGGACAGCGGATCGTTCTCCACGTGCGGTTCGAGGTTGAATACCATGGTCGCGCGGCGGCCCGCCTCATAGGGCGGCCAGGCGGGAAGATCCGGCGTCGAGGGATCGCCGGTCCGGGCGAAGGCGAGCCACGCGGGCGCCATTAGCTCGGCCATCCGTTGGGGCGCCTCGCCCCGGCCGACGAAACTCCTGGCCGCCTCGACATTGTCGAACACCAGCGGGATCTCCAGCGCGTGCGGACTTTTCAGCGCGCCGCGCGCGACCGGCGTTTCCCAGTCGAGGCGGTACATGTAGGCCGGGGCGCCTCCCTGGGCCGCCTTGCGTTCGGCCAGCCGCACCGAGTCGCGCCAGAACATGCCGAGCGTCTGGATCGCGGCGACCAAATGCGAAGGTGAATAGTCCGGGAACAGCGCCCTGACCGCCTCGATCAACGCGTCCGCCTTCTCGCCGGCGACCGCCTCGGCGCGCTTGCCCACATCCTCGTCCGTCAGCTCGCCGAACCTCGGCGCGCCATAAAGGAACAGCGTCGCCTCGTCCTTGTTGGTCCCGATCATCAGCGGAACCTCGACGCTCTCCTCCGGCGCCCGGGGATCGAAGGGATGGCGCGGCAAGGCGATCCCGTCGATGGATGGGGCGAAGCCGCGCGCGATATCGGGACCGGTGACGGCCGCGGCCGCGGCGTGGATGTCGCCGACCGGCAGGTCATCCAGTTGTTCTACCGCCGAAACGCCAAGCTTGGCCATCAGGGCGCGGGCCAGCTCTTCCGCGCGCTCGCCCGTGTGGGCGCGAAGCCCCGGCCCGCTCTGGACGATGGCCCTGTGGAACAGGCCCTTGGCCCCGGGCATGGCCATCAACAGCGAGACCTTCCAGCCGCCGCCGCTCTCGCCGAAGATGGTGACGTTGGCCGGATCGCCGCCGAAGCGGGCGATATTGTCACGCGTCCATTTCAGCGCGGCCACGATGTCGAGCATGCCGGCCACGCCCGACGACGGATGTCCGCCGAGCGCCGCCAGGTTGAGATAGCCGAACACATTGAGGCGGTGATTGACGGTGACCACCACTACGTCGCCCAGGCGGGCCAGCGCCGCGCCGTCGTACATCGCCGCGCCGCCCGATCCGGCGCCGAAGCCGCCGCCGTGCAGCCAGACCATCACCGGCCGCGCGCCGCCTGCCCCTGGCGTCCACACATTGAGGAACAGGCAGTCCTCGCTCGTACCCGGTTGCCCTGGGGCCGGCGGGTCGCCCGCGCCGCGCCCGCCAGTCGTCTCGCCCGGCGAAACGCCGGTTTGGATCGCCGGCGCGCCAAGGCTCAGCGCCTCGATCGGCTCAAGCCATGGCGCCAGCGGCTCGGGTGGGCGGAAGCGCAGGGCGCCCAGCGGCGGGGCCGCGTAGCGCAGGCCCTTGAAGATCGAAAGCCCGCCTTCGCGATAGCCGCGCGCCGGGCCGTTGGTGGTCGCCACCGGCTCGGTGATCTCGACGTGTTCCAGAATTTCGCTCATCCGTCTGTCTCCATCCTTCCCTCACATTCACCGCCGATCGCGCGCGGCTGGCAAGGGGGGCCGCGCTCCGAGCGCGCCCCTAATAGGACTTCGGACGCGCGCCTAGGCGGTCTGCCGTGACACCGCGGCGCGGCCGTAGATCGAGTTCTTCGGCGCGGCGATCACCCGCCGCAGCATGGGCTCGAACTCCTCCAGCGGCGCGGTGTCATAGTCCGGATCGAAGCTGTTCTGGTCATAGAGATGGCAGAACTGGGCGCAATGCTCGTAGTGCGGATGGCCGCGGAACTGATCGCGCATCTCGCGGTCCAGACCGATCAGGTGGAAGAAGTAATAGCCCTGGAAGATGCCGTGCTTGTCCATCATCCAGTGGTTGGCCTCGGACACATAGGGCTTCATGATCACCGCCCCGATCTCGGCGTGGTTGGCCGGCCCCATCAAGTCGCCGATGTCGTGCATCAGGGCGCAGACCACATATTCCTCGTCGCGGCCGTCGCGCATGGCCCGGGTCGCGGTCTGCAGGGAGTGTGTCAGGCGGTCGACGGCGAAGCCGCCGCTGTCGGCGCCCAACTCGCGCAGCGCGGCAAGAAGCCGGTCGCCGTAGGCTTCATGGAACGGGCGGCCGGCCGCGCCGATGGCCTGCCAATCCTCCACCGTGCCTTCCGTCATGGCGCGGAACTTCGCCTTCGCCGTCGATCCGCCGTCGGCCATCTTCGGTCCTCCAAATCCGCTCATATGGTGGGGTCGGACGGCGCGTCGGTCAATCGTTCTGGCGCGCGCCAAAGCCCCGCCGCTTGCCGCGCCGGCCAATTGCGCTATGACCGCCCAGACCTCGCGCGGGCGTAGTTCAGAGGCAGAACGTCAGCTTCCCAAGCTGAATGTCGGGGGTTCGATTCCCCCCGCCCGCTCCAGGGTTTTCAAAGCCGACGATCGCGAAATGCCGACGCTTTTGGCTCAGATCAAATCGCGCAAGGTCAGGCCCAACGTGCGAACACGACGCCCCCGCCGCACCTTGAAGACTACGACCCTTCCGGGCGGATCATTGCGTAACCGGCGTAGCGCGAATTCGCATGAGGAGGAGGCCGGCGGTGATGCGAGCCGCTTAAAATAAATCGGCTGTTATTTAACTCAATCGCCACTCGCTTTAATTAGCACGGCGCGCTATTTAAGCCGACCTGCATTGCGCCGACCGAGGCGCCGCCGGGGACAGATGGCCGAGCCTATGGGCGCGACGACACGGGTCGGACGCTACATCGAAACGGCCGTCGCCGGCGAGCGGGTTCGCGCCTACGTACCCCAGCCGTTGCCGCCCAATCCGCCCATCGACATCTTGGGCCTGCTGCCAAAGCTCGGCGCGGCCGAACGTGCGCTCGGCCGCCTCGACGGAATCACGGTCCTGCTGCCGCGCCACGACCTGTTCCTTTACATGTACGTGCGCAAGGAGGCGGTGCTCTCGTCGCAGATCGAGGGTACGCAATCGACGCTGACGGACCTCCTCCGGTTCGAGACCGAGGCGCGGGCCGGGCAGCCGATCGACGACATCCGCGAGGTTTCGAACTACGTCGATGCCATGATGTTCGGTTTGGAGCGGCTGAACGATCTTCCCCTGTCGCTGCGCCTTATCCGTGAGGTCCATGCGCGGCTCTTGAACAGCGGTCGTGGAGCCAGCAGGAGCCCCGGCGAGTTCCGGCGCTCGCAGAACTGGATCGGCGGAACGCGGCCCGGCAACGCGCTCTTCGTCCCGCCGCCGGTGCGGGAGCTGGACGCCGGCCTCGACGCGTTCGAGCGCTTCATGCATGAAGAGTCCTCAGGCCTGCCGCCGCTCATCAAGGCGGGTCTGCTGCACGTGCAGTTCGAGACGCTGCATCCGTTTCTCGACGGCAATGGGCGCGTCGGGCGCCTTCTGGTGACGCTGTACCTCTGCGTCCAACAGGTGCTGCGCGAACCGTTGCTCTACCTCAGCCTGTATCTGAAGACCCACCGCGCGGACTATTACCGGCTGCTGCGGGAAGTGCGCGAGCACGGCGCTTGGGAGGCGTGGCTGGAGTTCTTTCTGGACGGTGTCGCGGAGACAGCCAACCAGGCGTTCGACGCGGCGACGCGTATCGTGGACTTGTTCAAGACCGACCGCGAACGCATCGCCGCCGGCAGCGACCGAGCCGGTTCGGCGCTGCGAATCCACGATGTCCTGCAGAAGCATCCCTTCGCCACTGGCGGCGCCCTGGTCAATCTTACCAGACTGACCGCGCCGACGGTCAACGCCGCGCTCGTCGATCTGCGGCGGCTCGCCATTGTGAGCGAAACCACCGGCCGGCGTCGCGGTCGCGTCTTCGCCTATACGGACTATCTGAAGATCCTCGGCGAAGGCACGGCGCCGCTCCCGACGGCGTCATGACCGCGACGGCGTCGGGATGGTCAGCGCCCGAGTTGTTCGATGAAGAACGCTGGCGGTACGCGCGGCCGGTCGTGCAACTGGGGGAGGTGGAAAGTGTCAGAGCGAAAATATGCGACCGAAGAGGACATCGCCCTCGTCAAACGGACGGAGGTCGAGATACGGAGCGGCGTGTCAGTCATTTCCTTCGACGTGGGTGCATTGAAGCGCCGCGTCCGCGACGACGACGCGGCTCAGGCATTCATCCACGCGCACCTCTATATCGACCACGTAGTCACCCAGATGGTCAGCGAGGCCGTCCCGTTTCCCCGCCACCTACAACTCGACCGTGCTGGTTTCACGCAAAAGCTTCAGCTTGTCGCCGCGTTGGGGTTGCTCTCCCCCAGCTTTTTGGCCCCGATCAGGGTGATCAACGCCATTCGAAACAAGATTGCCCACAAGCTCGACTATGTGGTCACGCCCGACGACGAGACCAAGCTCCGATCTGCGATCCCCAAAGGCGCTGGCCGTGCGGAGGACGGTTCGCTGACGCCATTGCCGGAACTACTGCGGTTGGTGACTGTGATTATCGACCTTCAGCGCCAAGAGCGGGCGTTCGAGCGCACGATGCGCAGGAGGGCTGTCGCAAATGCCCGCGTTGTCCTCGACGATATCCAGGTCGAGTGACTCATCCCGATCTCCACAATTCCGACCCCATCGCGCATCATTTCTCACAGCTTAGCTTAGGCTAAAAACTGAGCTAAAATCACCATGACTAATTGATTTTATTACCTGAAAGCGAATCGGTCCGAAGCTGAATGTCGGGGGTTCGATTCCCGCCGCCCGCTCAATCACCTAGCCGATTTCGGCGAGACCGGTTTGCACACCAATTTGCAATTGGCGGTCGCGCTTTGTTCGGGCAGCTGCGCGCGCTCAAAGCTGAACATGGTGCCCATTGCGGCCTGGACGATGTTGGCGCCGGCGATGAGGACAGTCGCGGCGCCGATCGCCATCGCCAGCGTAATTACGACGAAATCGCGTCGCTGGCGCAAGCCGCCGAGCTTGGCGGAGAAGAGGCGCTCCGGGAGTGGAAACACGGCCCAACTGAACAAAAACCACGCCGACGCGAAGGCGAGGAGCTTGAGCTCCCAGGAGTGCATGATCCTCGCTGCGAGCGTGATTCCCACTGTGAGGCCGAACCATTCAAGAAATCGGAACCAGGTCGGAGCGTTGCGGGCGCCGAGTGCGAAGAGATCTCGGAACGGATTCGGCGGCGACGCCCAGCTTGGGCGGTGTGCGCGTCTGGGCCACTCGATCATCAGCGATTCCGCCGAGCTTCCTGACCCTTAAAAGGTCCTTAAGCAGCACGCCCCTCATCCTTCCACCGCGCCCGCCACTTCTCAAGGGCTGTTAGTTAACCCATCGCCACTCGCTTAAATTATCGGATGCGAGATTTAAGCCGATCTGCTTGCACCGAGGCGGGTTCGATTCCCCTCGCCCGCTCCAGGTTTCTCAAATCGTTACGGGGCTCGTCAGGCCGCGACGAGGGGCGTTTGGGAGTCATTTGCGGGGTCTCTGTCTCGTTTACCCCCGTGGGGTGGAAAGCGGACGTAACCGGCTAGGACTGTCTGACCGGCCCTCGCATGGCTCATCGTTGGATGCTATCAGCGACTTGTCGAAAGCGAGGGGGGATTCGCTATGACGACTGTTGCAGGCACATTTGCAGTCAAGGAAGTCAGGCCGGACCGGCTCTCCGGGACTCCTCGGGCGAATGCGATAGATCGCTGGATCTTCGTGTTCATGGCGGTCTGGTTCATCGCGATCGTGCTGACGGGCTTCATCCCGGACGCGCTGGACATGGTCGCGGCGGTCAAAGCCGGGCAGAGGCCGCCGCTTCCGATTGTGCTGCACGTGCACGCGGTGCTGATGGCCTCGTTCCTGTTGCTCCTGCTCACGCAGACGGTGCTGATGGCGGCGGGCAGGTCTCACTTGCATCGCCAGCTCGGCGCCGCCGCTTTCGTGCTGGCGCCGGCGCTGGTCATCGTCGGGATCATTCTGGTCCCGACGATCTATCATTCGTTGTGGAGCTTCGGTCAGGCCGGCGGACCCGAAGTCCAGGCGAAAACGCAGCAGGGACTGCGCGCGCTCGACAATATCATGCTGTTGCAGTTGCGGATCGGAGTCTTGTTCCCGCTGTTCCTCTTCATCGGCTTGCGCGCACGGAGCAACAATTCGGGGTTTCACAAGCGCATGATGATCCTTGCGACGGCGATCCCGCTGGCCGCGGGCATCGACCGCATTGCATGGTTGCCGACGACGTTGCCGGTGAGTGCGTTGGCGGGCGATCTATACATCCTTGCCGCCGTGGCGCCGATGTTCGCCTGGGACGTGATCCGCAACCGGCGGGTCCACGAGGCTTACCTGGTGTGGCTCGGCGTCAGCCTGCCGGTCGCACTGGTTCTCTACCGGCTATGGGACACGCCGGGGTGGCATTCGATGGCGCACCGGCTGATGGGCGTGTGACCGTCTGATTGGCGCGCGCGGCAGCCTAGCTCGGCCGCCCGGAGTGGAGGTTGGAGTCCCTCCCTACCGATCCAGCACCAGGATCTTGAACGTCCCGGGCTTGGTCTTGGGCCGCTGACCGGCGGGGACCGGGAGCACGTAGTCGGCGTCGGGCAGGTAGACGCGGCCCGACTTGGGATCGACCGCGCCGGTGCGGGCGCCCAGCTGGGTCGGGATCGTGTCGACGATGGTGTTGTCGTTCGGCCCCGAGAGCGCGATCGCCGTCAGGGTCCCGCCGAGCGCCGAGGGCACGTACGCCAGCCGGCGCCGGCTGTCGTAGATCACCGCGTCCGGGAAGCCGCCGACCCTGAACGTCGCGAGCACGCGGCCGGAGCTGGCGCCCAGGATGTTGATGCCGCCGTCGCCGCAATCGACCACCAGCCGGTCGCCGGCGACGTAGGCGATGCCGGTCGGATGGTGGCAGGCGTTGAGGTCATAGGTCGCCGTCACCTTGCGCGCGGCGAGGTTCACCACCGCCACCTGATTCTTGGTCACCAGGTTGACGAAGAAGCGGCCCTTGCCATCCGGCGCGCCAAACTCGAGTTTGGTCCCGATGTCGATCACGCCGACGGCCTTCATCGCCTTGGCGTCGATGAGGGTGAGGGCGCCGCCGTCGCCGCTGATCACCACCACCAGGCCACTCTTGGGATCGTATTGCGCGCCGTCGGCGTCCTTGGCCACGGGGATCGACTTCAGGAGCTTGCCATCGGCGGCGCTGATCACCCGCGCCGTGTCATCGCCGCCGTTGGTGGTCACCAGCACGCCCGTTCCCGGCACGGCGACGATGTCGTGCAGGTGCTCGCCAGCGGCGAAGTCGAAGTTCACGACTCCCGTGTCGACGTCGATGGAGATCACCTTCGAGGCATGCGCGATGTAGACCCGGCGCCGGGCGGCGTCGAAGCTGGCCAGATCCCAGCCGCCGTCCGGGCCGGCGATCCGCTTGACCACGCGCAGACCGGTGGGCTGCCTGCCGGCGGGCGCCGGATCGGCGAAGGCCGCGGATGAGGAGACCATCAGGAGGAAGGCGGCGGTGGTGGCGAGGCGATGTCGGAAGGTCATGATGGGTCCTTATGTCCAGTCGGCGGGGATCATGGCAAGCGGCCCATGTTCAGGTGGCCGGCTTCGAGGCGGTGGGGTGGACGCCGGGACGCTGCGGAATGATGACGATCAGGAGGATCATCGCGATCGCTATGACCAGGGTGGCGATCGGCCGGCTGAGCGCCAGGCCGCCGTGATTGAGCGGCTTGTCGAGGAAGTCGCCGACGGTCGCGCCCAGCGGCCGGGTGAGGATGAACGCCGCCCAGAAGAGCGCGACGCGCGAGATGCGGGTCCAATAGCTGAGGGCCGCGAGCACCGCCAGCGCCGCGAGGAAGATCAGCGCGCCGCCCAGGAAGCCGACGCCCGCGTCATCTGCCATCCAGTCGCCGAGCGCGGTGCCGAGGGTCTGCGAGAAGGTGATGGTGATCCAGTAGAAAGTCTCGACCCGGGGCGTGCTGACGGTGTCCACCGATATGGTTCGCTCCGACCGCCACCAGACGCTCAGCGACAGGAGCACCAGCGTCAGCAGCGCCGATGAGCCCCCCACATAGCCTATGCCGAGCGAGCGGTCGAAGAAGTCGGCCATGGTGGTGCCGGCCGTCGTCGAGGCGACGATGGTCGCCCAATAGAGCCAGGCGTTGAAGCGCCGCGCCCTGATCTGCAGCCAGACGAGGCCGACCAGCAGCAATGCGAAGATGGCGGTGCCGATCAGGTAGCCAAAGGGATCGGCGTGGCGTGTCGTCTCGCCCAGCCATGTCATGGTGACGGTGTCGCCGCCGGTCTCGCCAATGGTGGTGGCCAGGATCTTGATCACCCAGAAGCCGAGCGTGACCGCCGGCACCTTGCTCAGGACCTTGGCGGCGTCGGAGGTCGTCGATGCACTCAAGAGCGGCTCCTCAGGTCCTGGGCCTCTCGGCCTTAATCGAGAATGCATCGCGCCGACATGGCCTGGACGTTGGCGAATGCCAATGTCACCCCGACCGTGGTCTGGAGACAGGTTGGAAGGCGACGCGAACCTCGAAGCCCGGTTCGAGATTGCGGACGCCGGCCTCCGCGCCGTGCAAGTGCGCCACGGCGGCCACGAGCGCCAGCCCCAATCCGCTGCCCGGCGTCGAGCGGCTGTGCTCCAACCGATAGAACCGGTCGAACAGGCGTTCGCGCTCGAACTCGGGGACCCCGGGACCGGTATCGGTAACGGTCAGGACCGCGCCGGCCGCGTCGCCGTCGACCTTGATCGTGACCGTCACGCCCGGGCCTCCATGGCGCAGCGCGTTTTCCACCAGATTGACCAGCATCTGAGTGAGCAGCTCGGGGTCGCCTTCGACGAACGCCGCCTCCGAGCTGACGAGTTCGAGCCGGGCGCCGGCGTCTTCCGCGGCGGGCGCGAAGGCCTCCACCACCGTGCGGGCGGTGGTCGCCAGATCGGTGTGTCTGAACGCCGCGCGGCGGGCGCCACTCTCGATCTGAGCGATCCGCAGCAGCGCCGCGAACGTCCCGAGGATCGCGTCGAGGTCGTCCAGAGCCGCCTCCATCGAGGCGGTTTTGTCGGCGGTATCCCGCGATACGGCCGCCTCTTCGAGACGCTGGCGCAGGCGCGTGAGCGGCGTGCGCAGATCGTGGGCGATGTCGTTGGACACCTGGCGGAGGCTCTCCATGAGCGCCTCGATGCGGTCGAGCATCCGGTTCAGCGTCGCGGCGAGCCGATCGAGATCGTCGCCGGAGCCCTGCTTGGGCACGCGCCTGCCAAGATCGCCATCGATGATCGCTTCGGCCGTGTCGGCGATCGCCGAAAGGCGGCGACGCGCGACGCGACTCAGGCCATAGCCGCCGGCCGCCCCAAGGCCCAGAACGCCGAGAAACGCGAGAGTGAACAGCACGACCAGTTCGCGCTCCACCTGTTCGATGCGCTCGTCGTCGTCGCCGACCAGAACGCGGTAACCCTGCCCGAGGTCGACGGTGTAGACCCGGATCTTCTCGGGCATTTCGCCGCCCTCGCCCACTCGGATCGTCGACCACCCAGCGTGCGACTTGGCGCGTGCCAGATGGCCGGCGAGGGCGGCGCCGCCCGGGCCCTCCAGACCATAGTCCAGCTCGCCCGGCGTGTGGTCGCGCTCGCGGACCGCCTGCGCCACGCCAATCAATCCCTCGACGCGGTATTCCCGCGCCAGGGCCGCCGCTTCGGTCTGTATCCGCTGCTCGAACTGCCCGACCAGGGCCGCGCGGGTGGTCAGGAAGGTGACGAGGCCAAGCAGCACCACGCCGGCGGCGAACCCGATCGTGAACAGCGCCGCGAGGCGCGCGCTGCTGGACCCGAACACCTCAGTCGGGCTCGCGCAGGCAATAGCCGGCGCCGCGCACGGTGTGGATCAGCTCGGGGCCGCCGCCGCGGGCCAGCTTCGCCCTGAGCCGGCTGATGTGGGTCTCGACGATGTTGGTCCTTGGATCGAAATGGAAATCCCAGACGCTTTCGAGCAGCATGGTGCGCGTCACCACGCGGCCCGCGTGGCGCATCAGGTATTCCAGCAGCTGGAACTCGCGCGGCTGGAGGTCGATCTCCTTGCCCTGGCGGCGGACCTCGCGGCCGATCAGGTCCATCTCCAGGTCGCCGACGCGCAGCAGCGTCTGCACCGAGCCGGTCTCGCGCCGGCGCGCCAGGGCCTCGACCCGGGCGGAAAGCTCGGCGAAGGCGTAGGGCT
>JBOHLC010000320.1:0-2413 GCA_050729395.1 Caulobacteraceae bacterium
TGACCAGGGCGTCGAAACCCTCGGGCGCGCCTGTCAACTCGAGCGCGCCTGGCGCGCGCGCCACGGTCTTGAAGTCTGCCTGGCTGGACAACGCCGTGATCAGCTGCCTCGAGCCGCGCCGCCGGCCCAGGCGCTCTCGCGCAGCGCGGCCATGACCGGGCCATCGAATTCGGCGGGCGTCGGCGCAGTCCCCACGATCCAGGCGTAGAGGTCGTGGTCATTGACCTCGAGCAGGCGCTCGAAGCTGGCGAGGTCCGCCGGCGACATCACCGGCAGGCGCGCGTCGGCGAAGGGTCCGAGGATCAGGTCGGCCTCGCGGAAACCGCGCCGCCAGGCCCGCAGCCTGGCCCGCCGCAGCCTGACGTCATCCATTGTCCGCGCCGTCCCGGAAATAGGGCTCGACCGGCCCCTTGAGCTTCACTGTCATGGCCTTGCCGCGCCGGTCGGTGGTCTGACCGACCGCCAACCGAACCCAGCCTTCGCTTACGCAGTATTCCTCGACGTTGGTCTTATCGACGCCGTTGAAGCGCACGCCCACGCCCCTCTGCAGCAGGCTGGCGTCGTGGAACGGCGAATCAGGATCGACCGACAGGCGGTCGGGCGGCGTATCGGTCATGGCGGGGTCCAAGGCTCGGGCTTGGCGCTAGATAGTCGCTTGACGCGCGCGATGGAACGCTGATCGAGGCGACGCGGCCAACGAAGCGGCTATAGTCAGGCTCATGCGTCCACCCGCGCTCTTTCCGCTGTTCGCGCCGATGTCGAGCCTCAAGGGCGTCGGCCCGCGCGTCGCGCCCCTGCTCGAGCGGGTCGCCGGTCCCCTGGTGCGCGACCTGCTCTTCGTCGCCCCCCACTCCCTGGTTCATCGACGGCCGGCCAAGGCCGCGAGCGTCCGCGAGGGTGAGGTCCAGACCCTGCGCCTGACCATCGCCGCCCACGATCGCCCCGCAAGGCTATCGGCGCCGTGGAAGATCCGCGCCTTCGACGACACCGGCTTCATTACCCTGGTCTTTTTCAAGGGGCACGGTCCGCACCTGGAGCGGGCACATCCGCCGGGTTCGGTGCGCATGGTCAGTGGCAAGGTCGAAGAGGATCGCTACGCCGGCGTACCGCAGATCATCCATCCGGACTACATGCTCGCGCTCGAGCGGGCGGGCGACATCCCGGAGGTCGAACCGATCTACCCGGCCTCGGCCGGCCTGCCGTCACGCACGGTGCGCCGTTTCGTCCACGAGGCGCTGGCTCGCGCGCCGGACCTGCCTGAATGGAGCGATCCGGCCTTCGTCGCCCGCGAGCGCTGGCCGGCCTGGCGGGTCGCGATGGCCGCTCTGCACGCGCCGGAGAGCGAGGCCGATCTTGCCCTTGCCGCCCCGCACCGACGGCGCCTGGCGTTCGACGAACTCCTGGCCCATCAGCTGGCGTTGGCCCAGCGCAAATCACACGCTCGGGCCGAGCCGGCCCCGCGTATCGTGGCCAGCGAGCCGGCCGGCCGGGCCGCCGCCGCCCTCCCCTTCCGCCTGACCGGCGCGCAGGAGCGCACCCTTGGCGAAATCCGCGCCGACCTGGCTTCGGGCCAGCGCATGACCCGGCTCATTCAGGGCGACGTGGGCGCGGGCAAGACAGTGGTCGCCATGCTGGCCATGCTCGACGTCGCCGCCGCCGGCCTGCAGTCGGTCCTGATGGCCCCGACCGAGATCCTGGCCCGGCAGCACTTCGAGACTTTGGGCGGACCCCTGGCCTCTCAGGGCGTCCTCGCCCTGCTGCTCACCGGGCGCGACAAGGGCGCCGCTCGCGCGGCCAAGCTGGCCCAGATCGCCGATGGCCGGGCCGCCGTGGCCGTTGGCACCCATGCCCTGTTTCAGGACGACGTCACCTTCGCCGCGCTGGCCCTCAACGTCATCGACGAGCAGCACCGCTTCGGCGTTTCCTAACGCGCCCGGCTACAAGCCAAGGGCGCCGGCGTGCATCTTCTGGCCATGTCGGCCACGCCTATCCCGCGCACGCTGGAGCTCACCGTGTTTGGCGATCTCGACATCTCGCGTCTGGACGAAAAGCCGCCTGGGCGCATGCCGGTCGCGACGAGAGCCGCCCCGATGCCGCGCCTTGGCGAAGTCACCGCGCGTCTGGCCAAGGCGGTGGTCGGTGGCGTGCAGGCGTTCTGGATCTGCCCGCTGGTCTCGGAGTCCGAAGCGCTGGATCTGGCTGCGGCCGAGGCCCGGGCGGCGGTGCTGAAGTCCATATTCGGCGACGCCGTCGGTATGGTCCACGGTCGCCTGCCCGCCGCGGATAAGGACCAGGTCATGGCCGATTTCGTCGATGGACGGCTGAAGGTGCTGGTCGCTACGACGGTGGTTGAAGTGGGCGTCGATGTGCCCAAGGCGACGATCATGATCGTTGAACAGGCCGAGCGCTTCGG
>JBOHLC010000321.1:0-7286 GCA_050729395.1 Caulobacteraceae bacterium
CGGGACGCCCATCCGCGAACTCGGCGCCGATCACAGCAAGGGTCTGGCGCCCCATGTCCTCGCGCGCCCGGGCGTTCTCCCGCGCAAGCAGTTTGAACGGATCATGGGGCGCGATCTCGTCTCCCAATATGCGCCGGGCGCGATAGCGTTCGCCGGCCAGGTCGAAGCCGAGCGGCTTCCATTCCGCGCCAATCTCGCCGGCGTGTTCGGCCAGCGCGGCCTTTACCTCCGGCTTGATGCAGTCGATGTGGATATGCAGCTGGTTCTGGCTGCGGCCGAACATCGAGTTGATGGCCAGTCCGATGTCCTCGCGCGGAACCTCGCCGCCGGCGCGTTTCTCGAAGAAGCGGCGCGCGTCCCACGCCGCCTGCCAGTAGTTCGGCCCGCCCCACGCCAGTAGCTTCGGGCTCTCGATACCGGTCACCCGCGCGGTGGGGATGAGCAGCACCTGGGTCTTGCCCCGAAGGTCCTTCAGGGCCGCGTAGCCGCCGCGCCGGTCGTATTCCAGGCACGGCGCCGGCAGGTGGCTGATCTTCATGTCGACCGCGCACAGGTCATGCACCACATGCCACAGCGCATTGGGATTGGAATGGGCGGCCAGCGGCCGGGCCATCAGGCCGACGAGGGCCAGCGCCAGGGCGAGGAGGGTTTTCACGGCGGCCCCTTAAGCGACCAAGCTGGGCAATTTGACGGCGTGGAGCCGCGAGCCAAGGCTACATCGGTCGGATGGTTGGCGAGGCGGCCTCGCCCGCGCCCACGGCCTCGACGATATGAGCCTCCATGCCGACGGCGGCGGCCTCGCCCAGGGTTGCGAGATTGCGCTCATGCGTCTTGCGGTCGATCCGGTAGAGGCCGAGCGCGGCGATGGCCGTGAGGTTCAGCGCGACCGTCACCGGCAGATAGAACAGCACGAGGTGGCGCACGATGACGGGGTCCACCGTGCCACGCGCGGCGTGGGCGGGAAAGTGGACCAGGGTGAGCAGCACGCCGGCATTGAACGCGCCGATGCCGCCGGCGAACTTCGCCACCAGGCCGCGGACCGCGTAGAGCAGACCCTCGGAGCGCGCGCCGCTTCTCACCGCCGCGTCCTCGACGATGTCGGCGGTCATCGAGCCGGCCAGGATGAAACCCATCACGCCCAGCGCGGCGGTGACGATGTTGTCGAGCGCGAGAATCGGAAGGATCCAGGGCGAGCCGTTCGGCGGCATGACACCGATCAGACGCAGGAACAGCGGCCCGGCGGACATGGCCACCGACACCAGGAAGAGGCCGATCATGGCCCGCTTCTTACCGAAGCGGCGGCCGACGCGCGGCACGATCGCCACCGCCAGGACCGAGCCGACCGCGAGCATCGGCGCCAGCCAGCCGAACTGCCTCGGCGTCAGGTCCCACACATGAGTGTAGAGATAGACGTTCAGCGCCGTCGTGGTGCCCTGCGCCACGCCCCCGACCAGGCCACCGAGCATCAGCGCGCCGAGCGAACGGTTCATCAGGGTCAGGCGAATTTCGCGCCATTGATCGGCCGCGCGTCCCGAACGCCGCACGGGGACCGGCGACTGGACGATCCGGCGATGGGTGCCGAGGGCCGAGACGAGGATCGAAACAAGGATGATCGCCGCCGCCACCACGCTCCAATGCTGATACCCCTCTCGATAGAGCACGCCGGCCCGATTGTGCGCGCCGCCGAGGAACACGACGTTGAGCAGCAGGCTTGCGCCCGCGCCGCCGACGAGGCCGAAGAACCAGCGCCAGCTCTGCAGGCTGGTGCGCTCGTCGAAATCGGCGGTGAGTTCCGGCGTAAGGGCGTTGCTGGCGATCTCATAGAGGCTCACCGACAGGCGCGTGGCCATCATCACCACGACCATGAAGACCACCAGGCTCCACGCGGTGACGGCCCTGGGCGGATTCCATAGCAGGAAGAAGAAAATCGCGGTCGGGATGGCCGAGGCGTACATGAACGGATGTCTGCGGCCCCAGCGGGTGCGCACGCCGTCCGACCAGCGGCCGACGATGAGGTCGAACACCGCGTCGAGGGCGAGCGAGGCCATGATCATGGTCCCGACGATGAGTGGCGGGATGCCCAGGACCTGATTGAGGAACAAGGGCAGCAGTCCCGCGCCGCTCGCCGCCGCGCCGAACGCCACTGAGCCGAACCCGTAGGCCGCCTTGACGCCTATATCGACGCGGCCCTCTTCCGCTCTCACCCGCGTCGTCTCATGTTGCCCGACCCGTCTCCGGCTTTAGCCAGCGCGAAAACACGGTGACCGGCTCAGTGGCGTAGTCAAGGGCGGCGTAGAAGCCGGCCGCCGAAGATTCGCTTGCGGGCGCTTTGCTTAGTGCGGGCGCGCCGGCATAAGCTCGGAGCACTCATGTTCACCGCCGCCCCGATCATCCTCGCCGCCTTCCTCGCCTCCGCCGTCGAGGCGGTGGAAGCCTTCACCATCGTCCTGGCGGTGAGCGTGGTCAGGGGCCCGAGGCCGGCGGTGCTGGGGACCGCGGCCGCTCTCGCGGTCCTGGCCGTGACGGTCGCGCTGTTCGGTCCGCTCATCGCCCGCGCGCCAATCGGCGGCCTGAGGCTGGTCGTGGGCGTGCTGCTGCTGCTCTTCGGTCTCGGCTGGCTGCGCAAGGCGGTGCTGCGCGCCGGCGGGGCCCTGCCGCTCAACGACGAGACCGCCGCCTTCGCCCGAGAGACGAAGGCGCTGCACGCCGCCGCCAGCGAGGCGGCCGCCGACTGGATCGCCGGCATGGCGGCGTTCAAGGCCGTGCTGCTCGAGGGGACCGAGGTGGTGTTCATCGTCCTGGCCATCGCCGCCCGCCCGGGCCTGCTGCTTCCCGCCGCCATCGGCGCCGCATTGGCCTGGCTGGCCGTGCTCGGCGTAGGACTTCTGGTGCGCCAGCCCCTGGCCAGGGTTCCGGAGAACAGCTTGAAGTTCGTCGTCGGCGCCCTGCTCACCGGATTCGGCGTGTTCTGGATCGCCGAGGGCTTCGCCCTTCCCTTCCCAGGCGGCGACTGGGCCATCCCGGCTCTCATCGGCCTCTTCCTGTTGTGCGGAGTCGGCCTGGCGGCCTATGTGCGGATGCTGGCCTCCAGGGCGCCGGCATGGACGTGATCCTCGCCCTGGGCGCCGAATTGCGCAAGATGTTCGCCGGTGACCTGCTGCTTTCGGCCGGCGCCCTGGCCGGCGTGATCCTTGTCGGCATCCTCGCGCGAGCGGATCTCGTGCCGCCTTCGTGGATACCGATCGTACTCGCGCTCGTCATAGTCGTCGTGCTGGCGGTCGCGGTTGGATTGAGCGCGAGCAAGGAATTCAGAAAAAGGTCAATATGATGAACGACAGAGTTGAAGTGACGATTGAAGACGGCGTGGCCGACGTGCGGCTGGTGCGTGTCGACAAGATGAATGCCCTGGACGACGCCATGTTCGCCGCCCTGATCGCGGCCGGGGATCGGCTGAAGAGCGAGCCCGGGCTGCGCAGCGTGGTGATCTCCGGGGAGGGCCGCGCCTTCTGCGCCGGGCTGGACATGGGCAGCATGAGCGGCATGACCTCCGGTCCGCGTGGCTCACGCTCCGATGGAGTTCCGCTCGATGCGCGCACGCATGGCATCGCCAATCGCGCGCAATACGCGGTGTGGGTGTGGCGCGAGGTTCCAGTGCCGGTGATCGCCGCGGTCCATGGCGTCGCCTTCGGCGGCGGCTTTCAGCTGATGCTCGGCGCCGACATGCGCTTCATCGCGCCCGATGCGCGCCTGGCCGTGCTGGAGATCAAATGGGGCCTGGTGCCCGACATGTGCGGCCCGCAGCTCATGCGCCACCTGGCGCGCGAGGACGTGGTGCGTGAACTGACCTACACTGGCCGCGTGTTCTCCGGCGAGGAGGCCCTGGCCTACGGCTTCGCCACCCGCGTGTGCGCCGATCCCCGAGCCGAGGCGCTCGCCGTGGCGCGCGAAATCGCCGGCAAGAACCCGGACGCCGTCCGCGCGGCCAAGCGGATGCTGAACGACGTGGCGAGGGTCACCGACGAGGGGGCAGGCCTGCTACAGGAGACGCGCGAGCAGATCGCGCTCATCGGCAGCCGCAACCAGATAGAGGCGGTGAAGGCTAATCTCGAGAAGCGGTCGCCGGCGTTCATCGATTAGACCGTCACCCCCGTGCGCCCCCGCTAGCCGACAAGATTGACCGGTCTGAAGTCCGGTCTATATTCAAGCGCCGAGGTAACCCGCCGTGAGCCATCCCGCCCCCATTCCCTCGAACGAGGCCAAGACCCATTTGGCCCAGCTCCTTGACCGGGTCGAACGCGGAGAGGAGTTGACCATCACTCGTCATGGCCGCGCCATAGCCCGCCTGATCCCGGCCGGAGCCGATCATGACGTGGTCGCCGCGAAGCGAGCCGTGGCGAGCCTTTTCGAATACCGCGAGGCGTTGGCGTCACTTGGGACGGTGGCCTTTGGGGTCGACGATATCCTCGACCTGCGGGATGCGGGCAGAAAGTACTGATTGGCTGGGCCCGTCATCGATGCATCGGTCGCACTTGCCTGGATGCTTCCTGGAGAAGAGCTGGCCCAGCACGCCCGCGCGGTCGCCGATCGGGTGGCGGCCGACGGCGCCCTGGCGCCCTCGATCTGGCGACTCGAAGTCGCCAATGGTTTGCTATCCGCGGCGCGCAAGGGGCGGATAGAACCGGCGGCCATAGCCGAACTGACCTCTCGGCTGGTCCGCCTTCCGATTGTCATCGACGCCGAAACCGCCGCGCGCGCGTGGGACTCCACCGTGACCCTGGCTCTCGAGCACAGGCTCACCGCCTACGATGCCGCCTATCTCGAACTGGCCTTGCGCACGGGGCGTCCATTGGCCACCTACGATCGCGATCTTCTCGGCGCCGCCGAAGCCGAAGGATTGGAGCGTCTCTAACCGAGGCGCGTAGAGAGCGCCCGTCCGCGCTAGCGTAGGGCGGGGCTGTAGTCCTCGATCACATAGCTGAACGGCGTACCGGCGCCGTTCGCCAGGACGGCCCTGACCTCCAGCGCACCCGATTGCGAGCGCCGGCTGGCCAAGGTTCGCCGCGTGAACGCCAGCGGACGCACGACGAGTCCGAAGGGTTCATCGGTCGTCTCGAGACGGCGGTTCATCCCGGCCGTCAGTCGATCCGGGACCTACCAGTTGTCCGCGCGCGACAAGGCCACGCTGCCACAGGCCAGCGTCACCCGGCGATAGGCCACCCGCTCGCCAGGCCGCATCGAAAGCGCCCTCAGGACGGTCCGGGGCGCAGGTTTTGATCCACCCGTTGCGTGACGCGCAGCCAATGGCGGCAGCCCGTGCATCTGGCACCACTGGCCTAACACGGCGCTGGCGCTCTCGCCGGCGAGGATACGCGCCTCGGGCGAGGCCGGGCCAGCCGTGGCGGGCGAAGCCACCGCCAGCCATGTCGCGGCGATGGCCGGCGCCCATGCTTGCATCTTGTCTTTCTCCCCGCTTGGCGCTCACAATCCCGCGCGAGAAAGGAATTCGCCATGGCTTATGCGCAGGGCCGCCTGATTCACGACGCCGACTCCCACCTGATGGAGCTGGGCGGCTGCCTCGATCCCTACTTCGAACGGCGCTACCTGGACGCTTTCCATGCGCTGCCCATCTACCGCAGGAAGCTCGAACCCGCCGGCTGGGCCGAGAAGGCCCGCGCCCAGCAGCGCGACCCGGAATTCCGCGCCGGGGGCCCTGAGAACCTGCTGCTGCGCAAGAACTATCAGGCGCTGGGCGCCTTCAACCGCGAGGACCGCGCCCGCGCCATCGACCTCTTCGGCTTCGCCAGCCAGCTCGTCTTCACCACCTTCTGCCTCGGCAACTTCGGTCTCGACGAGAGCGGCGATGTCGAGCTGTGCCACGCGGCGGCCAGCGCCCACAACCGGATGATGACCGACTTCTGTTCGGTCGACCGCCGGCTGCTCGGCACGGCCTACATCCCGCTGGTGGGTTTCGAGCGCGCGCGCCAGACAGCCGAGGAGGCCATCGGCCTTGGGGCCAAGGCCCTGCTGATCCCTTCGCGCTGTCCGCCCGGCCACTCGCCAAGCCACGTCGGCTTCGATCCGCTGTGGGCGCTGGCCCAGGATGCCGGCTTGCCGATCCTGTTTCACGTCGGCGGCGAGGTCAAACTCCAGCCGGATTATTTCGAGAACGGCCTTCCGCGGGTAAAGGACTTCCACGGCGGCGAGGAGAATTTTACCTCGGTGAGCTTCATGGCCATCCCAGGTTCGGTGATGCAGTCGCTGGCCTGCCTGATCCTCGACGGCGTGTTGGACCGCTTCCCGCGCCTGAGGTTCGGGGCGATCGAACTGGGCGCCTCATGGCTGCCGGGCTGGATGCGGTTCATGGATAGCGCCCACCAGGCCTTCTACAAGAACGAGGAGCGGCTGCACCGGCTTTCGGCGCCGCCCAGCGAGATCGTCCGCCGCCAGGTGCGCGTCACGCCCTATCCGCACGAAGATGCCGGCTGGATCGTCGCCAACAGCGGCGAAGAGGTATGCCTGTTCTCCTCGGACTATCCGCATGTCGAAGGGGGCCGCAATCCGCTCAAGCGTTTCAACGACAGCCTCGCGACGACGAGCCAGCGCGCCATCGACCGCTTCTACTGCGACAACTTCATCGACCTGATGGGCAACGGCCTCGCCGAAAACCTGCGCCGCCCGAAACATCTCGCCGCGGCATAGTGCTCCCCGTCATCGATATGACGCCGCTGTTCGGATGCGATGAGTCCGGACGTCAGACGGTCGCGCGCCAGATCGAACGGGCCTGCCGGGACACCGGGTTCTTCTATGTCACCGGGCACCGTATTTCACCGGACCTGATCGCGCGTCTCGACACGTTGGCTCGCGCGTTTTTCGCACTGCCGGAAGCCGAGAAGATGCAGATCGCCATGGCGAAAGGCGGCCGGGCTTGGCGCGGGTTCTTTCCTGTCGGCGGTGAGCTCACATCAGGACGGCCCGACGTCAAGGAAGGCATTTACTTCGGCAGCGAATTGCCGCCGACCGATGCGCGGGTGAAGGACAGCGTTCCGCTGCACGGCGGCAATCTCTTT
This sequence comes from Caulobacteraceae bacterium, assembly GCA_050729395.1. Classification (GTDB taxonomy): domain Bacteria; phylum Pseudomonadota; class Alphaproteobacteria; order Caulobacterales; family Caulobacteraceae; genus Acaudatibacter. The sequence continues at coordinate 7,068 of JBOHLC010000321.1, forward strand.
CCGCCGCAGGTGCCCGAGCTGCGCGGGGCCGTTCTCGCTTATCTCGACGCCGCCACGCGTGCGAGTCATGCGCTGATGGAAGGGATCGCGCTCTCGCTCGGTCTCGAGGCGCAGTATTTCCGCATCCACTACACCGCCGATCCCACCATCCTGTTTCGCATCTTCCACTATCCAAGCGCGATATACGAAGACGGCACCTGGGGTGTCGGCGAACACACC
>JBOHLC010000322.1:0-11442 GCA_050729395.1 Caulobacteraceae bacterium
GCGCGATGAAGCGGCTATCCTGTTCGACATGGACGCCTCGACGGGCCTCGGCCGCAGTCAGCGAGGAGCCTGCTGCGGCGCGCAGATCTAGCGCCAGGGCCCACTCGGCGCTGACCACGATCATCGGCAGCGCCGTGAGCCCGCCTTCGGCGAGATCGTCGAGCAACCGCCCGTCGTCCGGCGCCAGGGCGGCGGCGAAGGCCAGGATGCGCCGTGTCGACGCTTCCCATCGCAAGGGCCCGGTCTCATGACCGACCAGGCTTGCTTCGAAAGGCAACGGTCCGCGCCCCGCGCCTCAGAACGGCCGGACGACCGGCGCCGCCGAGTCTCCCACGTCGACGCCTTCCACCAGGTGCGCCGCGCCGGCCGCGGCGGCCGCTTCCTCCAGGGTGCGCAGGTTGCGCTCGTGCGTCTTGCGGTCGATGCGGTAGAGACCGAGCGCGGCGATGGCGACGACGCTGAGGACGACGCTCAGGGGCAGATAGATGATCACCAGGTGGCGCATGATCGCCGGATCGACCGCGCCCATCACCGCGTGCTTGGGGAAATGCACCAGCGTCAGGAGCACGCCGCCGACGAAGGCGCCGATACCGCCGGTGAACTTCGGCAGCAGGCCGTTGACGGCATAGAGCAGGCCCTCGGAGCGCACGCCGCTCTTGGCCGCCGCGTCCTCGACCACGTCGGCCATCATCGAGCCGACCAGGATGTAGCCGACGATGGCCACGGTGGTGGTGACGATGCCGTCGATGGCCAGGATCGGCAGAATCCACGGCGAGCCGTTGGGCGGCATCACGCCCACCAGGCGCAGGAACAGGGGGCCGGCGGCGGTGATCACCGAGAACGAGAACAGGCCGATCATCGCCGGCTTCTTACCGAACCGCTTGGCGAGCGGCGGGGCCAGGAAGACGGCCAGGAGCGAGCCGATCGCGCCCAGGGGGATCAACAGGCCGAACGCGCGCGGCTCCAGGCCCCAGTAGTAGCTGTAGAGATAGATGCTGAGGCTCTGGGTGATGCCGCCGCCGACCCCGCCGAGAATGCCGCTGAGCATCAGCGACCCCAGCGAGGCGTTGGCCAGGGTCTGCCTTATCTCGCGCCAGGCGGCGCGCGCTCCGCCGGCCGGCTTGGGCGCGGCCTGGGGCAGGTGGGGAATGCGCGAGCGGGTGCCGATGACCGAAACCAGGATCGAAACGAAGATGACCGCCGCCATCAGCGCGCCCCACTGAGCGTAGCCCTGGCGATAGAGCACGCCCTTGTGCGGGCCGCCCAGAAACACCTCCGCCAGGAGAAGCGTGGCCGCGGTGTTGCCGACGATGCCGAAGAACCAGCGCCAGCTCTGCAGGGTCGTGCGCTCGTCGTAGTCCGGCGTCAGCTCCGGCGTCAGGGCGTTACTCGGGATCTCATAGAAGCTGGTCGACACGCGCGTCCCGACCATCATCAAGAAGCTGAACAGCACCAGGGCGCCGGCGGCCAGCCCCGCCGGGGCGTTCCACAGCAGGACGAAGAACAACGACACCGGAATGGCCGAGGCGAGCATGAACGGATGGCGTCGGCCCCAGCGCGAGCGCGCGCGGTCCGACCAGCGGCCGACCAGCGGATCGATCACTGCGTCGAGCATCAGCGAGATCATGATCGCCGTGCCGACGGTGAGCGCCGGCAGGCCAAGCACCTGGTTGAAATAGATCTGCAGCACCGCGCCGGAGAGGCCGGCGAACGCCGCGCCATAGGCCACCGATCCGGCGCCGTAGCTCGCCTTGATACCGAGGCTGAGGGGCGGGCGCGGGGAACTCATCGGGCGATCTCCGACACCGGGGCGAACAGGCCATGGAGCATCGGGGCCATGTAGCGGGCGATCTGCTCGCGCGGGCGGCCGCGCTCGGGCGCCAGCCTCAGATCGGCGATGGCGTTGACGGCGGCGGTGACCGTCTGGGCGGCGATCAGCGGATCGACCGGGCGCATGACGCCCTGCGCCACGCCGTCGGCGATCATGCCGGCGAAGCGGGCGGTGACCCGGTTGGCCCGCTCGATCATGGCGTTTCGCGGAGCGCTAGGCAGCGACTGCAGCGCCGAGGTGCGCATCAGCGGGCCGCGTGGCGAAAGCTGGAAGGCCAGCAGGGTGACGACCGCCAGTTGCAATTGCTCGAGCCCGTCGCCCCCTGCCCGCAGCGCCGCCGACTGGCCCTCGCGGAGGATATCGAAGGTGCGCTCAAAGCCGGCCACCAGCAGCTCATCCTTGGAGCTCATGTGATGATAGAAGGCGCCTTTGGTCCGCTCCAGCGAGGCCGAGATTCGCTCCACCGACGCGCCCTTGAAACCGTGGATGTTCACCTCGCGCGTGGCCGCGATCAGGAAGGCGTCGGGTGGTCCGCCCCGCCGGCGGCGCGTCTCGATGTCCAGAGGCGCGGGCGCCGGCCGAAGCTCGCCGGCGAGGCCGTTGAACAACAGGTCGAGCAGGCGCTCGCACAGCCTCGGATAATCCTCGACCTCGAACCACGGCAGCCAGACGTTGAGCCAGTAGACGTGCTCGAGGATCAGGTGCGCCCGCGCCCAGGCGGCCTCGCCCCTCAGCCAGCGGAGGTCCGGCGCGCGCAGAAGCTCTCGGAAGCTGGCGAAGAAGGCGGCGTAGCGACGGGAAACTTCCGAGTGGATCGGCTCGGACAGAGTGCGGATGTCGCTGAGGATGGGGATCTCGCGCTCGCGCCCGCGCGCGACCCGCGCCTTGTGCTCGAAATAGCCAGTCCAGAATCGGCGCAGGCGCTCACCCGCCGTCGGCGCGTCGGCCGCCGTCGCGACCATGGCCTGGAGCCGGTCGAGGCCGGCCACGAAACAGGCCGCCGCCAGATCCTCCTTGCGCCCGAAGTAGTAGGCGATGCCGGTGGTGGCCATGCCGCAGGCGGCGGCCACCTCCGCCAGGGTCATGCCGCGCACCCCGCGCCGGTTGAGGATGCCGGTGGCGACGCCGACGATCTCCTCGCGCCGGGCCTCGAACCTGACCGGCGGCGGAGCCAGACCGCTCAAGACCTCACCGGAAGCGGACCTGAAGCTCGACGCCATAGGTCCTGGGCGGGATGAGGCCGACGGTCTGGCTGTAGGGCAGGGCGCCCGGCGCCGGCTGCGCGAGTAGCAGCGCCGAGACATTGTCGTAGCCGAGGGCGTTGGTCAGGTTCTTGACATAAGCGATGACGGTGAAGCGATCCTTGGCGTCGGTGTAGGAAATGCGCGCGTCCACCTGGCTGTACTGAGGGGCCAGGTACCACGGCCGGTTGAAGATGCTGTCGTAGGTCTGGTCCTTCCAGATGTAGCTGGCGGACAGCGTCACGCTGCCGGGATTGAAGTGGAAGGTGTAGTTGGCGTTGAGCGCCAGCTTGTTGCGCGGCGACTGCGGCACGGTTTCGCCGACCACGCTCTGGCCGCCAAGTTGCGGCTGCACGGTGTCCTCGAAGCAGCAGCCGCTATGGATGGTCGCGTTGAGATAGGCGTAGTTGAACATGAATTGCAGGTCCGGCGTCGCCTGCCAGATGGTTTCCAGTTCCGCGCCCCACGACACCACCTTGCCCATGTTGAACACATTGGTCACGATCGGTCCCATGGCTTCCTGGAATGACAGCGGGATCTGCATATTGTAATAGTTGTAATAGAAAATGGCGGCGTTGACTTGCAGGGTCCGGCCGAGTTGCTCCTTGCCGCCGATCTCATAGGCATCGATATATTCGGGATTGGTTTCCGGCTGGGCAAGGATGGTGCCGGTATTGAACCCGCCCGCCTTGTATCCGCGGCTATACTTCAGATAGGCCAAGGTGTCGGCGTTCGGCGTCCACTCGAGGCCGGCCGTGCCGGTCACCGCCGACCATGAGTCGCTCAGCTGACGAAACCACATGCCCGTCGCGGTATTCTCGTACGGCAATCCGGCGACACCCGGCGCGGGCGAGTAGGAAATGACATAGGGCGTGATGTCGATGACCGGCGTGTAGATGCCGTACGTCCCGATGTCATAGCCACACGACGGCAGGCCATAACACAATTCGCGGAAGCCTTCGGTGCCGGACAGGGAGTCATGATTGTAGCGGATGCCACCGGTGAGCTTCAGCGTATCGGTGAACTTCCAGTCGACTTGAGCAAAGCCGGCATAGGAGTCGGCGTGCATGTTCTGCTCTGTGTGATAGATGTTGAAAGTCGGATTGGCCGGCGCGCCCGCCGGGAACGCAAGTTGCGGCTGCTCCGGCAGTGGGATTTGGATGTATTGATTATATTCCTCGTGATATTGATACAGGCCGACGATCCACTGAAAGCGTGAATTGTTGTCGGATACAAAGTTCAGCTCGTTGCTCCAGTAGGATTTATTCTCCGCATAATGAAATGGGACTTGCGGGTATACGGTTGCCGGCGGACATGGGAAGGGACCGCAAACCGGGTTCAGCGGATTAACGACCGTCGGATACTGGTAAGACAATATGCTTGTATTGTCGTAATCGGTTGTCAGCTTGAAGTTATAAGTCGTGTAGCCGCCGATGTATTTCACATCGAAGCCCCAAGGCGTGGTCCAGGTGAGGTGCGCGGCGGCGCTGAGCGCCGGCTCGTCGGTCGCCTTCTCCGGAATGTCCGTGCTGAAGTCTCGGATGTTCGTGTTGGCCGGATTGGTCGTGTAGTCGCCGACCTCGGTGAACCCCGGCTGGGTGAAGCCATAGGCCGCGCCTGGCGCCAGCGAGCCTGGCGGGAACTGCGCATAGTCGTAGGAACCCAGCGTATTGGCCGTGCGGTAGGTGCTGTAGTAACGGAAATAGCCGCCCTTGAGCCACAGGTTGAGGTTCGGGGTGATGTCCCACGACACCTGTCCCTCGACATAGGTGCTGTTGCCCCGCCCGCCTTCGCTCGGCCCGCCGGCCACGTTCTTGAAATAGCCGTCCTGTTGGTCGGTCTGGGCGGCCGCGAGCCTGAGGCGCAAGGTGTCGGTGATCGGGCCGGAGACGGCGCCCTCGAAGTTATAGACGCCGTAGTTGCCGATGTTGGCCCGCGCTTCGGCGTAGAAGTGCGAGCTGGGCATGTTGGAGATCGAGTTGATCGTCCCGCCGACCGAGTTGCGTCCATAGAGCGTCCCCTGCGGTCCGCGCAGGATCTCCACCCGGTTGACGAACAGGGAATCGCCGGAGGCGGCGACCACGCTCGAGTTGTAGACGCCGTCGGCATAGGTGGCGACGCCGGGCTGGGTGGCGAGGTTGTTGGTCTGCCGGCCGACGCCGCGGATGAAGGCGCGGTCGAGCGAGGTCGAATACTCGAGGCCAGGCGTGTAGTTGGTCATGTCCTGGATGGACTCGATGCCGATCAGGTCGCGCCGCTTCGACGTGTAGGCCGACACGGCGACCGGCACGCTCTCCAGGTTCTGTTCGCGCTTCTGGGCGGTGACGACGACTTCGGAGAGCGTCGTGCCGGCCGCCGCGGTCTGCGTGCCTGGCGGGGCCTGTTGCGCCAGCGCGGCGTCGGTCCAGGTGAACACGGCCCCGGCGCAGGCGGCCAGAAGCATCGCTCGCATCGTCATGACGTTCCTCCCCGGCGGTTGCGCCGTTTTTTGTTTCAGTACGCTTTCATCGCTAGGTCGACGGCGCGTTCGCGCTCGCCGACCGCGTCTTGTTGGCGCGCCGCCGACTATGTGCGCGACTTTCCGGCGTGGCAAGCGGGCGCCACGACACGAGATTGCGAAATTGAATCTTGGGTATCCCAGTGAGTGCCGCCTGTTTGCGGTGGCCGGCGATTCTGGCCAAGGATGGCGCTCGAGGAGGCCAGCGGAGAGATGAAGGCGCCGCGCGCGGGCTCACCCGATCTCGACGCCCTGCTCGACCGGGCGGCGGCGCATTATGCGGCCGGCCGCCTGGCCGAGGCCGAGCGCGTCTACCGCGAGGCCGAGCGGGCCGAGCCGCGCGATTTCCGCGCCCGCTATTCCCTGGCGGTGATCGACCTTCGCCAGGGCCGTTTCGAACCGGCGCGCGCCCGGTTGGCCGATGTCACCCGGCGCCAGCCGGCTCACTTCGCCGCCTGGCATAATCTCGGCGTCGCCTTGGAGGCGCTGCGCCACTGGCGCCGCGCGCGCGCGGCCTATGCCCAGGCCCTGGCGCTCCAACCGGATGCCGCCGACACCGCCTTTTGCCTGGCGGCGGTCGACGCCGTCGAGGGTCATGTGGACGAGGCCATCGCCCTCTATCGCCGCCTGGCCCAGGCGCCGGAGAGTCGCGCGCGGGCGCTCAGCCGACTGGCGGTTCTTCGGCCGGCGGCGGTGACCGATGACGAGTTGGCCTGGCTGCGGGCCGCGGTCGAGGCGCCGGAGGCCAACGCGGCGCTCCACTACGCCCTCGGCGCGGCGCTGGAGGCGCGCGGCGAGTACGACGCCGCCTTTGCCCAGTTTTCGGCCGGCGCGGCGCTCAGAGGCCGCGCTCTGGCGGCCGCCGGAAAGGATCCGGTGGTTCTCGAGCGCGAGCACGAAGCTTCCGCGCGCCGTGTGCGCGAGCTGTTCACCGCCCAATTCATCGCCCGCCAGAAGCCGGGCGATTCCCGCGCCGCGCCGATCTTCATCGTCGGCTTCCCGCGCTGCGGATCCAGCCTCCTCGAGCAGATCCTGGCCAGCCATTCGGACGTCCAGGGCCTGGGCGAAACCGGCGCCTTCGGGGAGGTGGCCGACGCCTGGTTCGCCGCCCTGCCGAACTCCGACGCTTCCGCCTCGCGCCGCCTGGCGGAGGGCTATCTCGCGGCATTGCGCGCCGCCGGCTGGCGCTCCGGCGCGCGGCCGGTCGACAAGACCCTGGAGAACTATCTCCATCTGGGCCTCATCGCCCTGGCCTTTCCGCGCGCGGTGATCGTCCACTGCCTGCGGGGTCCCGCCGACACCTGCCTCGCCTGCTTCGCAGAGCTGTTCGCCAGCGGCAACGAGACCCTCGACGACCTGGCCCAGATCGGCCGCGAATACCGCCGCTACCGACAGGTCATGGATCACTGGCGCGAGGTCCTCCCCGGCCGCGTGCGCGAAGTGAGCTACGAGGCCCTTGTCGCCTCGCCGGAGGTCCAGATCCGCGCCCTGGTGAGCGAGATCTGCGGCCTTCCCTGGGCCCCCGCATGCCTCGACTTCCACCAGACGCGACGGCCGGTGACCACGGCCAGCGTCGAGCAGGTGCGCCGGCCGATCTACGCTTCCTCCGTCGGCCGCTGGCGCCGCTACCAGGCCCACCTCGACCCGCTCTTCGACGCCCTCGGCCCCTACGCGCCGCGGGGATGAGCGCCCCTTGCGTTGGCGACGAGGGCACGGAATCGGGCTTGCGGGGACCGCGGAAACATGGCTCAATTGCGGCGTATCTATTGGAGAGGCGGGCGGCGAAATGAAAACCAACCAGCTCAGAGTCAAGGTCCCGGCGCTTGGAATGGCTCTCGCGGCCCTGGGTCTCCTCATCACTGGCGCCAGCTCGGCCAACGCGACCACGATCGATTTCGGGAGCTATGCGTCCGGAACCCCCCTGACGAGCCTTGATGGAATCACCTTCTCGCTGATGGGCGGGCCGGATTCGGACGGTCCCCCGCTGATCGGTTTCGCCGACGCCCCCCCTATGGGTCTGTCGAACAGTACAAACCCAGATTACCCCACGGCGGAGATCCTCAACTTCGCGTTCAGCTCTCCCGTGTCCGACGTCAGCTTCTACTTCAACGATTATGGCTCAAACGGTTCTGGTTCGACCTATGAAGCGTTCGGCGCTTCGGACAACCTGCTCGAGACAGGCACTTTGACCGGTCAGGCTGGCACGGTGGACAACATCCTCACGGCGTCCGGCATCACCGACATCCAGTTCAGCAACAATACCGGCGGCGATTCGAATTGGTATTTCGCCGTGACCTCGCTCACCATTGGCTCCGTTCCCGAGCCCGCGACGTGGGCCTTGGTGCTGGCCGGTTTCTTCGGCCTGGGTGCGGCCCTGCGGCGCCATGGGGTGCCTGACTCGGTCAAGGCCTGACAACAATCCAATAAATCAACGTCACGGCTGGCGGAAAGGGCCGCCTGCCGGTTGCCACGCCTGGACGCCAGGCTTGCATGCGAGTGACCTCCCACGCCTCTGCCAACGCTGCCCTTGCGTTCGCGGCCGTAGCGCGGAAAGCTGGCGCGGCTCGGATGGGGAGAGGTCGTGCGCGCGAAGGCTTTGCCGATCCTGTTCGCGGTGTTCGCCGTCATCGGCTCGGCGCCATCGCGGGCCGCGGTGGAGCGCGTGGACATCCTCGAGCGCACGGCCTTCGCGCCCGGCGTGAGCTTCGGCCAGGCCGGCCCGTACGAGAAGATTCGCGGCGTCGCCCACTTCGCCCTGGACCCGAACGCGCCGGCCAACGCCCGCGTCGTCGATCTCAAGCGCGCCCCGCGTGACGCGCGCGGCCTCGTCGTCTTCACCAGCGAATTCGTCCTCCTGCGGCCGGTGAAGGCCGCCCCGACCACCTTGCTCTACGACGTCAACAACCGGGGCGGCATCGCCATTCTCGGCCAGGTGAACGGCCACAGCCCGGCCAACAACGATCCGACCACCGCCGCCGACGCCGGCGATGGTTTCCTGATGCGCCACGGCTTCAGCCTGCTGTGGTCCGCCTGGACCTGGGATGTCGCCCCCCGAGCGCCGCCGGCGCGCCCGCTGGTCTTCGCCCCGCCGATCGCCAGGGGACCCGGCGGCACGGCCATCACCGGCCCGGTCGAGAACGAGTTCACCGTAACCGCGCCGACCGATATCGCCACCTACGCCGGCATGCGCGGCCTGACCTACGAACCGGCGACGCCTGACGATCCCAAGGCCGTGCTGACCGGGCGCGCCCGGCCCGACGATGCGCGCATGCCCATTCCGCGCGGCCGCTGGCGCTTCGTTGCCGCCGCCGAGGCCGGCGGGCCTGGCCGCGTCAGCCTCGACGGCGGCTTCAAGCCGGGGGTGATCTATGAGCTGACCTATGTCGCCAAGAACCCTTACGTCGAAGGCGCCGGCCTCGCCGGCATCCGCGACCTGCTGGCCTGGTTCCGCGACCACCCGTTCGAGGGCGCCCTGCCGCCCAGGCGCGTCCTGATCTTCGGCATCAGCCAGTCCGGCCGGCTCATCGGCCGCATGCTGCACGACGGCCTGGACGTCGACGAGACCGGCAAGCTCGCCTTCGACGGCGCCTATATGCAGGTGCCGGGCGCCGGCGGCTCGGCCGGCTTCAACAGCCGCTTCGCCCAGCCGACGCGGCATCCCTCGATGCTCGAGGAGCACGACTATCCGGCCGACGCCTTCCCCTTCACCTCCACGCCCGCGCGCGATCCGGTCTCCGGCCTGACCGCCTCCACCCTCGACCATGCCCGCGACGCGAACGGCCGCGCGCCCAAGCTGATCATCGCCAACACCTCGACCGAATTCTGGAACCGCGACGGCTCGCTGATCGCCACCACGCCGGACGGCGCGCGCGACGTCGCCCCGGCCAGGAACGTGCGCCTCTACGCCTTCATGGGCGCCCAGCACTATGTCGGCCGCTCGCGCGTCCGCGCTCCTTACGTGAACTGTGTCTCGACTACCGACGATTACCTGGCCATGCGGGCGCTCATCCTGGCCCTCGACCGCTGGACGGGCGGAGGCGCGCCGCCGCCGCCCAGCGCCTATCCGTCCCTGGCCGAGCGGACCCTGATCACCGTCAAGGCCTATCGGGCGGCGTTTCCCAGAGGGATTGGCCTGACGCCGCCGGCCCAGAACCTGCGCGAACCGCGCCTCGATTTCGGCCCGCGCTTCGAAAGCCAGGGCATCGCCGACCGCGTCCCGCCGGTTCACGGACCGGCCTTCGAGACCCGGGTTCCGGCCCCCGACGCCGACGGCAACGACCGGGGCGGGGTCAGGCTGGTGGAACTCCAGGCGCCGCTTGGCACGCACACCGGCTGGAACTCGCGCGGCCCCGCCATCGGCTTTGCCTGGGCGACCGCGCGCTTCGACGGCAGCTTCGTCCCCTTCGCCCGCACGGAGGCCGAACGCCGCGCCGCCGGCGATCCGCGCCCGAGCCTTCAGGCGCTCTACCCGACCCGGGCGGCCTATGTGGCGAAGGTGCGGGCGGCCGCCGCCCGCGAGGTCGCCGCCGGGTTCCTGCTGCCCGAGGACGTCGAACGCGCCGTGGCCGAAAACACCGGCCTCTACGACCGCGTCATGGCCCACGACCCGGCCGACAAGAGCTGCGCCTATCTGTTCGCGAAGTGAGGAGGAGTCGACATCGACTCGCGCTGGAAACCGGTCCTTCGGCGGCGCGCTATCCTCCTCGGGAAACGCGAGCCCTGATGGCCAGCCGCTGATGGACATTCGACCGTACACGCCCGCCGATCTGCCCGGCGTACTGCGACTGTGCAATCTCGAGGGGTGGGAGTGGCTGCAGGCGGACCCCGCCAGGGCAAACAAGGCCCTCACGGCGCCGGGCGTCACGACGATGGTCGCCGTGGAAGGAGGCGCCCTCGTCGGCTTCGCCCAGCTGCAAAGCGACGGCGAGGTGCAGGCCCACCTGTCTCAGATCGCGGTCGAGCCGGCGCATCGGCGCAAGGGCGTCGCGCGAGAGCTGATCGTCCAGGCGCTGCGCGCGGCCGGCGGCGTTCGCATCGATCTGATCGCCAACGAGGGTGCCGAGGACTTCTATCGCGCCTTGCCCCACTTTCGGCGCGAGGGCTTCCGGCTCTATCCGGAGTATTCGGGACCCGACCAGTATCGGCCCGAGATCATCTGGCGCTCCGGCAGGGCGGCGCTCGCCGGATAGCTCGACGCGGCCGTTGCGCGCCTTGTGTCGTCTGGATGAAGCTGCGTCTATCGGGACGGAACCTCCGCGTAGTCGCGGGCGGCTCGGACAAGGAACATCCCAAATGGCCATAGTCCTTACCGACGAAGTCCGTGGTCACGTCAACGGGGCGCTGATCTCCGGCAACCCGCTGATCCTGGCCGCGGTGGACGCCGCCGGACGGCCTCGCCTTTCCTTCCGCGGCTCGACCCAGGTGTTCTCAGACGACCAGCTCGGCTTCTGGGCGCGCAACGCCGAGGGCTCGACCATGGCGGCCATCAAGGCCAACCCCCATGTGGCGCTCATGTATCGTGACGGGGCCAGGCGCGTGTTCCTGCAGTTCGCCGGACGCGCCCGGGTGGCGAGCGGCGCCGAGCGCGACCGTGTCTACGACCTCGCGCCGGAATTCGAGCGCAAGCAGGACCCGGAAAAGAACGGCGTCGCGGTGGTCATCGACCTCGACAAGGTCGAGGGGCTCTTAGGATTTGACCCGGAGGGCAAGCCGCGCCGCCTGAGCCTGCAACGCTCATAGCGGTCCGACGGCGTCGTTCGGCCCCTCTCCCGAAGCGGTTCAAGCGCCCGCTGACGCGCTCATGGGAAATCGGCCACCAGCTTGATGCGAAACACGGAGAATATCGGTCCGCCAGGCACGCGTGAGGCTATGCG
>JBOHLC010000323.1:0-3807 GCA_050729395.1 Caulobacteraceae bacterium
CCTCGACCCCCATGGCCTCGGCCTGCTCGGCCAGCCAGCGGCAGAGGTTGCCCAGCGAAGCGACGTAGTTGCCGTGGTTGTTCATGTACGGCGGCATCAACGGGACGAGCAGGCTGAAATCCAGCTCGCCCATCGGCCCCAGCCACATGTACTTGTCCTTGCTGACCGGGGTTTCGAGCGGCGCGCCCCTGGCCCGCCAGTCGGGGATCAGTTCGTTCAGCGCCCTGGGATCGATCACCGCGCCGGAGAGGATGTGGGCCCCGACCTCCGAGCCCTTCTCGACCACGGCGACGCTGATCTCGGCCCCGGCGGCGGCGGCGGCCTGCTTGAGGCGGATGGCGGCGGAAAGGCCCGCGGGACCGGCCCCGACGATGACCACGTCGTATTCCATCGCCTCGCGGGCCGCGTCTTCGCTCATGGCTTCAGCCTCTTGTTCCGCGCCCGGTCTTAATCGAAGCCGGCGCGGCGACGGTCAAGAGCAAACGCCGGCCGGAGGCGCTCCCATCCCGCGCCGCCCCAGTGTAGGGTTGCGGCATGACCCTCGATCGCCGCGTGGCGGAAAGTCTCCTGGCCTTCTGGGCCGACGCCGGCGTCGACTGTCTCTATGGGGACGTTCCGCTCGACCGGATGGCGCGGGCCAGCGAGACGCGCCTGGCCGATCGGCGGCCGGCGCCCGTCCCGAGCACTGCTCCGGCGGCGAGGCTCGACGCCAGCGCGGCACGCGATCTCGCCTGGGCGGCGGAAAGCCTGGACGACCTGCGCGATGCCATCTCCGCCTACGACGGCTGCGCGCTGAAAACCCAGGGCGCGCGCCAGGCGGTGTGCTGGCGCGGCGCGCCGGACGCGCCTGTAATGATCGTCGGCGAGGCGCCGGGGGCGGAGGAAGACGTGCAGGGCGCGCCCTTCGTCGGCCGCGCGGGCAAGCTGCTCGACAAGATGCTGGCCGCCGCCGGCCTCACCGATCGAGTGCTGATCGCCAACACCGTCTTCTGGCGCCCGCCCGGCAACCGCACGCCGAGCCCGCAGGAGCAGCTGGCCTGCGCGCCGTTCCTGGAGCGGGCGATCGATCTGGTGCGGCCGAGCCTGCTGCTTCTGGTGGGCGGCGCGTCCGCCAAGTTCATGCTCGACAAGGGCGAAGGCATTCTGGCCCTGCGCGGCCGCTGGTTCGAATGGCGCGGCCGGCATGTCGAGCTGGAGATCCCGGCGCTGCCGACGCTGCACCCGGCCTTCCTGCTGCGCCAGCCGGCGGCGAAGAAGAAAGCCTGGAGCGACCTTCTCACCCTCGTCGAGCGCCTCGACCGCGGCGAGAGGCCCGACTGATCGCGGCGCCTCTCGCGGTTGCGCGTTTTGTCGACCGAAGTGGAAGCTGCTTGCAATATCGCGCGCGATATCGCGGGAGTCGCGAAACGGTTCGGCGTCGAGGTGTTGTCCCCCGGCGAAGCGGTGAGACGATTGGAGGCGGAGACATGAGGAAAAGCAATTTCGCGCTGCGGCTTCAGCCGTCGCTGCTGGACGAGGCGCGCAAGGTGGCCGACTCCGAAGGCGTGGCGCTGAACCAACTCATCAACGTGGCGGTGGCTGAAAAGCTCTCGGCCCTCAGAACGGAAAGCTATTTCCAGGAGCGCGCGACGCTGGCGAACATTCCGCGGGCGCTCGATATCCTCAAGCGCGCGGGCGCCGGCAAGACCCCGATGGAGGGTGACTCTCTTCCGAGCCCCAAGGGCTGAGGGCCAATCGGCCAGGGCTAAGGGACCTGTTCACGCGATGGCTCGCCATCGGTTTCGGCCAGCCGACCCGCGCTAGTCAGGCAACACGATGCGGGGCAAGGCAAACCGCGTCACGACATCAAGGTCGGCGTGACCACGTAGCCGCCGGCGGCCAAGAAGAAAGCCTGGAGCGACCTCCTTACCCTCGTCGAACGTCTCGACCGGAGCGAGCGGCCCGATTAGCTCAGTCGAGGGGTTCGGGGGGCGTATATCGCGCGCCCCGAACCCTCGGGCCAACCGCTGGGCGAAGCTGACCGCGCCGGCGAAGCGGACGCGAACGAGCCAGAACGCCATGAGGATGAGGGGCGCGAAGCCCAGAGCGAGCAGGACCGGCGAGCCGCGCACGAACGCCGGCATGATCTTCTGCTGGCCGAGGAAGAACGAAGCCGTGGCGATGAACAGGCCGAAGCACATGCGCCACAGATGCCGGGCGGTCCGCTGCGCGCCCCGCGCGCCGCCGCGCAGGATCACCTTCAGGTCCATGGCGGCGGCGAGCGACGCAACGACCGTGAGAGTAACGGGCGCAAAGACAGGCACGTCGCTGGACCCTGTCGCCTTGCCCGACGCGATCGTCGCGAGCGCGAGTAGGCCCACGGCGGCGAGGCCCAGGGCGACGCCCATGGCGCCAATCTCGAAACAGCCGACGGTCCCTGCCTGGCGGCGCGCGGTCGTCCAGCCGGTGGCCACGAGATAGGCGGTGAAGACGGCGGCGATCACATTGACCGACTGGCTGGGATGTCCCCTCGCCACGAGGACGGCGGCCAGGCTCGCGGCCATGACGCACATGGTCAGCATGGCGAAGAAAAACACATTGCCGAACAGGCGATGCGCCCGCGCGCCCTTGCGAACCCACAGGGTCGCCGCGCCTGAGGCGATCGCCACGCTGGCCGCGCCGATATGAAGGATCAGGCCCAGCTCCGCCATGGCGAGCAGCCGCGGGGGGCTGCCTTGGAAGAGGTGCTCGAACATGCCAGGTCCGCCGCCTTCGTCTCCTCGCCTCCGTTCGTGCAAAGCCTATCGACAACCGCGGTTATGGACATGACGCCCGGCATCAATAACCTGACCCCAGGTAACAAAGGGCGGCGAACCCATGCCTGGGCTCACGGTCGCGGCCGGCTTGGCGCGCGGATTGATGGAACTGGCCGTGTCCAAGGGGGCGAACCAGCGCGCGCTGGCCGAACGCTCAGGGATCGAGCCGAACGACCTCAATGATCAGGACATGCGCATACCGTTCGAGAACTACGTCGCCCTGATGCGCGCGGGCGAGACGCTGTGCAACGATCCGGCCCTGGCGCTCCACTACGGGGAGACGAACGATCTGGCGCGGATTTCGGTCGTCGGGCTGCTCGGCTCCGCCTCCGAAACCATGCGCGACGCCTTCAACCAATTGAACCGATACGGGCGCCTGGTCATCGAATTCGACGGCCCGAAAGAGCGCTTCCGTCTCACGCCGCGGGGCGGCGGGCTCTGGCTGGTCGACACCCGCGAGCATCCCAACGCCTTTCCCGAGCTCACTGAATCCACCTTCGCGCGCATGGTCTGCGGGCCGAGACAGTTCGGGGTCACCCAGCTGGCCAAGGCCGTGCACGTCACGCACGCGGCGCCGGCGCATCGGGCCGAATACGACCGCATCTTCCAGGCGCCGGTCGTGTTCGACAGCGACTGGAACGCGCTTCTGCTCGACACGTCGTGGATGAGCCACAGGATCGCGCTCCAGCCGCGATATGTCTTCGGCGTGTTGAGCGAGCGCGCCGACGCCTTGCTGAAGAGCCTGGAGTCCTCCAAGTCCACCCGGGGCCGGGTCGAGACCCTGCTGATGCCGATCCTGCACACCGGCGAGGCGGGCATGGACAAGGTGGCCGGCCAGCTGGGCTTCAGCCGCCAGACGCTGTTTCGCCGGTTGCGGGCCGAGGGCGTGACCTTCGAGACGGTGCGGGACGAGTTGCGCCACGGATTGGCCGTCAGCTACCTGAGCGGCGGAAAGGTTTCCGTGAATGAGACCGCCTACCTGGTCGGGTTCTCCGATCCCGCGGCCTTCTCG
>JBOHLC010000324.1:0-7327 GCA_050729395.1 Caulobacteraceae bacterium
AGGTCGAGACCGGCTCGGCCATCACCTGGAAGTACCCGTCCTGCATCCTGCGCGGCGACGGCGCCCAGGGCGAGTTCTATTCCATCGCCATCACCAACGGCCACCAGCAGGCCGACACCGGAACCAAGATGATCCATCTTGGGAAGGACACCCGCTCGCGCATCATCTCCAATGGCATCTCGGCCGGCCACTCGTCCAACACCTATCGCGGTCTCGTCTCGGCCCACCCTAAGGCCACGGGCGCGCGCAATTTCACCCAGTGCGACTCCCTGCTGATCGGCAAGCACTGCGCGGCGCACACCACGCCCTACATCGAGGCGCGCAACGCCTCGGCCAAATTCGAGCACGAGGCGACCACCTCGCGCCTGTCCGAGGACCAGTTGTTCTACGCCATGCAGCGCGGGCTCAGCCAGGAAGAGGCGGTGCAGCTGCTGGTCAACGGCTTCGTCAAGGACGTGCTGCAGGAACTGCCGATGGAGTTAGCTGTCGAGGCGCAGAAGCTGGTGGCTATTTCACTGGAAGGGAGCGTCGGATGAGCCTCGAGGCCATCGATCACGTGCAACTGGCGATCCCCAGGCGCGGGGAGGGGGCGGCGCGCATTTTCTATGCCGACTTCCTGGGTCTCGAAGAGCAACCCAAGCCGGCCAGCCTGGCCGGTCGCGGCGGGTGCTGGTTCGAGCGCGACGGGGTGAAAATCCATTGCGGAGTCGAGGAACCATTCGTTCCGGCCAACAAGGCGCACATCGCCTTCCGCGTGTCCGACGTGTCCGAGCTGACTCGCCGCGCCCGCGACCGCGGCTTCGAGGTGGTCGAGGACGGCTCTCTGCCCGGCCATGAGCGCGTCTACATCTGCGACCCATTCGGCAACCGCCTGGAATTCCTGCGTCCCACCCAAGAAAGCGCCTGAGAATCAATGCTCTCCATAGATAATCTGCATGTGCGCGTGGGCGAGGCCGAGATCCTCAAGGGCGTGAGCCTCGGCGTGCCCACGGGCGAGGTGCACGCGGTGATGGGCCCCAATGGCGCCGGCAAGTCGACCCTGGCCTTCGCCCTGGCCGGCCGGCCGGGCTATGAGGTGACCGCCGGCTCGGTGACGCTGGACGGCGAGGATCTGCTCGTCCTCGCGCCCGACGAGCGGGCGGCGAAAGGCGTCTTCCTGTCCTTCCAATATCCGGTGGCCATCCCCGGCGTTCCGGCGCTCAACTTCCTGCGCACGGCGATGAACGCCCAGCGCAAGGCGCGCGGCGAGGCCGAGATCTCGGCCCCCGAGTTCCTCAAGGCGGTCCGCGCACGCGCGTCGGAACTGAAGATGGACTTCGAGATGCTCCGGCGCGGGCTCAACGTCGACTTCTCTGGCGGTGAGAAGAAGCGGATGGAAATTCTTCAAATGATGATGCTTTCTCCGCGTCTCGCCATTCTGGACGAGACCGATTCAGGCCTCGACATCGACGCCCTGCGCATCGTCGCCGAGGGCGTCAACGCCATGCGCGCGCCCGATCGCGCCATGCTGGTGATCACCCACTACCAGCGGCTGCTGGACCATATCCGTCCGGACCGGGTGCACGTGCTTGCCGGCGGCCGCATCGTCGAATCGGGCGGTCCGGACCTGGCGCGGGAGCTGGAGCGCGCCGGCTACGACCGCTTCGCGAGCGCCGCATGAGCCTGGCGCGCGCCATAGCCACCGGCGATCTCGCCGAGCTGCCCTCGCGGCGCGACGAGGATTGGCGCTGGAGCGACATCCGCGGTCTCGTCCGCGCGCTGCCGCGGGCCTCGCCCACCCACGCGGGCGCGCTGGTTTCGGGACCGTTCGCCGAAGTCGAAGCCGAGCGAATCGAGATCGTCAACGGGCGCGGACCGGCGCGGCTCGAGCTGGCAGCTGGCGAAACCCGCCGCGTAGCCCTTCGCTACATCGCCGCTGACGCCGGCTCGCATGCATCCAGATTGTCGATCGCAATTGGCCCGGACGCGGAACTGACGCTGCTGGAAAGCTACGAGGGCGAAGCGCCCGCCGTCACCGAGGCGGACATGGAGATATCCATCGGCCCTGGCGCGCGGCTCGAACGGATCGTGCTCGCCGACCAGGCCGAGGAGACCGTCTCGGTGTCGATGACCAGGATCGAGCTCGCCCCCGGCGCCAGCTTCGCCCAGACCGTCGTGACCGCCGGCGCCAGGCGCCAGCGGGTCGAGACCCGGGTCCGCCATCTGGGCGGAGGAGCCAGCGCGCGGCTCGACGGCCTTTACCTCGTCTCGGACAAGCGGCACGGCGACATCACAACCGTCGTCGTCCATCAGGCTCCCGACGGAGCGACCGACCAACTGACCAAAGGCGTCGTTTCCGACCAGGGACGCGGCGTCTTCCAAGGCCGCGTCGAGGTCCGGCCCGGCGCCGACCGGACGGACGCGAAGATGGGCCACCACGCGCTCGTGCTGTCCGACCGGGCCGAGGTCGACGCCAAGCCGGAACTGGAGATCTACGCCGACGATGTCGTCTGCTCGCACGGCAACAGCGTCGGCGCGCTCGATGAGGAGGCGCTGTTCTACACCCGCCAGCGCGGCATTCCGGAACGCGAGGCGCGGGCCATGCTGACCGAAGCCTTCGTCGGCGAAGTTGTCGACCGCATCGGCCATGACGGCGCCCGCGAGGCTGTCCGCGCGTGGGTGGCCACGCACACGGCTGGGCTGGCATGAGCTTCGATCCGCACGACATCCGGGCCCAGTTCCCGATCCTTTCCCGCGAGGTGAACGGCCGGCCGCTCGTCTATCTCGACAATGCCGCCTCGGCCCAGAAGCCGCGCGCGGTGATCGGGGCCATGACGGCCGCGATGGAGGGCTCCTACGCTAACGTTCACCGCGGCCTGCACACGCTGGCCAACGAGACGACCGACGCCTACGAGGCCGCGCGCGAGGCGGCGCGGCGGCTGATGGGCGCCGGCTCAGCCTCGGAGATCGTGTTCACCAAGGGCGCGACCGAGGCCATCAATCTCGTGGCCTCCTCGCTCGGCCGGAGCTGGGGCGAGGGTGATGAGATTGTGCTCACGGAGATGGAGCACCACGCCAACATCGTCCCCTGGCATTTCCTGCGCGAGCGGCAGGGCGTCACGCTTCGCTTCGCGCCGATCCTGGACGACGGCCGGCTCGATCTCGAGGCGCTCTTCTCGCTGATCGGGCCCCGCACGCGCATGGTCGCGGTGAGCCACATGTCCAATGTGCTGGGAACGGTCAATCCGGTGGCGGAGATCATCGCCGCCGCCCATGCGGCCGGCGCGCTGACATTGATCGACGGCTGCCAGGCCATCGTGCATGGCAAGGTCGACGTGACCGCCCTGGACGCGGATTTCTATGTCTTCTCCGGCCACAAGCTCTATGGGCCGACCGGAATCGGCGTGCTCTACGGCAAGGCCGACCTCTTGGCCGCCATGGCGCCCTACCAAGGCGGCGGCGAGATGATCGACACCGTGACCATGGAGAGCGTGACCTACGCCGACCCGCCGCACCGCTTCGAGGCCGGCACGCCCCCTATCCTGGAGGCCATCGGCCTTGGCGCGGCCATCGCCTGGCTGGAGGGCCTGGACCGCGACGCCATCGCCGCCCACGAGCACGGGCTCTATGAGCGGGTGAAGGCCAACATCAACGGGGCCAACTGGCTGACCGAACTGGGCCACGCGCCGGGCAAGGGGGCCATCTTCGCCTTCAACATGGCCGGCGCTCATGCCCACGACGTGGCTCAGGTTCTGGATCGCTACGGCATCGCCGTGCGCGCCGGGACCCATTGCGCGGAGCCCCTGCTGCGCCGCTTCGGCGTGAACGCGAGCGTGCGCGCCTCCTTCGCCCTATATAACACCCCCGAGGAGGCCGACTCGTTTGTCGAGAGCCTCGAAAAGACCCGGACCTTTTTCGCCTGATGGACGACGCCGCGCCAACCGCCCAAGCCCTGCCTCAGGCCGAACTCGACGCGCTGACCGACAAGCTCGTGGAGAAGCTGAAGACCGTCTACGACCCGGAGATCCCGGTGGACATCTACGAGCTTGGCCTGATCTATCGCGTGGATGTCTCCGACGAGCGCGCCGTGGCCATCGACATGACTCTGACCGCGCCCGGCTGTCCGGTGGCCGGCGACATGCCAGGCTGGGTGCAGGACGCGGTGAGCGCCATTCCCGAAGTGACCAGTTGCACCGTCAACCTGGTGTTCGATCCGCCGTGGGATCCGTCCCTGATGTCGGACGAGGCAAAGCTCGAACTGAACATGTTCTAGGACGCCCATGGAAGCCGTCATCCGAACCCGCCGTGAACGGCCCAAGATCGTCTCCCTGACCGAGGCGGCGGCGGCGCGCGTGCGCGAGATCATGGCCAAGGCCGAAAAGCCCTACGCGGGGCTGCGCGTCGGGGTGAAGAATGGCGGCTGCGCTGGCCAGGAGTACATCCTCGAATACGCCGAGCGCGCCGATCCCCTGGACGAGGTGGTCGAGGACAAGGGCGTGAGGATCCTCGTCGAGCCCAAGGCGGTGCTTTTCCTGATCGGCTCAGAGATCGACTACGAGACCACGCGCCTGGCGGCCAGGTTCGTGTTCCACAATCCGAACCAGACCGACGCCTGCGGCTGCGGCGAGAGCGTCACCATCGAGCCGGCCTCCGCCGCCTAAGCCGTGGGCGCCCGGCTGTGCTCGGCGCGGGTCTGCGCATCCCAGTTCCAGTATGGCGAGGCCAGGACACAGCGCGCGGCGCCGTCGCCGCTGACGATGACCGTGGCCATCCGCCCCACCCCCGGCGCGAACCTGTAGACCCCGCGCGCGGTGCGAACCGCGACCTGGGCGGGTCCGGAAAACTGGCAGCTGGCGTCGGGCGTTCGGCCCATCAGTCCCTTGGCCACAACGTCATCGCAGACCGCGCCGCCAAAGCGCATTGCGAAGGCCGCGTGGCCGAAGGTGAATTTCTGGTCGGCTCTGAACGGCGCCGCGAAGGAGACGATTGAAGCGGTCGGGCACGGCGCTCCGGCCGGCTCTGTCTTGGCCACGTCACGTGACATGTCGGCCACGGACGAGGAAACCAGCACGACCAGGCCCACGGCGATCGACACGCCCAGCGCGCCGGCCAACCCCACAGGGCCCCATCGTTCGATGGTCTTGCCGCGCGGCTCGCCGAGATAGCGCGTGGCCATGGGCGCTCCTCCCCCGGATCGTCCTTGAGTTTAGGCGGACACGGCCTCGCGGGCCAGAGCCGAGCTTGCGGCTTGACCTTGGCCTCCTCGCGGGTGCATCGCGCCGCGAGCCAGGGAGAATGAGGATGACCGCTGACATGCGCGCGCTGCTCGTCGCTCAGAAGGCGGCGCATCTTCGCGACGGCGCGCCGAGCGCCGAAACGCGCATCGACCGCATCGACCGCTGCATCGGTCTCCTGGTCGACAACCGGGCCAGGATCGAGGAGGCGCTGAACGCCGACTTCGGCGCCCGCTCGCGCGAGGCGACCGCCTTCACCGATGTCGCCTCATCCATCGGCACGCTGAAACACGCCAAGGCCCATGTGAAGGCGTGGATGAGGCCGGAGAAGCGCAAGACGACGCCGGCCCTTCTGGGTCTCTTCGGGGCCAAGGCGGAGATCCGCTTCCAGCCCAAGGGCGTGGTGGGCGTGATCAGTCCGTGGAACTTCCCGGTCAATCTCACCTTCACCCCGCTCGCGGGGATTCTTGCGGCCGGCAACCGGGCGATGATCAAGCCCAGCGAATATACGCCGGCGACTTCCGAGCTCATGGCGACCATGGTCGCTTCGGCCTTCTCGCCCGAGGAGATCGTCGCCGTCACCGGGGGTCCGGATGTGGGTCAGGCGTTCGCGGCCCTTCCTTTCGACCACCTGCTGTTCACTGGCGCGACCGGCGTGGCGGCTCACGTCATGCGCGCGGCGGCCGAGAACCTCACCCCGCTCACCCTCGAACTGGGCGGCAAGAGCCCGGTGATCCTCTCGCGAACCGCCGACATGAAGACGGCGGCGGCGCGGATCATGAACGGCAAGACGCTGAACGCCGGCCAGATCTGCCTCGCGCCCGACTATGTGCTCGCCCCTGCCGAGCGCCTGCCGGAGTTCGTGGCCGAGGCCAGGGCCGCGGTCGCCGGCATGTTCCCGACGATCAAGGACAATCCCGACTACACGGCCATAGTCTCCCAGAGGCACTTCGACCGGGTGAGCGGCTATGTCGAGGAGGCGCGGGCAGCGGGGGCGGAGGTGATCGAGCTCAAGCCGGAGGGCGAGGACCTGACGCAGCAGGAGCACCGGCGGATCGCGCCTACCCTGATCATCGAGCCCAGCGACGACATGAAGGTGATGAAGGAGGAGATCTTCGGGCCGGTCCTGCCGGTGAAGAGCTATCAATCGATGGACGAGGCCATCGCCTATGTGAACTGCCGCGACCGCCCGCTGGGCCTCTATTACTTCGGCGACGACGCGGGCGAGCGCGAGGATGTGCTGACCAGGACGACCTCGGGGGGGGTGACGGTCAATGACGTGATCTTCCACGTGGCCCAGGAGGATCTGCCATTCGGCGGCGTCGGCCCCTCGGGCATTGGCGCCTATCACGGCCGCGACGGCTTCCTCGAGTTCAGTCACCGCAAGGCGATCTACACCCAACTCAAAAACGAAATGGGGCCACTCAAGGCGCTACGCCCGCCCTACGGAAAGGCCATCCGCGACTATCTCGCCGGCGCCATCGGACGCTAATCCTCGGCCGGCGACGAGATCGGGCGGGCGAGAAAGGCGGGCATGGCGCCGCCGAAGCCGACGACCTTGGCCCCCGGGTCCTCGGCAGCGGCCGGGGCCGGCTCGGGCGCCGGCCGGCGGGGCGGGGCATGACGCTCGCGGCGCGGGGCGTGGCGTTCCTCGTGGCGCGGCGGGGCCTTTTCCTCGGGCGCGGCTGCCGGCTTGATCGGCTCCATCGGCGCGATCGAGGTTTCGCTGGCCGGGCGGCCATGCGAGCGTTCGCGGCGCTCCGGCCGGCGTCTCGAATGATCTCCCGCCGGGCGTGACTTGGCCTGCGACCAGTCCAGGTCCAGGCGGACATCGTCCGGCGCCGCTCCGGTCAGCTTGACCACCTTGTCGAGGGCCCGGCCGTCGGCCGGCGTGACGATCATGAAGGTCTGGCCGGATTTGCCGGCGCGGCCCGTGCGGCCGATGCGGTGGACATAGTCGTCGGCGTGGTGCGGCACGTCGTAGTTGAACACGTGGCTGACGTCGGGGATGTCGAGCCCGCGCGCCGCGACGTCGGAGGCGACCAGCAGCTTCAGTTCGCCCGAGCGGAACGCCGCCAGGGTGCGCATCCGGGTCTGCTGGTCCAGATCGCCGT
>JBOHLC010000325.1:0-3465 GCA_050729395.1 Caulobacteraceae bacterium
GCGCTGGAGATCGCCGCCCACAGGGCCCTCGTCACCCAGGCCTACCGGCTGTTCGGTTCGCATCACTACAACCACTACGACTTCCTGTTTTCGTTGAGCGACAAGATGGGCGGCAATGGCCTGGAGCATCATCAGTCGAGCGAGGACGGGACGATCCCGCGCTACTTCCTCGATTGGGACAAGACGCCCGCGGGGCGCGATCTGCTGGCCCACGAATACACCCACTCCTGGAACGGCAAGTTCCGCCGCCCGGCCGACCTGTGGACGCCCAATTTCAATGTGCCGATGCGCGACAGCCTGCTGTTGGTCTACGAAGGCCAGACGCAGTACTGGGGCTATGTCCTCGCCGCCCGTTCGGGGCTGCTCACCAGGCAAGAGGCGCTCGACGCCATCGCCCTGGTCGCGGCCACCTACGACAACAGGGCGGGCCGCGTATGGCGCGACCTCGAGGACACGACCAACGATCCGATCATCGCCATGCGTCGACCGCTGCCGTGGCTGAGCTGGCAGAGAAGCGAGGATTACTATTCCGAGGGCCAGCTGGTCTGGCTAGACGCCGACACCCTGATCCGCCAGCTGTCGGGCGGAAAGCGCTCGCTCGACGACTTCGCCCGCGCCTTCTTCGGCGTGGACAACGGCAGCTTCGTCACCCGCACCTACACCTTCGATGATATCGTCGCCGCCTTGAATGCGGTCCAGCCCCATGACTGGGCGAGGTTCCTGCACGCGCGCCTCTTGGGCCACGGGCCCGGCGCCCCCTTGGACGGGATCACGCGCGGCGGCTATCGCCTGACCTATGACGACCAGGAATCGCCCTATCTCAAGAGCGTCGAGCGCGTGCGCAAGACCCAGGTGTTCGACTTCTCGATCGGCTTTGCCGTCGGCCCCAAGGGCGCGCTCACCGCGGTCGACTGGGGCGGCCCGGCGTTCAAGGCCGGAATGACCGCCGGCGATCAGATCTTCGCCGTCAACGGCGACGCCTACGATCCGCAGACGCTGAAGGACGCGATCACGGCGGCCAAGACCTCGTCCGCGCCGATCGAACTCCTGGTCAAGGACAACAAGCAGTTCCGCACCGTCACGGTCGATTACCACGGCGGCCTGCTCTATCCGCACCTGACGCCGGTCGGCGAGGGACCCAGGCGCCTCGACGACATCCTCGCGCCGAGGCCTTGAGCAAAGCCTACTCCCCCGGGTGGTAGGCGCGCTCGGTGTGGCCGACGAGCTGGTCGGGCCAGAAATAAACCTCGCGCAGATCGCCGGAGGCGTAGCGCGCCGCTTCGTCGTCGAAATGCGACGACGCCGGATCGCCGCTCTCGCCGCCGG
The DNA here is from genome assembly GCA_050729395.1 of Caulobacteraceae bacterium. GTDB lineage: Bacteria > Pseudomonadota > Alphaproteobacteria > Caulobacterales > Caulobacteraceae > Acaudatibacter. Next base: position 1,327 of record JBOHLC010000325.1, read on the forward strand.
CCGTGACGGCCACGGCGCGCACGCGTGGGCCGAATTCGACTACGGCCACGAAGCTGTTGCCGCTCGTCCCGTACCAGCGCTTCGTCCCCGGCCACGGATGAGCGCCGAACGAGGCCAGCGAGCCCCATCGCGAAGAGGTGAACGGCACGGGGATACTGGGCTGGGCGTCGCTGAAATGCGGCTCGAGGCTGTCGTCCAGGCGCTGGAAGCGGTTGATCCGGCCCCATGGCGTGCGCCAGGTCCCGAAGTCGCGCGCCAGGCGGTCCGAGGCCGCCGCCAGTGCGGCCAGCTTGTCGCTGTCGCTGACGTCGGCGCCGATGCGCTGGATGATCTCCTCCTGCGGCCGATGCTGGCCAGCGGCCTCCCGCGCCCATAATGGCGTGGCCCAGAACACCGCCAGGGAGGTGGCGACCGAGTCGGCGCTCCATCGGTCGTCCCAGGCGCGCAGGACGCCGATCTGGTCCTTCACGGCCCGCTTGAACGGATCGGCCGGATCAGCTGTGTCCCAGGCGCGCACAAGGCCGGGGATCAGCTCGGCAAAAGCCGGCAGGTAGGGGTCGAAGGCCGCGGCTCTCAGTGACTCGAGGGTAAAGCCCCTGTGGCGGCTCAACAGCCGCAGGGCGTGCAGCCCGCGCGGATTCTCGCCGTTGACGTCCATGTAGCGCGGATAGTCCGCGCGCTTGGGGCTGTCCGGGCCGGCGGCCGAATAGGGCCAGTCGTTGGTGTTGAACAGCCAGCCGACGGCGGGGTTGAGCAGGTGCGGCGCTTCGCCGGGGGCGTGCAGGCCCTTCCAGTCGGTCGCCGGGTTCGCGCCGTCCACGGGCCGCGTGTAGTCGAAGTGGTCGTCGCGACGCGGGATGAAGCTTGGGTGCAGATAGGCGGTCTCGCCCCTGTCGTCGGCGAAGATGGTGTTGTTCGACGAGTTGGCCTGCAGCTTGTCTGTCTCGAGGAGTTCGGCGTAGTCCCGCGCCTTGGTGCGCAGGAAGGATTCCTCCAGCGCCGCCACCGGCTTGTTCATCATGGCGATGGCGATCCATTTGCCGCCGGCCTGGCGCACGATCGGCCCGTGATGGGTGCGGAAGACGGTGAAGATCCGCCGTTTCATCGATCCGTCGGCCGCCCGGTAGTCGATGGCCACGGCCTTGGACGTGACCGGCCGCAGTTCGGCCCCGTAGCGGTAGAATAGCCGGCCGCCGCGTCTGACGATGGTCTCGGCGAACTCGTCCACCGCGTCGACGCCGCTGGAGGTAAGAATCCAGCCGGCGTGCTCGTTGAAGCCCTGGTAGAGGAACATCTGGCCCCAGGTGGCCGCCCCGTAGGCGTCGAGGCCCTGGTCGCTCTCCATCTGCAGCTCGGAGCGGAAGTAGAACGAGGTGTGCGGATTGATCAGCAGCAGGGCGTGGCCGTCCTTGCTGTCGGCCGGGGCGATGGCGATGCCATTGGAGCCGGATGGCTCAGGGTCGGTCGCCTCGGCCACCCGCGTGGCGCCGTAGAATCTCGCCAGCTCCGGCAATGAAACGCGCTCGATATCGCCGCCAATGCTGCCTTCGGAGAAGCTCAGCGCCATCCACGGCTCGAAGCGCCGGAGCCCTTTGGGATGTGTTTCAGGATGGGTCGCGAGATAGAAGTCGAGGCCGTCCGCCCAGGCGTCCATCAGGGCTCGAAGCCAGGCCGGGCTAGCGGCGTATTGCGCCTTCAGAACATCCGGGTCGTTGAACAGGCGCTGGCGCAGGTCGGCCCAGATCGCCCCCTTGCCCTGTGCCTCGGCCGTGCGGCCGAGCGCACCGAGGTAATTGGCTTCGATGCGCGGGAAATCGTCCTCGGCCTGGGCGTACACGGCCCCGAACACGGCCAGGGCGTCGGTCGGCCCGCGCACATGGGCGATACCCCAGTCGTCGCGGGTGACGGTCACCTGGGCCGCCTCGGCCCGCTCGCGCGCGAGATCGTTGTCGGCCCGCGCGCCGCCGGCCAGAAAGACCAGGGCGCAGATGGCGACGCTGATATGTCTAGACATAATCAGCCGCGACCCGCCTTCTCCTCGACGCCCGAACGGCCTTCGCGGCCGCGCAGCACGGCGGCGACGTCCTCGAGGCTGACCCCGGTCGCCGCAAGCAGGGCCAGCCAATGGTAGAGGAGATC
>JBOHLC010000326.1:0-10205 GCA_050729395.1 Caulobacteraceae bacterium
AACCCCCTCCACCCCTTCGGGGTCCCCCTCCCCCAGCGGGGGAGGAGAGCGTTAGAGCTAACCCTCTCTCCACCCCCTGGGCGGGACAATCGCATTTAGCACTTTTCATCGTCATCCCGGCCGAGGCGATTCAGCCGAGAGCCGGGACCCAGGGGATCAAGCGCTGGCGCAAGCCGCTCCTGGGTCCCGCATCTCCGGCCTTCGGCCTGCGTGCGGGATGACGACAATTTTCAAATGCAATCGCCCTTGCCCCTCTGGGGAGAGTACGCACCCCCGGCTCCGGCCGGAGGCCGGCCCGAGGACAGGCTCCGGGCGGGAGGGGCTTATCCGTACTCCACGGCCGTCAGGCACAGGCCGCACGCGGGGGCGACGGGGCCGCAGCGGGCGCGGTCGCGGGCTTCGAGGGCCTGGCCGAGGTCCTCCACGCTCCAGCGGCCGAGGCCGACCTGGACCAGGGAGCCGGCCATGGAGCGGACCTGGTGGTGCAGGAAGGAGCGCGCGGCGAAGGCGAGGCGCACGTCCTCGCCCGCGCGGGCGACGCGTGCCTCGTCAAGCGTCTTGACCGGCGACTTGGCCTGGCAGGCGGCGTCGCGGAAGGTGGTGAAGTCGTGCCGGCCCTCAAGAAGGCGGGCGGCGGCGTCCATGGCCTCCACGTCGAGGGCCGCGCGGACGTGCCAGACGCGGCCGACATCGAGGGCCGGGGGTCCTGGCCGAGTGAGCACGCGGTAGAGATAGCGCCGCCCGACTGCCGAGAAGCGGGCGTGGAAATCCTCCGCCGCGACCTCGGCCGCCAGCACCGCGACGGGCGCGGCGGCCAAGTGGGCGTTGACCGCGTTCATCACCGTCGCCGCCGGCCAGTCCTTGGCCAAGTCGAAGTGGACGACCTGGCCGGCGGCGTGGACGCCGGCGTCGGTGCGGCCGGCGGCGTGGATACGGACCTCCTCGCCGCAGAAGGCGGCGATGGCCCGCTCGATCTCGCCCTGGACGCTCGGCTGGCCGGCCTGGGCCTGGAAGCCGGCGTAGGGCGTCCCGTCGTATTCGAGGCTCAGGCGGTAGCGGGGCATAGGCTCGTGCCGGCGGGGAGGGGAAAACCGCGCAGGAAGTCGGCCGCCGCCGCCGGCGCCCTCCCCTCGCGCTGGGCCTCGAGGATGCGCACGGCGCCCGAGCCGCAGGCGATCAGCAGGCGATCGTCGAGCGCGAGGCCCGGCTCGCCCTGACCGTGCTCGACCCGGGAGAGCAGCGCCTTGATACGCGCCGGTCCGCGCGTTCCGGGGGCCGCGAACCAGGCGCCGGGAGAGGGCGAGAGGCCGCGGATCTGGGCATCGACGCGCTCGGCGCTCCGATCCCAGCGGATAGCCGCCTCGGCCGGCCTGATCTTCCTGGCATAGGTCGCCCCCTCCGTCGGCTGGGGCTCCAGATGCGCGTCGCCGCGCGCCAGCCGGTCCAGGGCCTCGACCATCAGGGCCGCGCCGGTGGCGGAGAGACGGCCGGCCAGCGTGCCGGCGGTGTCCAGGGCGTCGATGCGGGTGGAGGCGCTGGCCAGCACCGGGCCGGTGTCCAGGCCCTCGTCCATGCGCATGACCTCGACCCCGGTCACCGGGTCGCCGGCCATGATCGCCCGCTGGATGGGCGCGGCGCCACGCCAGCGCGGCAGCAGGGAGGCGTGCAGGTTGTAGCAGCCGAGGCGCGGCGCGTTCAGAATGTCGGAACTAAGGATCTGGCCGAAGGCGACGACCACGGCTGCGTCGAGGCCGAGGGCGGCAAAGGCGGCGATCTCCGCCGGGTCGCGCATGGAGGCGGGCGCGCGGGTCGGCAGGCGGAGGCTCTCGGCGAAGGCCTGCACCGGCGAGGGGGTGAGCACGCGGCCGCGCCCGCGCGGCGCCGGCGGCTGGGAGTAGACGCGCGCGATCTGGTGACCGGCCTCGATGAGGGCGGCGAGGGTGGGGACGGCGAAGTCCGGCGTGCCGAGAAAGGCCAGGCGCAGCATGGATTCGGCCTTCCCCCCTCACCCGGTCGCGCCTTTCAGGCGCGCTCGACCTCTCCCCTTGGGAGAGGTGACTAGAGCCGCGACGGCTCGGGCTCCTCGGCGCGGGCGGCCTTGCGCACACGGGCGACGGCGCGCTGGCGCTTCAGGCGCGAGAGATGGTCGATGAAGAGCACGCCGTTCAGGTGGTCGATCTCGTGCTGGATGCATACGGCGAAGAGGCCCTCGGCCTCCTCCTCCACCGGCTCGCCGTCGTAGGAGAGGTAGCGCAGGCGCACCTTGGCCGCGCGCTCGACCTCGTCATAGACCTCGGGCACCGACAGGCAGCCTTCCTCGTAGGGCACGGTTTCGTCCGAGGCCCAAACGATCTCCGGGTTGACGAAATAGCGGGGCGCCTTGGGAGCCTCGTCGCGGGCGAGGTCCATGACCAGCACGCGCTTGGGCACGCCGACCTGGATGGCGGCCAGGCCAATGCCCGGCGCGGCGTACATGGTCTCCAGCATGTCGTCCATCAGGGCGCGCAGATCGGCGTCCACGGCCTCGACCGGCGTGGAGACTTTCTTCAGCGTGGCGAGATCGCCATCGACGGTGAGAATGCGGCGCAGGCTCATGGCGCGGAGGTATGCGCGGCCCCGTCCATCGTCAAGGATGGCGGCAAGGCGGACACTGGCGCCCCAGCCTCCACCGCCAGCTTGGTCATGGGCCGGGCCGCCGCCTCCACCGCCGGGACTTCCTTCAGCGGCGTGGAGGGGTTGTCGGCCTTCAGCTCCTCGAAGCGGCGCGCCTGGGTCAGCACCTGGGTTTCCAGCGAGCCGACGAAGCGGTTGTAGCGGTCGACGGCCGAGGTAAGCGCCGCGCCGAGGCCCGCGACATGGCCGCCCATGACCGAAAGGCGCTTGTAGAGTTCGCGACCCAGGGAGGCGATCTCCTTGGCGTTGACCGCCTGCTGCTCGACGCGCCAGCCGTACATCACCGCCTTGCACAGGGCGAAGAGGCTGGAGGGCGTGACCAGGATGACCCGACGCTCCATGGCCTGGACATAGAGGTCCGGCGCGCGCTCGACGGCGGCGGACAGGAACGCGTCGCCGGGAATGAACATGGCCACGAAATCGGGCGAGGCGTCGAACTGCTCCCAATAGGCCTTGGCCGCCAGGCCGACCATGTGCGTCTTCACGCTCGTCGCGTGGCGCTGGTAGGCGGCCTCGCGCGCGGCCTCGTCGGCCGCCTCCTGGGCCTCGAGATAAGCGGTGAGGGAGCACTTGGCGTCGATGACGAAGACCCCGCCCGGCAGGCGCACGGTGACGTCGGGGCGCAGGGCGCCGTCGGCGCCGGCGGTCACCACCTGCTCGTCGAAGTCGCGGCCAGCCTGCATGCCGGCGAGCTCGAGCACATTGTGCAGGATGTGCTCGCCCCAGCGGCCCTGAACGCCCGCCCCGCGGCGGAGGGCGGTGGAGAGCTTGCGCGCCTCCTCCTGGGTGGTCGCGGTCGCCGCCAGAAGGTTGTCGATCTGGGCCTTGAGGCCACCGGCCTCGCGCGCCCGGGCCTGGTCGGCGGCGCTGACCTTTTCCTCGAACTTCTTCAGGGTCTCGGCCACCGGCTTGAGCTGGGCCTCGAGCCTGGCCTGGCTGAGCTTGTTCTGGGCCTCGAAACTTTCGGCCGCGCGCCTGACCAGCACGTCGGCGACGGCGTTGGCCGAGAGGGCCGCCTGGGCCCTGATGGCCTCCTCGCCGCCGCCGGCGCGCGCCAGATCGGCCAGCGCCCGCCCCGCCCGCGCCCGCTCGGCCATGGCCCAGACGATGGCCCCAACGGCCAGGACAAGCAGGACGACATCCAGAATCGATAGCGAGTTCATGCTCCGTTCCGTAGCAGAAACCGGCGAAGGCCGCCACGGCGGCTACAACTCGAGCAACCCGAGCATCCATTCCCAGTTTCAGGCAATCGATCCTACGCCCTCAAGCCAGGCCTTTCGTCCGCGGCAGATAGAGAGCGGGTTGGGAACTGATGACAAACGGGTCACAGCCAGTTTCCCAAGGATAAAGGCCCTGCTGCGCGCCCGGCCAAAGGAGTTCGTACGCCGTCACGTCATCCCGTCCAGTCCGATAGCGGCGATACCAGATCGCCGAGCCGAGATACTCGCGGTTCCAGTCTGGATGAACCGGTCGCGAGACGCAGTCGAAGCCTTCGATGAGGTTGCCCCAACGCGCTCCATCCTCAAGCATCGCGCCCGCCTGGATTTGGCGAAACAACTCCCAGAGCATATTGTGCATCAGCTCGCGTTTAAGCCCGAACACGATCACCTCAGGGGAGCCGAGAGTCTCGGTAAATCCAATCGAGAAGGTGAATGACGGGTGGTCGCCCTCCGCGAGAATGTGGAGAGCCTGAAAGCCGAACTCGGCGACGTCATTCAGAAGCTTCTTGTCGACGGGATCGAGCTTCATCTCCGCGCGCCCCTGTTCACGCGCCCAGGATGTTCGTTTTGCGCCGCAAGGCCAATGACAGTCATTTACCTAGCCCGATCTTGCTGGGACGCCGGCGGCCTGCGACGGTTCGCCATGTCAGACGAATTACCACCTGATCTGATCAGATCGGCAGACGAGGTGGCTCGTCGGGCGCTAGCATTGTTTTCGGTGGTGGGCCTGGCGTTGGGAGCGGAGCGCAAGCTCGTTCTTCGATGGCTCCGCGAGAATGAATTGTGGAGCGACCTCTCGCCTATTGAGTTGGGATTCATCGACTCCTCCTCTCCGTCCCGGCAGCAAGTCATCAACGCGGGTTGGTGGTCCGAACGTCTGGTCATGCTGCTTTGGGCCCTCGGCGAAGTCGAGGAAATCCCACCGTCAACCGAGCAGTGCGACACCAGCGAATTTCAGGACGTGCCTCCGCCGTTTGCCGACGTGAGCGTGCCGGCGTTCATTGCCCGAGCCATGTTGCGACCGGATGCCGAGCTGATCGAGATGGCGGACTTGGTGCTCGACTTGCATTGGGCGGCGAGGGACGCCCAGCTAAACAACCGTGCTCCGAGGTCGCCTGTAGATATCGAGGTCATTCAGGAGCGCCACCACGCGATCAATTGGGTGATCGGCTACGAAGGGCAGCCTTGGGACGAAGTGACAAGCGACACCTAGCGCCTGTCACTGCAATCGCGACCGCAGATGACCGCGATCACCAACTTGAATCTCTGGAGTTGAAGGTGCAAATATTGCACTGTGACCATGGAGGCGCGCATGCCCCCACTGGTGCGTTTCGGTTCGGTCACCGTGAGAATGTACGCCGATGACCATCGACCTCCGCACTTCCATATCGTCGGACCGGACATTCAGGTGCTGGTTCGAATATCGGATCTCTCGATCATCGCTGGCGAGGCGCGGCCTTCCGAGATCGCCGAAGCGCTGGCCTGGGCCGAGAAGAACGGGGACGCCTTGTCGCTGAAATGGGCGGAATTGAACGAGAGAGGCTGAACGACATGCCAAGAAGGACTCTGCCGCGCATCGCCGCGGTGTCGGCAGGCGCGAAGCCGCTGACGCTCGAGGTCGAGTGGGCTGAAGGCGGCCGCAGCTTCGTCGATGTTTCGGGCATGGTCGACACGTTTGCCGCCTATGCGCCGCTGCGGGAGGACGCAGCCCTGTTCGCGCACGCCGCGGTGGGCGAATTCGGCGCCGACGTGACGTGGAACGAGGACGTCGACATGTCGGCGGACACCCTCTGGCGCCTGGCGCGCGAACAGTCAGGCGCCACCATGACGGCGGCGGCGTTCCGCCAATGGCGCGAGCGCAAGGCCTACACGCTCGAGACGGCCGCCAGAGCGCTCGGCGTCAGCCGCCGGACCGTCGCTTATTACGACCGGGGCGCGCGGCCCATTCCGCGCACGGTCGCCCTGGCCGTGAAGGCGCTGGAGATGGGACTGGGCTGAGCGAGGTTGACCGCATAGGACCGGCGCGCCGATGAAGGGACCCATGAAACCGCTCGCCGCCATGGCCATGGGCGTCGTCCTGACGGCCGCGGCGCCCGCCGCGCTCGAGACGCAAGTCACCGCCCCTGGCCCAGACGGTCCGCTGGCGGGGACGATGCTGGCGCCCTCGGGCAGCGGCGGCGCGCCGGTCGTGCTGATCGTTCCGGGCTCGGGACCGACCGATCGCAACGGCGACAGTCCGCTGGGCGTGAAGGCGGCGCCCTATCGGCTGTTGGCGGAGGGCCTGGCGGCGAAGGGCGTCGCCTCCGTTCGGATCGACAAGCGCGGCATGTTCGGCAGCCGCGCGGCCGTGCCCGACGCCAATGCGGTGACGATCGATGACTACGCCACCGACGTTCACAGCTGGGTCGGCGCGATCCGGCGGACGACGGGCGCGCGATGCGTATGGGTTCTGGGCCACAGCGAAGGCGGCCTGGTAGCCCTCGCCGCGGGCCAGAAGCCGGAGGGTATCTGCGGCCTGATCCTCGTCTCGACGCCCGGCCGGCCCTTGGGCGAGGTTCTGCGCGACCAGCTGAAAGCGAATCCGGCGAACGCGCCCGTTCTCGATCAGGCGCTTTCGGCGATCGACGCCCTGGAAGCCGGCCGGCGCGTCGACGTGGCAGGCATGAACCCGGCCCTGCTGCCGCTCTTCCGGCCGCAGGTTCAGGGCTTTCTGATCAGCGAACTGGCGCTCGATCCAGCAACGCTGATCGCGCGGTTCCACGGACCGGTGCTGATCCTCCAGGGCGAGCGGGACCTCCAAGTCGCCGTCGCCGACGCAAAGCGGCTCGCGGCGGCCGATCCGGCGGCGAAGCTCGTCCTGCTGCCGGGCGCCAATCATGTGCTGAAGGCGGTTCCAGCGGACGACCGCGCCGCCAACCTGGCCGCCTATGGCGATCCCAACCTGCCCCTCGCGCCGGGCGTGGTGGATGCGATCGCCAGGTTCGTGGCGGGAGGCAGGGCAGGTTGAGGGACGGCGCGCGGCGGCGACTTCCACGCGCAAGGATTCGATAATCCTTTCGTCGGCTAGCTGCGGGTGGCCGCATCGCCAGCGGCCCACGGGGGCAGAGCGACTATGAGCGAGTTCGGATGGCGCGGAGCCGCGGCGCTGTTGGGCGCATTGGTTGTGAGTGGCGCGTCCGCGCAGGCCAGTCCGCCGATCATCGCTCAAGAGCGACCTTGGCGCCCGGCGCCTCCCGCAATTCAGATACCGCTTTGGCCGGAAGGACTGTCCATCGCGCGTCCCGCGACGACAGGCCCGGAGCAGGTCTTGGACGACGGCGGGGTCGAGAACGTTTCGCGCCCGACCATGAGTATCTATAAAGCAAAAGGGAAGAATACAGGCGTTGCTGTGGTTGTGTTTCCAGGCGGCGGCTATGTAGACCTAGCTATTGGTTTAGAAGGCACTGAAGTCTGCGATTGGTTGACCGTCAGGGGCATAACCTGCGTCGTCCTGAAGTACAGAGTTCCAGGGTCTGGACCGTATTGGGATCGAACCTGCAACTGCCGGAAAATTCCCGCGGTACCGATGGCCCTCCAGGATGCCCAACGTACTATCGGGATGCTTCGGAGAGAGGCGCCGAGCTTTGGTATTAATCCACATAAGGTTGGAGTGCTCGGATTTTCGGCCGGCGGCCATCTCGTCGCCGATGTCAGCAACCACGACGGGCGCAGCTATACGCCGATCGACGCGGCCGATAGTGAGAGTAGCCGCCCGGACTTCGCGGTCATGCTCTATCCTGGACACCTCTGGGGGGAGTGGGGACCACCTGAGCTTAAGCTCAATCCAAGCATCCAGGTCAGCAGGAAAACGCCGCCGACGATCATAATACAGGCGGAGAACGACCCCGTGGATGACGTCCGGAATTCCCTGACCTACTACATGGCGTTGCGGCAGTGGAAGGTCCCCGTGGAGATGCACTTGTATGCTGAAGGCGGACACGCTTTTGGCCTGCGGCGTACGTCTCAACCCATCACGGAATGGCCGGATCTCGTCGAGAAATGGCTGCACACGATCAAGATGCTGCCAATAGAGCCTTGAAGCTGGAGTAGGCCATCGGTCAGTCGCCACCCAACGTGGACGTTGATCCTCGCCATTTGATGACCAAGCCCGGCGAACTCCACGTCGTTCGGGCAACGGCGAGGCGGCTTGCGCGGATCAACGCGCTCATAGCGCGCTCGAAGAGCCATTGGACTTGGCCCGAAGGGTATCTCGAAAAAGCGCTTCCGTTGCAGCTGATCAGCCGCGCCTACCTCCACGACAACCGATGTTTCGAGATGTTGGACGGGGGCGGCGCGCCGGTCGCCTTCTTCTCACTCCAAGAGAGCCATGGAAGGCTGGTGCTCGATAATCTGTGGGTCAACCCTGAGATGATCGGAAAGGGTGTCGGGCGAACGGCGTGCGAATATGTCTTTGAGCTGGCGAAAAGGCGGGGATGGGTGGAACTGTGGGTCATCCCCGATCCGCCCGCCGAAGGCTTCTATCTGAGGATCGGATTTGCCGACTCGGGCGAACGCATAGCCTCACGCGTGCCTGGCGGGCCGATATTCTCCGTCTTTCACATCAAGTTGGCCGGCCGCCAATGCACAGCCTGACTGCTGGATCGCCTGGCGGTCAGGCTAGGCGTGCGAAGGTGCGAGTTCCAGCCCATTGCGGTCTTCGCGGCGCCGCGCTTTAGATGACCGAGATCGCGACCGCGAGGGGACATGCCGCAGACGCACATCGGCCGGATCGGAGCGCCGTCGCCGCGAACTTTCGCTGCGACTCACCATCCGGATTGGTTCGAAGGCCAGCACGAACAACGGCTGGCGCGGATCCTGGGCGTGACCCAGTTCGGCGTCAATCACCTGACGCTGGCGCCCGGCGCCTACTCGGCCCTGCGCCACTGGCATGAGCAGGAGGACGAGTTCGTGTTCGTGCTCGAGGGCGAGCTCGTCCTGATCGACGAAAACGGCGAGCATCGGCTCATCGCCGGCATGTACGCCGCCTTCCCCGCCGGAGAGGCCAACGCCCACCATCTGTGCAACCGCTCATCGGCGCCGGCGCGCCTCCTCTCGATCGGCACCCGTCACCGCGGCGCGGAGATCATCCATTATCCGGACGACAATCTCGTTTTCGACGGCCCCCTGATGCGGGACGACAAGGGTGACCGGATTCAGGCGCGCAAGTAAGGCTCGTCCGGACCAAGCGGTTCGACGCGACTCCTGAGCAGCCTGAATGTTGCGGGCGCTATGTACAGGCTGTGGTCGGCACCCCCGTTGCGCGCCTCGACCCTTCTCCACGCCTCCTCCTCGGCGCACTCCACGGCATAAAGAAGGACGCGCGCTCCCGTTTCCGCGGCTCGCTCGCGCGCGTGGTCGCGTTCAGCGCGACGCCAGAAGCCGAAGTCGAGCACAACGTCGACGCCCCTCGACAGGCAGCGCGCCCAGATCGGCTCCATCAGGTCTAGGATGGCCGAGGCTCTCTCCTGGAAGACTGACACGGGCGGATCTTGTCCGAATAGCCGGGCCATCCACTCGTCAGGAGTGAACCTCACCGCCGCATGGTCGCGCTCCAGCCGCTTAGCGAGGGTGGTCTTGCCGGCGCCGACGAAGCCGAAAATGAGGTGAGCCGTAACCATTGCGCTTGGGTAACTCGGACCACGCCTGTCAGCCAGTCTGATGCACCCTGGCCACCCCCTGCGGATCGCCAACAGATAGTCCGCTAGTCATTCCGGGACTTGGCGGGCAGGACTCTGGCGGGGTTGCCCACAACAGTGATGCCTTCCGAACGACCTAGCCGGCGCCAGCCAGGAATGTCTCGATAGCGCGCTTGCCGCTCAAGTGCATGACCGGCGTCTCCGGCGCCATCGCGGCGCGGGCGGCCTCGATCCTGGGCCGGGATTTTCGATCGTAATCCCAGGCGAAGCGCAGGAACTCGAAGTACTTCGCGTCGATCATCTTCTCCTCGCAGCCCTCGGCCATGTCAGGACGCCGCCCGCCCCGCACGCTGCGCGCGATCACGCGCCAGAGGCAAAGGCCGCGGGGCGTGTCGAGCCAGATGACGAGGTCGGCGCGCGGCAGGCGCAGGTCGAAGGTGCGGCCGGCGTAGTTGCCGTCGCTCACCCAGGCGTCGCCTGCGAGCGCGGCGCTCAGCCTGGCGCGGAAGGCGTCGTTCTCGGGCTCGACCCAGCCCGGCTCCCAGAAAATCGCGTCGGTGTGGATTACCGGCAGACCCAGCCGCTCGCCCAGGCGCCGCGCCAGGGTCGACTTGCCGCTGCCGGCGTTGCCCAGGAT
>JBOHLC010000327.1:0-42056 GCA_050729395.1 Caulobacteraceae bacterium
CTCGTCGGCCAAGTCCAAGGAGCCGACCAGGACGGCCAAGGCCGCGCCGTCCCCGCGTCATCTCGCCACCGCCGCGCCGCTCGACGCCGGCGGCGCATCGGCCGGGGTCAGCGACGCCGACCTGGCCGGTGCGGCTATCGCCGGCACGGGAGCGGGCGGCGGGGCGTGCGACATGCCCGCGCGACTGCAGGCGGCGCTGCGCAAGGACCCGCTCGTCCGCGCCGCCGCCGCCGAGGCCGGCGCGAACGGCAATCACGCCATCTTCGTGTGGAACGGCGACTGGGTGCGCAGCCAGGGCGAGGACGGCAAGGGCCTGTCGGCGGTCAGGGAAGCCATCCTGTGGGAAGTTGGCTTCGCGCCCGCTGCGTGCCGCGCTCAGCCGGTGCGAGGCCTCGTCCTTCTGTCGATGGACGAGGCGCCCGGCTCGGCCCGGCTGGTCCTGGGGACGGGCGCCTGGCGCTGGTCGGACCTGCTGGCGACCAAACGCTAAGGCGCGATCGACCCGCTCAGGCCATTACGATCACCACCACCCGCCGGTTCTGCGCGCGGCCGGCGCGCGTATTGTTGGGCGCGACCGGGGAGCCGTCGCCGTAGGAGATGGTCGACATGCGATTGAGCGGCACGCCCTGCTGGTTCATGAACAGGCGCACGGCCTCGGCCCGCTGTTCTCCGAGCCGCATGTTCAGGTCCTTGCCGCCCGTGGAGTCGGTGTGGCCCTGGATCTCGACGTAGACGTTCTTGTTGTCGTCCTTGAGCTTCTGGACGAAGTCCATCAGCCTGGTGCGGGCCTCGGGCGAGAGCTGCGAGCCGTCGGTGGGGAACTTCACCGAGTCGTCCGACAGGACCATCTGGTAGAGGAACTTGCCCTCGGCCAGCTTGCCGGCCGCCTCGGCGCGCTGGAGCGCGTCGCGCGTGGTCTGGTCGAGATCGGCCAGGTGCGTATCGTGCTGGTCGAGACGGGCGCGGTCGGCGGTGACCTTCTGATCGACGACGGCCACGTTCTGGCGCACGAACCCCCGGGTCGCGCAGCCACTCACGGTCACCGCGCCGAGCACGAGCGCGCCGGTGAGCCAGATGCTGGAATTGACCTTCATTGGAATCTCTTCACCTCTACAGTGGACAGGCCCCGATATCCCCCGCCGCCCAAACTGAACGGCCCAAGACGGCCATTTCGTGGCGCGTCAACGGCGGCCCCCCGAGAGTTCGCCGATCCGCCGCCTGATGTTCTCAACCTCGCGCGCGATTGTGGCGACGGTAGCCGCGTGCATTTCTTTGGGCGACATGGGGAAGGCGACGCCCAGGGTGTCGGCCATGGCCGCGCCGCGCTCGCCCATCGGCTTGGCCGGCCCGATCGTGGTGTCGCAGGCGGTCTGGTGTTCGATTTCGGAATTGAGCTCCGCGCCAAGGAGCACGATCAGCACCGAAAGCCACATCCACAGCATGAAGCCGATCATCGCGCTCAGGGAGCCATAGGTGACGCCGAGGTGTCTGAAGGAGTTGAGGTACCAGGAGAAGGCCAGGGATCCGGCCATCCACGCCAGCGCGGCGAACGCCGCGCCAAAGCCCAGCCAGCGCCAGCGCGCCGGCCGCCGGCTGGGTCCGAAACGATAGACGAAGGTAAAGGCGATCCACGAGATGACCAGTATGGCGGCCCAGCGCAGCGGGGCCCACCAATCGACGATGTGGCGGATGCCGAGCGCGTGCAGCACATCGGGCACGGCCATCGCGGCGCCGGTGGTGGAAACGATGAACAGGATCGCCGTCAGGGTCGCGGCGTATGTGATGAGCGCCCTTGGCAGATAGGCGCGCTTCTCTTGCTCGTTGTAGGCGATGTTGACGGCATCGAAGAGCGCCGCCATGCCGGCCTTGGCGCTCCACACCGAGACGGCGGCGCTGACCAGGAACGCCACGCCAAGGGCTTCCTGCTTCTGGGCGGCGATGCGTACCATCTGGTCGCCGATGAGATTGACCGCGTCGCTTGGGAAGATGGCCGAGAAATGCAGGAACTGGCGCTCGACCGTGTCGACGTCGGTGAACAGGCCGAACAGCGAAACGAAGGCGGCGATCGCCGGAAAGGTCGCCAGGAGTAGATAGAAGGTGACGCCGCCGGCGAGCGCGGGCAGGCGCGAGCGGCCCATCTCGTTGTAGGTGCGCCAGAGTATATCCTTCCAGCCGCGCGGCGGAATTTGCCAGGGGAAGCTGGCGCACCGGCCCCGGCCCGGCTCGGCGCGATCATAGTCTTCCGGCGTAAGCTGACCTGGCGAAGTCCGGGGGCTCCGGGCGTGACGCCAGCGGTCGAGGGCGGCGACCAGGGCCAGCGCCAGCCACGGCGCGGCCTGAAGCGTGACCCTGCCGGCCTTGGCGATGGCTGAAAGTCGACCGCTTCGCGCGGACGGCTCCTCTGGCGCCTTTCGCTGTCCGGCCATGGCGAGCCCCGTTCCTGGTCGCTTTGCGCGGCGATCAATGGCAGGAACGCGCCATGACCGGCGCCATCGCCGCACTTTTCGCACACCCGATCAAGGGCTTTACGCCGCAGAAGGTTGCCGCCGCGCATCTCGAGGCCGGCGCCGCCTTTCCGGGCGACCGCCTATGGGCGGTGGAGGACGGACCAAGCGGTTTCGATCCGGCGCGGCCCGCGCACATCTCCAAGAGCCGCTTCACGGTGCTGGCCAAGGTGGCCGAGGTGGCGCTGGCGAATACCGACTACGATGTGGGCAGCAGCAACCTAGTCGCCACCGCGCCCGGCCGGCCAAGCTTCACGGGCCGCCTCGCGCACGAGGCCGGGCGGACCGCCTTCGCAGCCTGGTTGACCGAACTCCTCGGTGAGGCGGCGACAGGTCCCTTGCGCGTACTGGACGGCGCGGGCCACCGCTTCCTCGATCA
The DNA here is from genome assembly GCA_050729395.1 of Caulobacteraceae bacterium. GTDB lineage: Bacteria > Pseudomonadota > Alphaproteobacteria > Caulobacterales > Caulobacteraceae > Acaudatibacter. The sequence goes on from JBOHLC010000327.1 coordinate 2,884, forward strand.
CCCGCTGGGCCATGTCTCGATCGTCAATCTGGCCAGTGTGCGCGATTTCGCGGCGCGCCTGGGCCGGCCGGTCGATCCGCTGCGCTTCCGCGCCAATCTCTATGTCGACGGCTGGCCGGCGTGGGCGGAGAACGACTGGACCGGTCGCGATCTTAGGCTGGGCTCGGCCCAGGCGAGCGTGTTCGCTCCGATCACCCGCTGCGCCGCGCCGGACGTCGACCCGGCGACCGCCGCGCGCGATATCGAAGTCACCGCCCGACTGCATGAGTTCTACGGCCACCTGCTGTGCGGGATCTATGTCCAGGTGACCGAGAGCGGGAACGTGGCCGAGGGCGACGCGGCGGAGCTGCTATAGGGCCGGTTCGCTCAAATTCTCGCCCGCCAGCGCCCGGTCGATGAGCCCGATCGTGTTGGCGAGGCCGAAGATGGCGGCGAAGGAGCCGAAACGCGGGCCCTGGCTCTGGCCGAGCAGGACCTCGTAGAGCGCCGCGAACCAGGTCCGCAGCGGCTCGAAGCCGGCCGCCTTGCCGGCCGCATAGACCTCGGCCTGGATCGTCTCGGCGTCGTTGGTGTCCGGCGGCAAGGCCCTGAGCCGCGCGGCCAGATCGGCGAAGGCGGCCCGCTCGCGCGGATCGGGCGCGCGGAATCGCTTCGCCGGGCGGACGAAGTCTTCGTAGTAGTTGAGGGCGTAGTCGGTCAGCCGATCGAGCAGCGGCTCGCTCTGGGGCGTCGCCCCTGGCATGTGCCGGGCGATGAAGCCCCAAAGGATGGTCTTGTCCGAAGCGTTGGCGGCCGAGACGAGATTGAGCAGCAGGCCGAAGGAGACCGGCGAGCCGCGCTTGGGCGGCGCGCCGCCGTGAACGCTCCACACGGGATTGTCGAGCGGGTTGGCCGGCCGCTCGTTCTCGCCCGTGGGCGTGAGAGGCCGGTTGTAGGCGTCCAGCTGCTGCAGATATTCGTCAGCCGCGCGGGGTATGACCTCGAAAGCCAGCTTCTTGGCCGAGCGTGGCGAGCCGAACAGGTAATAGACCAGACTCTCCGGCGCGCCGTAGCGGCTCCATTCCTCCAGCGTCAGGCCGTTGCCCTTGGATTTGGAGATCTTCTGGTTGTGCTCGTCCAGGAACAGCTCGAAGTTGAAGCCCTCCGGCGGCGCCCCGCCCAGGATCTGGCAGATGCGCGAGGAGACCTTAACCGAGTCGATCAAGTCCTTGCCCGACATCTCATAGTCGACCCCGAGGGCGACCCAGCGGTTGGCCCAGTCCGGCTTCCACTGCAGCTTGACCGCTCCCCCGGTGACCGGCGTCTCGGTGAGCGCGCCGTCCTCATCCGCGAACACGATCGTGCCGCGGTCCGGATGGCGCTCCAGCGTTGGAACCTGCAGCACGCGCCCAGTCGTGGGGCTGATCGGCAGGAACGGCGAATAGGTCGCCCGGCGCTCGGGGCCGAGAGTCGGCAGCATCACCGCCTGGATCTTGTCGAACCGCTCGAGAACCCGGCGCAAGGTCGTGTCGAACCGGCCGGAGCGATAGCACTCCGTGGACGAGTAGAAGACGTAATCGAAGCCATGGGCGTCGAGGAAGGCGCGCATGCGGGCGTTGTTGTGATCGCCGAAACTGGCGTACTCGCCGAACGGATCGGCGACGCGGGTCAGTGGCTTGCCCAGGTCAGCGGCCAGGGCCTCGCGGTTCGGGACGTTGTCCGGAACCTTGCGTAGCGCGTCCATGTCGTCGGAGAACGAGATAAGCGTGGTCGGGATCAGGTCCTCGGTCAGCGCGCGAAAGGCGTTGCGCACCATGGTCGTGCGGGCCACTTCGTTGAAGGTGCCGATGTGCGGGAGGCCGGAGGCGCCATATCCGGTCTCGAGGATCACCGGCCGCGCCAGGGCCGGCAGGGCGGCCAGCGCCTCGTCGACCTTGCCCGCCGCCAGGAGGGTGCCGGCCAGGTCCCGTTCGGCGTCGCTTTCGAGACGAACGCGCAGAAGCCTGACCAAGAGGGCGCGCGCCTGTTCGAACGGCCATACGCGCGCCTCGCGGGCGAGAGGGGACAGGCCCTGCAGCATGGAGCCGGGGTTAAGGCGCCGGGACGGCCTGTTCAACCTCGGCCGATGGGTCGCGGATCTACTTGGCGAGCTTGGCGCAGCTTGCGCGCGCCTTTCTCGCCACGTCATCGGCGGTCATCGGTGGCATGGGCGTGAAGGAGGAGGCCGCGCGAACGCAGGTGTCATAACGCGTCGAGTGGTTCGTGATCATGACTCCGACAAAGACCGTCACCACGAACACCGCGACAAGCGCGGCTCCCAGGATCAGCTGCGTCCGCGTCATCGCGCCGGTCTTCGGCTTGTCGGCTGCTTCGCTCATCGGCCGCGATTGAAATCATGAGTCCGCCCGGATCGAAATAGGGACGTTGATCGATCGCGATCCCTACGAGCCCATCCCGCTCAGGCCGGTCAGAATCAAACCCAGGAAGATCAGGAGCGCGCCAATCGCCGAGCCCACCGCCAGCAGCGCCATGCGCGCCAGGGTTCCGATCACGCTGGTCCTGTAGACGCCTCGCATGTGCGCGAAGAGGTGCCAGGGAGCGGCGATGGCCAGAACCAGATTGCTGATCCCGAAGGTCACGTTCGACAACACCTCGTTGGCCGCGAACATCAGGCCGACCGCCGAAAGGGAATGCAGACTGAAGACGAGGTGGTCGTAGACGAAGAACTGGCGCTGGAAAACGAACAGGAGGCTGAGCAGCATGGCGGCCAGCGGCAGAGTGAGAAAGGCGAACCGCTCGGCCCACTGTTCCAGAACGAAGCTGAAGCGCTCAGGGTCGCTCAAGGCCTTGATCATCCGCGCCGCCAGCCAGTCCCCCGCCTCGAGGTTGCCGACATCGAGATGCGACATGCCCTTCTGGATTTTGATTCCGACCTGGGCGCGTTCTTGCGGCGTCAAATCGTGAAAGGCGGCGCCCCCCTTCGATATCGCCTTGCCGTGCTCGTCTCGGACAACGAGGTTGGTTCGGCCGGAGTTCGCGCCGCCGAACGCACCCGCGAAAAACACCAACACCAGCATGACCAGGAAAAGCCGGAACGGCGGAATCTGCGGCGCCCGATGACCCTGGAGGTAGGCGTTGGTCAGCCGCGCGGGATGGCGGAACAGGGTCGGCAAGGTGTTCCAGAACCGGCCGTCGAAGTGCAGCAGCCCTTCGAACGCCTCGCCAATCAGCTTCCAGGTGGAACGATGGAAGTCCTCGCCCCGCTGGCCGCAACGGTAGCACCAGGGGCCCTCGAGCGGCGTCGCGCAATTGGGGCATGGGGCGCCCAACGGCAGCTCATATCGCGCGCCGCCGTCGCGCCTGGCGAGGGCGCCGACCGCGTCCGCCGCCGCCGCTTCGATTTCATGCGACATCCTGAGCCCCAAGACGCGCCGAGGCGTGAGTATACCGACCTGGGCGCACGGTCATCCAGTCGCTCGCCCACCATCCGGCGGGCTGAGCATGAAATGTCCGCGCAGAGCGGCGACGGGGGCGTCGCGGGCGTCCTGCCAGGCCTCCACATGCACATTGGCGATGCGCCGGCCGAGCTTGCGCACGTCAGCCCGGGCATAGGTGGTCAGCGCCCGGCCGGGACGCAGATATTCGATGGTCACGTCGATGGTGCGCGGCAGCCGGCGCAGAGGTTCGCGCACGGCGAGCTGGCAGATCGCGGTCATCTCCAGGAATGCGCCCAGCACCCCGCCGTGGAGCGCGGGCAGGATCATGTTGCCCACCAGATGCGGCGCGAAGGGCAGCATGGCGGTCATCTCATCGCCCGCGAGTTCGGCCTTCATGCCGAGAAAGCGGATGTAGGGCACGGTCCTCATCGTCGCCGCGAGGCGGTTGGCGCGGGCGTCGTTCATGCGGCTTTCCCCGCCGTCGCGGGCTGCAAGGAGAAGGCGGCCTGCGCCGTGGCCACCGGGTCGTCCTCGTGGAGATCGAAGGCGACGGCGCGCACGAAGGCGATGGCGTGGGTCAGCTTGTAGCAGTGCGCCTTTGCGGTGATGTCACAGCCCGGCTCGGCCCCGCGCATGTAGTCGATGCGCAGGTCCAATGTGGCGATCGCGCCGATCGCGCCTGCCTCGAGCAGCTTCGATGACACGGCCAGGCCGCACACATGGTCCAGCAGCGTTGTCACCACGCCGCCGGCGATGACGCCGGAGTCCGGATCTCCAACCAGCTTCTTGCCGTACGGCACGGCCATGGCCGCCAGGCCCGGCTCGACCGAGACGAGGCGAAAGCCAAGGGCGGCCGCCTGCGGCGTGTCCTCGGCCATGCGCGCGCCGAGCTGGGCGAGATTGGCGGCATGCTCGGGCGGTTCGGCCATGGCGCGTTATAGGAACATTTCCCGTCGCCCGCCTATATCGACGCGAGGGTCAGCGCACGCTGAGCACTTCGCCAAGCGGCAGCTTGCGCTTGGCGTGGGCGGGCACGGTGGCGTCCGCCGCCGGATGGCCGACCACCAGCAAAACATAGGGCTTCTCCGAGGGCGGACGTCCCAACGCCCGGTTGAGAAAGCCCATGGGGCTCGGCGTGTGGGTGAGGGTGGCGAGGCCGCATTCGTGAAGGGCGGTAATCAGGAAGCCGGTGGCGATGCCGACGGATTCAGGTGTGTAATAGGTCTTGATCCGCCGCCCGTCCGGGCCGTCGGCGAAACGCTGGCCGAAGACCGCGACCAGCCAGGGCGCCGTCTCCAGGAATGGCTTGGCCGCGTCGGTTCCGAGGGGCGCGAGCGCCTCTAGCCACGCCGCCCCTGCGCGCCCGGCGTAGAACGCCTGCTCTTCCGCTTCGGCCCCGGCGCGAATCATCGACCTCAGGGGGCCCGGGCCGACCAACACAAACCGCCAAGGCTGAAGGTTCGCCCCACTGGGCGCGGTCGCCGCCGCGGCGATGCAACGCTCCATCACCGCCTGGGGAACCGGCCGGTCGCTGAACGCGCGCACCGTATGACGCCGCCGCATCCGGGCCAGCACCGCCTCCGCTCGCGCCAACGCCTCGGTGTCGGTGACCGACACGCGATCGGGCAAGGGGATGGGCTGGTAGGCGGGGGGCGCGGCATGCCCGAGCGGTTCGGCCATGGCGCCTTATAGGAACAAACGCCGCCGGCTGCCTATATCGGGCGGGTGATCAGGCCCGAAGCCCTGCTCTGCCCGAAGCCCGACGGTCTTTATTGCCCGCCGGGGGACTTCTATGTCGATCCGGTGCGGCCCGTGGCGCGGGCGGTGATTACCCACGGCCATTCCGACCACGCGCGCGCCGGCCATGGCCTCGTGCTGGCCACGGCCGAGACGCTGGCCATCATGGCGACGCGGTATGGCGAGGGCTTCGCGGGCGAGGTCCGCGCGCTGGCGTACGGCGAAGCGGCCGAACGTGACGGCGTCGAGGTGAGCCTCGTCCCCGCCGGTCACGTCCTGGGGTCGGCCCAGGCGGTGGTGCGCTGGCGCGGCCTGACCATGGTGGTCTCCGGCGACTACAAGCGCCGGCGCGATCCCACATGCGCGCCCTTCGAACCGACAGCCTGCGACGTGTTCATCACCGAGGCGACCTTCGGCCTGCCGGTGTTCCGCCATCCGAGCGACACCGGCGAGATCGAAAAGCTGCTGGATTCGGTACGTCAGTTCCCGGAGCGAACCCATGTCGTCGGCGCCTACGCCCTTGGCAAGGCGCAGCGGGTCATTCGCCTGCTGCGCGAGGCTGGCTGGGAGGCGCCGATCCACACCCACGGCGCGCTCGATCGACTCAACGCGCTCTACGAAAGCTTCGGGGTCGATCTCGGACCGCTGGCCGAAGCGACCGGAGCACCGCGCGCCGCTCTCGCCGGAGCCATCGTCATCGCCCCGCCCTCCGCCTCGGCGACGCCATGGGCAAGGCGCCTGGCCGATCCGGTGGACGCCTTCGCCTCGGGTTGGATGCGCATCCGCGCCCGCGCCCGCCAGCGCGGCGTCGAGCTGCCGCTGGTCATCTCCGACCACGCCGACTGGGACGAGCTGACCGCGACCATCGAGGAGATCGCGCCTGGCGAGGTGTGGATCACCCACGGCCGCGAGGAGGCGCTCGGCCGCTGGTGCGACCTGGCCGGCGTGCGCTCCCGCGCCCTGGCGCTCGTCGGCTACGAGGACGAGGACGACGGATGAAGGCCTTCGCCCATCTGCTCGACCGGCTGTCGTTCACCGCGTCGCGCGACGCCAAGCTGACCCTGGCGGCGGATTTCCTGCGCGAGACGCCCGATCCTGAGCGCGGCTGGGCGCTGGCCGCGCTCACCGGCGCGCTCAGCTTCGATGCCGCCAAGCCAGCCATGCTGCGCAAGGTCATCGAGGCGCGCGTTGATCCGATTCTGTTCGCCTGGTCATACGATTTCGTCGGTGATCTGGCCGAGACGGTGGCCCTGATCTGGCCCGCCAAGCCCGGCGCCAACCGCGAGCCCGAGCTGTCGGAGGTGGTGGACGCGCTGCGCGGCGCCAGCCGGGCAGACGTTCCGGCGCTGATCGAAGGCTGGCTCGACGGCCTGGACGCCGATGGCCGCTGGGCGCTCCTCAAGCTGATGACCGGCGGCCTGCGCGTCGGCATGTCCGCCAGGCTGGCCAAGCAGGCCGCGGCCAACGTCGGCGGAGTCGAGGTCGGCGAGATCGAGGAGATCTGGAACTGCGTCAGCCCGCCTTACGGCGACCTCTTCGTTTGGCTCGAGGGACGTGGGCCGCGTCCGAGCACGGAGACGCCCGGTCGGTTCCGGCCGGTGATGCTGGCCCAGGCCATCGACGAGGAGAGCGATTTCGCCAGGCTCGATCCGGCCGACTACGCCGCCGAGTGGAAGTGGGACGGCATCCGCGTGCAGGCGGTAAGCGAACGCGGCCAGCGGTGGCTCTATAGCCGCACAGGCGAGGACATCGCCGTCGCCTTTCCCGACATCATCGCCACGCTCGAATTCGATGGCGTCATCGATGGCGAGTTGCTGGTGATGCGCGGCGGCGCCGCCGCCTCGTTCGGCGATCTGCAGCAGCGGCTCAACCGCAAGACGGCCGATGCGAAACTGTTGGCTACCTATCCCGCCGGCATCCGGGCCTACGACCTCCTGCTCGACGGCGAGGAAGACCTGCGCGGGCTTTCCTTTCGCGAACGTCGCGCGCGGCTGGAGGCCTTCGTCGCCGGTATAGGCGCCGGACGGATCGATCTTTCGCCGCTGCAACCCTTCGCCGATTGGGAGGAACTCGCCGCCTTGCGCCGCGCGCCGCCGCCGGGCGACCCCAGCCAGGCCGAGGGTCTGATGCTCAAGCGCTGGGACTCAGTCTATCAGCCGGGCCGGCCCAAGGGCCCGTGGTTCAAGTGGAAACGCGATCCGCGCCTCGTCGACGCGGTGCTGATGTACGCCCAGCGCGGCCACGGCAAGCGCTCCAGCTTCTATTCCGACTACACCTTCGGCGTGTGGCGCGAGGACGCCGCCGGCCGCCGCGCCCTGACGCCGGTCGGCAAGGCCGATTTCGGCTTCACCGACGAGGAGCTGAAACAGCTCGACGCCTTCGTGCGCGACAACACAACCGAGCGCTTCGGCCCGGTGCGGGCGGTGCGCGCCGACGAGGGCTTCGGCCTGGTGCTGGAGGTGGCCTTCGAGGGCCTGCAGCGCTCCACGCGGCACAAGTCCGGCGTGGCCATGCGCTTCCCGCGCATCAGCCGCATCCGCTGGGACAAGCCTGCCCGCGAAGCCGACGAACTGGCGACGCTGGAGCGGATGCTGGAGAGCCCGCCTTAGCCGTTGAAGCCGCGCACCGCCGCGATCACCCGGTCCTGGACCTCTTCCGTCAGATAGGGGTGCATGGGCAGGGCGAGGACGACTTCGGCCTTGGCGTCGGAGACGGGCAAACCGCCGGGTCCTTGGGGAAAGTCGGCGTAGGGCGCCTGGCGGTGCATCGGGACCGGGTAGTAGACGGCGGTGGGGACGCCTTGGGCTCGCAGGTGCGCGGCGAGGCCGTCGCGGTTGGCGTGCTCGATCACATACTGCGCCCACACCGAAACGCCGCCGTGGACGCGCGGGATAGCAATCACCGCACCGTCAAGACCCTCGGCATAGCGCACGGCGATGGTCTGCCGCGCTTCGATCTCCGAGGCGAAGATGGCCAGCTTTTCGATGAGGATCGCCGCCTGCAGCGTATCGAGTCGGGAGTTCATGCCGATGCGCGCGTTGAGATATTTCGGATCGTGGGCGAAGCCGCCGTCCGCCCCGTCCGCCGCCGTCGCCTTGCCGTGGACGCGCAGGGAATCCATCCGCTCCCATAGAGCCGCGTCATTCGTCAGCACCGCGCCGCCGTCGCCGTAGCAGCCGAGCGGCTTGGCCGGAAAGAAGCTGGTCGAAACCGCGTCCGCCCAGTGGATCGGATGCCGGCCTTCAAGGGTGCAGCCGAAGCCCTGGGCCGAATCGGCGATCAGTTTCAGCCCATGCCGGCGGCAGATTTCGGCGATGCGCGGATAGTCCGCCGGGTGGCCGAAGAGATCGACGGCAATCGCCGCTCGTGGCGTGAACTTGCCTTCCGCCGTCACCGCTTCGACGGCCGCCTCGAGGTGGACCGGATCGAGGCAATAGGTGTCGGGCCGGATGTCGACGAATACCGGCGTCGCCCCGGTCCAGGGCACGATCTCCGGCGTCGCGGCGAAGGTGAAGGACGGGCAGAAGACCGCGTCGCCGGGGCCGACGCCCCAGGCCATCAACGGCAGGGCGAGCGCGTCGGTGCCGTTGGCGCAGGAAAGGGCGAGTTTGGCGCCGCAGAACGCAGCCAGGGCCTTCTCGAACGCCGCGACCTCCGAGCCCATGACATAGGCGCCGTGGGCGAGCACCCGGGCGACGGCGGCGTCGAGCGCGGGCCGGATGCGCGCCTGCTGCGCGGCGAGGTCGATGAACGGGATCATGGGGCGCGCGCCTTAGGCTGACGCTTCCGCGGGCGCGAGACAAAAGCTGTATCGCATCATTTCGGTAAGACGAGGCTGGCGACGAATTGATCGAGGTCGCCTCCGGGAAACAACGCGCTCCTGATCCCGGCGCGGCGGGCCGCCTCCAGGTCGCGCTCGCTATCGCCGATGAGCAAGGCGCGTTCGGGATCGATCGACCAGTCGGCCAGGGCGCGCAGGATCATGCCGGGATTGGGCTTGCGGTCGGGATGGTCGGGGTGGGCGAAGGCGGCGACCGGCGCGTCGGCGAGGAACGGACAAACGTAGAAGGCGTCGATACGCGCGCCCTCCACCGCAAGATCGGCCCGCATCTGCTCGTGCAGCGCTTCCACCGCGGCCAGATCGAACAAGCCACGGGCCACACCTGACTGATTGGTGGCCACGACGACGAGCAGCCCCGCCTCGTTCATCCGGCGGACGGCCCGCTTGGCGCCCGGGATCCACTCGAGGCGGTCTATCGCTCCCACGTAACCATGGTCGACGTTGAGCACGCCGTCGCGGTCGAGGATCACCGCCGCTCGCCTGCTGCTCATCGAAGCTTCCGCCCGTCTGCCCTACAGCCTAGGATCGCGCCCTTCGCGGGCGAAAGGAAATCGGAAGTTGTCGGCGACGCCAAAGACGATACCGATCAGCGACGATCATGTCCGCTCCGCCGTGCGCACGGTGGCGGCCGAGATCGCCGGCCTCGAGGCCTTGGCGAGCGCGCTCCAGGGCGATCTCCACGCCGATTTCGAAGCCGCGGTGGCCCAGATCAAGGCCGCCGAGGGCCGGGTTGTCGTCTGCGGCATCGGCAAGAGCGGCCACGTGGCGCGCAAGATCGCCGCCACCCTCGCCTCGACCGGCGCACCGGCTTTCTATCTGCATCCGGCCGAGGCCAGTCACGGCGACCTCGGCATGGTGGCGCGCGGCGACGTGGTGCTGGCCCTTTCCTGGTCGGGCGAGACGCCGGAGCTGAAAGATGTCATCCACTATTGCAAGCGCTTCGCCCTGCCGCTGCTTGCGGTTACGTCCGAGGGGGCAAGCGCGCTCGCCCGAGCGGCCGACATCCCCTTGGTCCTGCCCAAGGCGGCCGAGGCGTGCGAGAACACCCGCGCGCCGACCACCTCGACCACCATGCAGATGGCCTTCGGCGACGCCCTGGCCGTGGCGCTCTTAGAAGCGCGCGGCTTTTCCGCCGACGACTTCCGCAACTTCCATCCGGGCGGCAATCTTGGCGCGCAGTTGGTCACGGTCGGCGATCTGATGGCCAAGGGCGAGGCCGTGCCGCTCGTCGCCGAGAGCGTCAGCCTGTCAGAAGCCATCGTCGAGATGACCCGCAAGCGCTACGGCGGGGTGGCCGTGGTCGACGGCGCCGGCGCGCTGGTGGGCGTGTTCACCGACGGCGATCTGCGCCGCGCCCTGCCGACGGCCGACCTGGCCGCGCCGATGGCCGGCCATATGACCCGCTCGCCGGTGACCGTCGACCCGCGCCTGCTGGCCACCGAAGCCTTGCGCCTGATGACCGAGCGCGCCAGCCCGATCCAGCTGCTCATCGCCTGCGAGGACGGCGTTCCCGTGGGCGTCGTGGGCATGCACGACTTTCTGCACGCCGGGATCGCGTGAACCCACGCCTCCCGCCTCCGGCGAAATTTAGGCGTTCGCCTCGACGATCGACGCTGCTTGACATGGCCTCAGGCCATTTCTAGGTCTCGAATCTAGAATGTAAGAAATTCTGAATTGGCGGAAACAATGGATATCGCGCGCATCTCGTCCAAGGGGCAGATGACCATACCGAAGAAGATCCGTCTCGCTGCCCATCTGGCGCCTGGCGACCTGATGACCTTGGTGGTCGAGGACGAGCGGGTCGTCTTGCGCAAGCTGCCGAAAGGCGATGACGCCTATCTGGCCGGGGTGGCTGAGAGGCTCACGGAGTGGAACAGTCGCGAGGACGAGGATGCCTGGGGCGACCTTTGAACCGTTCGATGTCGTGGTCGTGCCGTTTCCATTCACGGACAAGACCGGCTCGAAACGTCGTCCAGCCCTGGTGATTTCTACTCAGGCGTTCAACGACTCGCACGATCAGCTGGTCCTGACGATGATCACGGCCGCGCGGCAAAGCCACTGGCCAAGCGACGTGATTCTGCGGAATTGGCGGTCCGCCGGACTCGCCGTCGCCTGCCGCGTACGCTTCAAGTTGTTCACGCTGGACAAGGCCCTGATCGTCAGGCGCCTGGGCGCGCTGGCGAACGAAGACCGCGAGAGCGTTCGTCGAGCCCTCTTAGCAAACCTCGCGGCGGGCTGACTCCCCGGCGAAGCCCGCCCGCGCTCAGCTTGCGGCGATCTGGTCGAACTCCAGCACGGCGCCTACGATGTGGTAAAGCGAACTGGCCGGGGCGGTCAGGCCGTCAACCTCCAGGCTGTCGCGCCACAGGCCCGGCGTCGGCACGTCGAGGAACTTCCATAGCGCCGTCGCGGCCTCGGCCGCCCGGTCCCAGAGCGCGGGATCGCCGGTGACAGCGCCGGCTAGCAGGGCGGCGCGCAGGCGCTCGGTCTGCGGCCACAGGCGCGTGCCAGGGTCGATTACGCGGAGGTTTCCGTCGAGGGCGTTGATGGCCACGCGGCGCGCCGCATCGACACCCGAACGCTCGCCGACCTCGATCAGTCGCAGAGCGGCCGCGACGGCCGCCGAGTCGCCCGAATTGAGACTCCAGCGCAGCAAGAGCCAGGCCCATTCGAACTGGTGGCCGGGCCAGATGGCGCGCTCACCTGCGTCTGGAGCGGCCCAGCCGGCGCCGAAGAGTTCGCTCTGCGCCCCGGTCGCGGGATCGATGAGGCGCGTCAGCGCCAGCCGTGCCTGACCCGAGGCGGCGTCATGCCACGGTCCCGAACGATCGATGCCGGTCCAAGCCAGGGAGGCCTCGAACAGGTGCATGTTGGGATTGGCGTCGAGACCGGCGCCCTCGAGGCAGGCGAACCCGCCAGCGGTTTCGCGCGGCAGGCGATCCAGCAAGGCGCGGGCGCGTCCCCCCGCGTCGGCGTCGCCGTGGCGCGCGGCGCTGGCCCAGGCGAGCAGCACGAACGCCTGGTCGTAGAGATCGACCGCACTGTCGGCGGACGGCGCGTAAGACCGGTAGAGACCGTCCGCCCGGCGATGCCCGGCTTCCAGGAACGCGAGACCGTGATCCATGGCCTCCCGCCATGGGCCGCTCCAGCCCATTTCGCCGGCGGCGGCATAGGCGAATACCTGACGGGCGGCGACGCGCGCGCGCTTGGCGCCCGGGATCGGGCGGCCGTCCGCATCCAGACGGTCATGGAAGCCGCCATGCTCCAGGTCGGCGCCGGGGTTCCACCAGATCGGAAAGGCGCGGTCGAGGAGCCAGGCTTTGAGCCGGTCGCGCTCGGCGCGGAGAGAGGCGGGCAGGTTCATTCGCCCGTGTAGGCCGGCGGGCGGGAAATCCAGTTCCAGGCCGTCTCGACGATCGAGGTCAGCGACGAGCACTCGGCCGTGAAGCCGAGTTCGGCCGCCGCGCGGCTCGGGTCGGCCCACAGGGCTGGCGGATCGCCTGGCCGGCGCGGGCCGATCCTCAAGGCCACATCGCGCCCGGTGACTTCGCGGGCGACGTCCAGGATCTGGCGCACGCTGTAGCCCTCGCCCGTGCCGAGATTGTAGGCGCGGAAGCCGGGCTTCAGGGCGCCGAGCGCCAGCACATGGGCTCGGGCGAGGTCGGCGACGTGGATATAGTCGCGGATGCATGTGCCGTCCGGGGTCGGATAGTCCTCGCCGTTGAGGGTGAACTCGGTCCCATCGCGGATCGCGGCCAGCGTCAGGGGAATGAGGTGCGTTTCCGGCCGGTGCGCCTCGCCGAGCTCGCCCTCCGGATCGGCCCCGCAGGCGTTGAAATAGCGCAGGGCGACGCAGGCGAGGCCCGAGGCGGCGGCGGAATCGGCCAGGACCTGCTCGACCATCGACTTCGACCGACCGTAGGGACTGATGGCGGCGTGCGGCATGTCCTCGAGGATCGGCAGGGCCGGCGGCGGGCCGTGAACGGTCCCCGTGCTGGAGAACACGAACCTCGGGACGCCGGCCGCGCGCATGGCCGCGAGCACGTTCACCGCCCCGCCGACGTTGACCCGGTAATAGAGTTCAGGCTGCTCGATCGATTGGCCGACGCTGATCAGGGCGGCGAAGTGCATGACCGCGTCCGGGCGATGAGTGGCCATGACCTCGGCCAGCCGCGCGAGATCGCCGACGTCGCCCTCCTCCAACGGTCCAAAGCGGACGGCCCAGCGGTGTCCCTGAGAGAAGTTGTCGTAGACGATGGGCCGGTGGCCGGCGGCCGCGAGCGCCTTGCAGGCATGGCTGCCGATGTAGCCCGCGCCGCCGGTGACCAGGACCTTCATGACATGCCCGTGTTTCGCCCGACCGCTTCTTGGCACTTTCAGCGGCCCATTCCCACTGCCTGGGGCGACGCCCAACAAAGCGTGGCCTTGAAGTCGCGGCCCTCCCCTGTCAGGGTCGCCTCACCCGTATCGGGGAGCCGTCCCGAAGCCGGGACGACGGGAACGCGGCCCGCTTAGGGCAGGAGGGAACTTTCGATGAAGCTAATTATGGGTGCGCTCGCGCTGGGCGCCGGATTGTGTCTGGCCGCCACAGTGGCCGCCGAGCCGTACACGGACTACACGCCCACCAAGGGCGCGACTGAAGTCGTGACGGTCCAGGTCGATCCCAACCACATCGACGACTATCTGACCGGGCTCTCCAAGGATTGGGTCAAGGGTCAGGAGATGGCCAAGCGCCACGGGATCATCGACTGGTATCAGGTAAGCGTGAAGCTGAACTCCAACGCGGGCGGCAACGTGGCCCTGATCACTCACTACCCCTCGTTGGCCAGCCTCGAGCCCGACAAGACGCGCGACCTGGCGATGATGGCCGAGGGGCGCGCGGCGGTCAGCAAGGATAAGGAAGCCGCGATCACCGCCGGCTATGACAAGTACCGCACGTTCGTGTCCGACGAGATCTGGACCTCGGTCGACTTCCCGAAATAGGCGATTTCGTTCCTCCCTCCCCTCAGCGGGGAGGGAGTGCGCGCTTTCTAATGCGACGCGTGGTGCTCGGCGTTGCGTTTGCGCGTCGCGGCGGCCTTGCGCGCCGAGGCCGAACGATCCGCCGCGCTGCGATGGGCTGAAGCCTTGCCGCCCTTCTTGCCGCCGGCGCGCGCGGCCGGATGGCCGGTGTGCTTGCCGCGGCCTGAGCCGCTCTTCTTGCCGCCGGCGTCATCCTTGTTGACGGTCGCCCAGGCCCGGCGCTCGGCTTCCTTGTCCGACACGCCTCGGCTCTCGTAGCTCTCGGCGATATGGTCGGCCTTCCTCTCCTGCTTGTCGGTGTATTTGGATTTGTCTCCGCGCGGCATGCTCGCCTCCGTTGCGCAAGCCCCCCACTGCTGGTCAAACAAACCTTGAGACGGTGTCGGCGGTTCCCTACCTCCGCGCATCCCCCGCTGACGAGAAGAGGCGCCGATGGCCGACGAGACGATTTCCCTGGGCAGGCGCCTCACTGAACTGGCGGCCGAGCTGGGCGAGCGGCCGGCGGTCACCGACCAGGCGCGCACCATCACCTGGAAGGAGCTTGACGCGCGGACCAACCGCATCGCGCGCGGCCTCGAGGCCGCCGGGGTGAAACACGGGGACCTGGTCACCGTGGGCCTGCCCAACAGCGTCGATTTCGTCGAGGCCTGCTACGGCCTGTGGAAAGTGGGCGCGACGCCGCAACCGATCTCCTTTCGTCTGCCTCCGGTCGAGGCCGAGGCGGTGATGGAACTGGCGGCGACGCCGATCCTGATCGCCGAGGCGGGCTTCGACAGCGCCAGGCGTCGCCACGACATCGCCAGCCTGCTGGCGCTCGGCGCCGACGACAGCCCGTTCGAGGACCGCGTCGCGCCGATCTACAAGGCGCCCACGTCCGGCGGCTCGACCGGCCGGCCCAAGCTGATCCTGTCCGGCGGTCCCGGCGTCTACACGCCCATGCCCGGTGGCAGCGGGGGCTATCGCACGAGCGGCGAGGACGTGATGATCATGCCGGGGCCCCTCTATCACAATGGCCCGTTCACCTCCTCCTTCGCCGGACTGCAGCGGGGCGCGCACCTCGTCATCCTGCCGCGCTTCGAGGCCGAGGAGACGCTCAAGGCGGTCGATCGCCACAAGGCGACGTGGATGTACCTGGTGCCGACGATGATGGGCCGCATCTGGCGTCTGCCGGACGAGGTGAAGGCCAGATATGACGTCTCTAGCCTCAAGACCGTCTGGCACCTGGCGGCGCCTTGCCCGCCGTGGCTGAAGGAGGCCTGGATCGGCTGGCTCGGTCCCGAGGTGATCATGGAGCTCTATGCCGGCACCGAAGCGCAGGCCGTGACCATCATCAGCGGAACCGAGTGGCTGGAGCATCGCGGCTCGGTGGGCAAGGTCGCGTTCGGAGAGATGGCCGCCTTCGATGCCGACGGGAACCGCCTGCCGCCGGGCGAGATCGGCGAGGTCTATATGCGTCGGCCGGAGGGCTGGCCGCCAAGCTACAGCTATCGTGGCGCCCGGGCGCGCACCCTGCCCGACGGCTGGGAATCCCTCGGCGATATCGGCTCTTTCGACGAAGACGGCTATCTCTACCTGGCCGACCGGCGCGCCGACATGATCCTGGTCGGCGGCTCGAACGTCTATCCGGCGGAGATCGAGGCGGCCCTCGATGAGCATCCCCTGGTGCAGTCCAGCGCCGTGATCGGCCTGCCAGACGAGGATCTGGGCGCCCTCGTCCACGCCATCGTCCAGCCGAGACCGGGGCTCACCGAGGCGGCGCTGCGCGAGCGTCTGCGGACGCGACTGGTCAGCTACAAGCAGCCGAGGAGCTATGAGTTCGTCGAGGGCGCCATCCGCGACGATGCCGGCAAGGTGCGCCGCACCCAGCTGCGCGACGAGCGCGTGGCGGCGGCACGGCGGACGGCCTGACGCGGAGAGTCCACATGGTCCTCTATCAACATCATGTACTGCTCGCCCGGCCGCGCGGCGCGCGGGACCTGGCGCGCGAGGTCCTGGAGGCGGGGGGCGAGCGCGTCTTCGGCGTCTTCACCTCGCAGATCGGCCTCAGCGCCAACCATGTCGTCGTGATCGTCGCCGCCGCCGACGAGACCGCCGCGCGGGCAAGCGATCTAACCGCCGGGGCCGAGGTCGACCGCCAGGAGATTTGGCAGGCCGATCCCAGGCCGGTCGAAGGTGAGACCCTTCCCGAAACGGACGGCGTCTTTTCCCACCGCTGGTTCGATATCGCCGATGCCGACTGGCCGCGCTTCCGCGAGCTTTCGATCACCGCCTGGGACAATTTCGAGGACGTGCACGACACTCGTGTCGTCGGTTTTTGGCGCAGCCTCGCGCCTCCCGCGCCGGGCCTCACCCGCGTCTGGCTGATGGCCTGGTACAAGAACCTCGCCGCCTGGGAAGGCTCGCGCTGGTATCTGAACGGCGATCGCGCCGACGCCGCCCAGGCCTACGCCAATTTCCGCGCCCGCCACGAACTGACGCTCGACACCGCCGTCTCCCTGCTGCGTCGCGTGACCTGACGGGCGCGCCTATCGGAAGTGGTGCGTCAAGGTGATCCCGTAGGTGCGGGGATTGTTGAACATGCGGTAGCCAACGGAATCGCCATCGTCGACCACCTGGATCGGATAGAGGTGATTGGCGAGGTTTTTGACCCATAGCGCCATCTCCCAGTTGCGGTCGGCGGTGGCCAGGGAGACCCGCGCGTCCATGATCAACGCGGCCGGCGAGGAGAGGAACGGCGTGTTGAGCGATTCCTTGTAGTTGAAGTCCTCATAGTGGGCGCTGAACTGCAGCGCCCCGACGAAATCGGCGGTGAGCGGATGCTCGTAGCGGACCACGCCGTCGAAGGAGACATCGGGCGCATCGGGCATCTTATTGCCCGAGGGTTGGATCTGCGCGCAGGTCGGGCAGGTGGCCGCATAGGCGAAGGATCCGAGCCACGAGTGCAGCAGGCCCACGCCGCCATGGAAACTGAGCCCCTGGAGCGGCGCCCAGTCGAGGCCGATGTCGGCGCCGTAAAGCTCCGCCTCGTGGATGTTGGCGAGCTTGATCAAGGCCACCGGCCCGACGCTGGTAAAGGTCTGCGCCTGGTAGTCATGGTAATCGTAGTAGAAGACGCTGGTGTCGAGCATCAGGGCGTGGCCGAACAGCTGCGACTTCCAGCCGACCTCGATGTCGGTCAGATGCTCAGGCTTGTACGGGGCCAGGGCGGCCGAGCTTGTCGTGATGCCATTGAAGAAGCCGCCGCTCTTGGTCGATTCCGCCGCGCTCAGGTAGATCAGGTTGCGCTCGTCGGGATTCCAGTTGAGGCCAACGTGCCAGGAGAGGTTGGTGTCACTGATCGTGTCGCGGAGGAATGTCGCGGGGAAGTACGGGTCGAGGGTGTCGGTTCCCGCGACGTAAAAGATCGAACCGCCGACATATGAGCGTTCCTCGTGGGTGCCGCGCAGGCCGGTCACCAGTGTGAGCGTGCTCGTCAATGGCCATTTCACCTGACCGAAGACGGCTTCCGACCGGGTCACCTGGTCCGAGTGGATGAAGACATCGGCGCCCAGGAAGTCAGTCAGATAGCCGGGCGTTCGCGACTTCACCGCATCCCAGGAATAGTAGGCGCCGGCCAGCCACTGCACGCCGCCGACTTGGCCGTCGAGGCGGAACTCCTGGCTGAACTGCTTGACGTAGTCGTGCTGGTCGAACTCCGAGATCACCGCCGGCGAGGCGTCGGCGTCGATGTAGAAGTCGCGGCTGAAATCGATCCAGCCGGTTATCGAGGTCAGCTTGGCCCAGCCCATGTCGTAGTCGACGTGCAGCGTGGCGTTGAAGACGTCGGTCTTCAGCGGCGCCAGATGGTTCCAGGCGCCGACGAATGGGTTGGGGTTGGTGTCGGTGTAGCCGAGGAAGTCGACGCAATTGGCCGGCGCGGCGAAGTTGGGACACGAACCGGCGTAGCCTGGAACGGGAATTGTGCCGAAGAACTTGCCCACGCCGATCTCGGAATGGTTCTCCTCGCCCTCGAGTTTGAGCAGCACCCTCAGCTTCGATGTCGGCTCCCAGAGCAGTTGGCCGCGCTCGCGAAAGACGTTTTGCCGCCCGAGGTCGCGGTTGAGCACGGTGCTGAACCAGTAGCCGCGTTCCTGCTGGTCGGTCTGGGCCGACAGGCGCAAAGCCGCCGTCTGACCGAGGGGGATGTTGACGTCGCCGTCGGCCTGGAAAGTCTCGTAATTGCCGTAGCCGACGGTGGCGTCGCCGTAGAACCGTCCCAGAGTCGGCGGCGCGGAGATGATGTTGATCGCGCCGGCGGTGGAGTTGCGGCCATACAGCGTGCCCTGCGGGCCTTTCAGCACCTCCACGCGCGCCAGGTCGTACATGCCGAAGTCCATCTCGGCAAACGAGGCCAGGAACACGTCGTCGACGTAGACACCGACACTGGAATTATTGGTCGAGGAGAAATCATCGAGACCGACGCCGCGCACTGTCATGATCTGCTGCAGGCCTGGAACGTTTGTCTTGACGTCGAAGTTGGGCACGAGGCTCGCCAAGTCGGTGGCGTCGACGACACGCGACTGGCGCAGCTGAGCGGCGGAGATCGCCGTGACATTGACTCCCACTTTCATGATGTTCTCGCTCCGCCGCTCGGCGGTGACGATGATCTCGCCGACGGAGGTCGCCTTTGGATTGTCGCTCGATGAATCCGGCGCGGCCCGCGCCCCGGCGGCGAGAAGTGTGCCGGCCGCCGCGGATAGGGCCAAGGCGGCTAGCCGCGATCGCCGTCCGTGCTTCATGTCCTGTCCCTCCCAGATCGTCGCAGAGCTAATTTGACGTTTTAGTATGTGATGATGTGCAATCGATTTTTACCATTGTCAATACGTCAAACGTTTTGGTATCTCTAAGGACCGATCCGCACAATCCTGGTTCGAAAGGCAAATTCGTGTTTCAACCGGGCGACATGGCCGCCGACCTGATCGCGAGCGAGGATCGAGGCGATCGCGACACGCGGCGCGACGCGTTGCTGGACGCGGCGGCCGGCGAATTCAACGCGCGCGGCGTTTCTCGCGCCTCGATCTCGCGCATCGCCGCCGCTAAGGGCCTGACCCGCGCGGCCGTCTATTACTACGTGCGAGACCGCAGCGATCTCGTCTTCCAGGCGTACGGGCGAAGCTGCGAGGTGATGGCGCGCGATCTCGAAGCCGCCGAGGCGGCCGGCGGCAGGGCCACGGACCAGATCGAAGCCTTCGTCCGCCGCGCGCTGGATCCGGAGAGGGCCCCGACGGCCGTTCTCGGCGATCTGGGCTACCTCAGAGGGGCCGAGCGGGCGGACATTACCGCCGCCCACCAAGCCAATGTCGACAGTCTGCGAGGCATCGTCCGCATGGGCGTAGCCATGGACGAGCTGCGCCCCTGCGATGACGAGATCATCGCCCAGGCCCTCATCGGCATGGTTGCGTGGATCCCCCTCTCGGCCGAATGGGTCGAAGGCATGGACGCCGGACACCGTGCGCGGGCGATCGATGCCCTGGTCGACGTGCTCGCCCATGGCGAGGCGGCCGACCCGAAATGGACCTTCGTCCCGCCGGTGGCCATCGGCGCCTTCTTCCCGCCGGCGCCCGATCCGTTCGACCGCGAACAGGTGGCGCGGGCCAAGCTCGAGCGTCTTCTGAGGACCGCGTCGGCCCTGTTCAACCGGCGAGGGATCGACGGCGCCTCGCTCGATGACGTGGTTCGTTCCCTGGGCGCCACCAAAGGCGCCTTCTACCACTACCTCGACAACAAGACGGAGCTGGTGGTCCGCTGCCAGGAGCGCGCGAACGAGCTATATGACGCTTTCGCCCTTGCGTCCGACCGTCTGGGCCGCACGAGCCTCGAGAAGGCGACCATCGGCCTCTACCTCCTCGTCCAGGCTCAGGCGTCGGGGCTGTCGCCCCTGGTCCAGCTGGTCGGTCACGCCGCTTTCCCGCCGGCCGCTCGCCGGGCGATGCTCAGGCGAAATCGCGCCGTACAGCAGCGTTATCAGCAGTTCGGCGAACTCTCCCGGGTGGATGGGGCCATGCGGCCGATCGACTTCAACGCCGTTTCGCAGCTCGCCGCCGGCGTGTTCGAGTGGCTGCCCAAATGGTTCGATCCATCCGATCCGCGCGCCGACCAGGCCTTGGCCCACGAACTGGTCAATCTGTTCGTGCATGGACTGAAGGCGAGACCATGAGCGTGCAGGGCTTTGTCGCGCCTGGCTTCGAAGGCGTGCGGGACGCGTTCGAGGCCAATTTCGATCGACCCGGCGATTATCAGGAATTGGGGGCGGCCCTGGCCGCCTATCGCGACGGGCGCCTGGTCGTCGACCTGTCGGGCGGCTTCGCCGACGCCGCGCGGACCCGGCCATGGACGTCCGACACGCTGGTCAACATCTGGTCGGCGACCAAGGGCGTGGTGGCGGCGGCCGTGGCCGTGCTCGTGGACCGGGGCCTCATCGATTACGAAGATCGCGTGATCAAAATCTGGCCCGAGTTCGGCCAGGCCGGCAAGGATCGCGTCACGATCGCCCAGGTCCTGTCGCACCAGGCCGGGCTGCCCGGCTTCGCCGAGCCGACCAGCCTCGAAGACCAGTTCGACTTCGCCGACTGCGCCCACAAGCTCGAGCGCCAGGCGCCAGCGTGGACGCCGGGCGAAGCGACCTCCTATCACGCCATGACCTTCGGCTGGCTGGCCGGCGAGATCGTAAGACTGGTGAACGGACGCTCGGTCGGGGCCTTCATCGCCGAGGCGATCGCCGACCCGATAGGCGCGGACATCTACGTCGGGCTGCCGGACAGCGAGGAACATCGGGTGGCCGAAATCGTCGCGCCCCGGCGCCAGGCCGCGCCGCCGAACCTTCCACCCGCCGCCCTCATGGCCTTGACCAACCCCGCACAGTCGCCCACGGCGCCCAACCGCCGGGCCTGGCGCGCCGCCGAGATCCCGGCCGCCAACGGCCAGGCGAGCGCGCTCGGCCTCGCGCGCCTCTACGCGGCGCTGGTCGGCGGCGGCGCGCTGGAGGGGGCGCGACTCCTGTCCCCTGAAGGGATCGCGCGGATGACGGCGCCGGCGACTGCCGACGGCCGGGTTGACCAGTTCTTGGGCTTCATCGACGCCTGGGCCATGGGTGTGGCCCTCAACCGGCCCGGCATCTACGGCCCCAACCCCGATACATTCGGCCACAGCGGCTGGGGCGGATCGTTCGGTTGCGCCGATCCGGAGGGGCGGATCGCCATAGGCTATGTGTGCAACCAGATGGGCCCCGAACTTGTCGGCGATCCGCGCACGGCGGGGCTGTGCCAGTCGATCTTAGACGCCGCGGGAAGACATTTAGGCGCAGGTACAGCGCCCGGAATAACCTAGGCCGCGGCCCCAGCCTCCTGGCGAATGCGTTCGACCATGGAGAAGAGGCCATTCGAGCGCTGGCGCGACAGGGCGCCCGTAAGGCCCAGGCGCTCGAAGGCGGCGCGCGCGTCGAAGGCCAGGATCTCATCGGCCGTGCGGTCATTGTACAGGCTGAGCAGCACCGCGATCAGGCCCCGGACGATGTGGGCGTCCGAATCGCCCCGGAAGGCGAGCCGGCCGGCTCCATCGCGCGAGGGTATCAGCCACACCTGGCTGGCGCAGCCGCGAACCTTGTGGACGTCGCCGTGCTCGGCCTCGGTTAGCGGCTCGAGGCCGTGCCCGAGATCGATCAGATGGCGATAGCGCTGCTCCCAGTCACCCAGGAGTTCGAACTCGTCGGCGAACTCGTCGACGGCGGCGTCGATAGGCGCGCGCAGGGCTTGGTCCATGGCCTCGATTTGGCCCTTCCCGCCCCCTCTGGCAACCATCGGCCCACGCCGCCATAGTGGGCGAGTGAACCTCGCACCGGATGAACCGAGCCCCCTGGCCAGCCTCCGCCATGAACTTGGCGGCGATTGAAACATGGAGATCGGCAGCGATGTGTGGGTCTACGCCCTCGTTCGCCGGGTCGAGCTGGCCGGTTCATTCGCCACCATCGCCCGCAAGGGCGACGCGCGCGCCGGCGCGGTTCTGGTCAAGACCCTCGACCGCCGAGGGAGAGAGGCCACGCTCTACGAGCAGGCGGTCCACGCGGACGGCGAGCCGATCTGGATGCGGCCGACCCTTTCCCATGAAGAGTCCGACATCGATGCCTATATCGACCGCGCCGCGCGCATCGATCCAGACATCTGGGTGGTGGAGATCGAGGACGCCGACGGCGCTCGCTTCCTGACCGAGCGGGTCGAAAAGTAGAGATCGGCCCGCGCCTTACCTTATGTCTAGACATAATCGCACGCGCGCCTCATTGCGCCAGCCCCCGCCGACGCGCTAAGCGCCGCCCCCATGTCCAATTCTCCGGCCCTCGAAGCCGCCCGCCGGCGGACCTTCGCCATCATCAGCCATCCGGACGCGGGCAAGACCACGCTGACGGAGAACCTGCTTCTGGCCGGCGGGGCGATTCGCGCCGCCGGGGCGGTGCGCGCCAGGGGCGAGCAACGGCGCACGCGTTCGGACTGGATGAAGATCGAGCGCGAGCGCGGCATCTCGGTGTCGGCCAGCGCCATGACCTTCGACCACGACGGGCTGATGTTCAATCTGCTGGACACGCCCGGCCACGAGGACTTCTCCGAGGACACCTATCGCACGCTCACCGCGGCCGACACGGCGATCATGGTGCTGGACGCGGCCAAGGGCATCGAGCCGCAGACGCTGAAGCTGTTCGAGGTCTGCCGCCTGCGCGATATTCCGATCATCACCTTCATCAACAAGATGGACCGCGAGGCCCTCGACCCCATCGCCCTGCTGGACGAGATCGGCGAGAAGCTGGCGCTCGATCCCGCGCCGCTGACCTGGCCGACCGGTTCGGGCGCGCGATTCAAGGGCGTGGTCGACCTGCGCCACGACCGCTTCCTGCCCTTCCGCCGCCATGCCGAGGCGCACGGCCCGCCGATGGCCATGGGTTCGAACGCCCTCGGCGCATTCCTGGAGCCGGACGAGCGCGAGGAAGCCGAGGAAGGGGCCTTGCTGATCCGCGAGGCTACCAAGCCCTTCGACCCCCTGAGCTTTCGCGAGGGGCATCTCACCCCGGTGCTGTTTGGATCGGCCCTGCGCCGGTTCGGCGTCGAGGAGCTGCTGGAGACCATCGGCGCCTATGCCCCGCCACCGGCCATGGTCGCCGCCCGCCGCGCCGGCGAGGAGACCCATGTGGCTCCGGGCGACGACGAGGTCTCGGGCTTCGTGTTCAAGATCCAGGCCAACATGGATCCCAACCACCGCGACCGCGTCGCCTTCGTCCGCCTGACCTCGGGCCGTTTTGCGCGCGGCATGAAGCTGAAGATTGAGAACACCGGCCGTCAGATCAGTGTCAACGCGCCGATCCTGTTCTTCGCCTCCGACCGCGAACTGGCCGAGGAAGCCTACGCCGGCGACGTCCTAGGCATTCCCAATCACGGCGTGCTGCGGGTCGGTGATTCCTTGTCGCAGAGCGGCGCCTTGCGTTTCGCCGGACTGCCCAACTTCGCTCCCGAAATCCTGCGCCGCGTGCGCGTCACCGATCCCCTCAAGGCCAAGCACCTGAAGAAGGCGCTCGAGGGCCTGGCCGAGGAAGGCGTGACCCAGCTCTTCCGGCCCCGGATCGGGTCGGACTTCGTCGTCGGCGCCGTCGGACAGCTGCAGTTCGAGGTCATGGCCGATCGCCTGGGCGGCGAATACGCTCTCGACGTGGTGTTCGAGCCGGCGCCCTACGCCGAGGCCCGCTGGCTGGGCGCGGACAAGGCCGCGCTGGACGACTTCGCGTCCAAGTACGGCTCGGCCATGGCCAGCGACATCGACGGCGCGCCGGTGTTCCTGGCCAAGTCGGCCTGGGAGATCGGCTATGTCGCCGAGCGTTTTCCCGAGGTCATGTTCGAGCGGACCCGGGAGCGGGGGTGAGCGGCCGCGAAGCCGTCTACGGCGCGCCGCCGGCGATCCTGGCGCGGGCAGCCGCGGACGCTGTCCAGGTCTCGCCCCTCATAGTCGGCGCGATGCCGATCGAGGACCTCGCGGACGGCTCGCTTTCCCGCATGACAATCCTTGCGCCGCCGGGGACATTCGAGCGTCGGTATGTCCTGGCGCACGGCCTTCGCGCCCTCGTGGCTGGCGGGGAACTCATCGCGCTGGCGCGCAAGGACATGGGCGGCGCGCGCCTGACCAAAGAGCTGAAGGTCTTCGGCTGCGAAACCCGCGAGGACGCCCGGCGTCATCACCGCATCTGTCGCTGCGCGCGCCCGCACGCGCCCGTCGGCCTGGAGGCGGCCATCGCGGAGGGCGGGCCGCGGTTCGTTCCGGCGCTGGGTCTCATCTCGCAGCCCGGTGTGTTTTCCTGGGACCGGCTCGATCCGGGGAGCGCCCTTCTCATGGCCCAGCCGTGGGCGCCAGCGGGTCGAGGCGCCGATCTCGGCTGCGGCGTGGGCGTCCTCGCGCGGCAGGTTCTTGCGTCGGACGCGGTGACGGAACTGGCGCTGATCGACATCGACCGAAGAGCCATCGAGGCGGCGCGGCGCAACATCGCCGATCCGCGCGCCCGCTTTCTGCAACACGATCTGCGCCGCCCCCCGGAGGGCGTCTCCGGGCTCGACTTCATCGTCATGAACCCGCCTTTCCATGACGGCGGCATCGAAGACCGCCAGCTCGGGGAAGCCTTCGTCGCGGCCGCTCGGGAGATGCTCAAGGATGGCGGGATTCTGCGCCTCGTGGCCAACGTCGCCCTGCCCTACGAGCGCCTCCTGGCGGCCAGCTTCGGCGAGACGCGGCTGATCGCGCGCGAGGGCGGCTACAAGGTGCTGGAGGCGCGGGCGTGAGACTCGATCGGCTCCTGGCCAATCTCGGCTATGGCTCCCGGCGCGAGGTCCACGGCCTGATCGCCGCCGGCGCGGTGTGGCTGGATGGCGCGATTCTGCGCGATCCCTCGATTCACCTCGACGCCGCCCCCGACCTGGCGGCGCGCATGCAGGTGAACCGCGAGCCGTTGGACCCGCCGTTCCCGCTGACCCTCGTCCTCCACAAGCCGGTTGGCGTTGTGTGCTCCCATCGCGAGGCTGGGCGCAGCGTCTACGAGCTGTTGCCCGAACGCTGGCGGCGGCGAACGCCGGCCCTCTCCACGATCGGGCGGCTGGACGCGGAGACCAGCGGCCTGCTCCTCCTCACCGACGATGGCGCCCTGCTGCACAAGATCATCTCGCCCAGGCGCCACGTGCCCAAGCGCTATCTCGCCACGCTCGCCCGGCCGCTGACCGGCCAGGAAGGCGCACTTTTCGCCGCCGGGACCCTGCTGCTGGATGGCGAGACCAAGCCAGTTGCGGCGGCGGACCTCGCAACCATCTCGCCGACGACGGCCCGGCTGACAATCACTGAAGGGCGTTATCACCAGGTGCGCCGCATGTTCGCCGCCGTCGGCAACCATGTCGCCGCCCTGCACCGCGAGGCGATCGGCGGACTCGAGTTGCCGGAGAACCTGGCGCCCGGCGCCTGGCGCGTCGCCTCCGAGGCGGACCTAGCCGCGGTGCTCGGCTAGCGCCCGCGCCACCAGACCAGCGCGCGCCGCTCCAGCCACTGGAAGAGGAAATGCACGGCCGCCGCCATCAGAGCCAGGGCAAGGATGGCCGCGAACATCTTCGCCGTCTCCAGGCGATTACCTGCTTCCAGGATGCGCCACGCCAGGCCCTGCTCCCCGCCACTGCCGGCGACGAACTCCGCGACCACCGCGCCGATGATGGCCAGACCCGCGGCGACCTTGCAGCCCTCGACGATGAACGGCACGGCCGAGGGGAGCCGCAAGCGCATCAGGCGCTGAAGCGGGCGCGCGCCGTAAAGGTCGAACAGGCGCTCGAGATCGGGGTCGGCCGAGGCCAGGCCACCGGCCGCGCCAGAGAAGATCGGGAAGAAGGCGACGATGGCCGCGAGCGCGATCACCGCCCGCTCCGGGTGCTCAACGCCGGCCCAGATAACGAACAGCGGGGCGATGGCTACGACCGGCGTCACCTGCAGGGTGACTGCGAGCGGCCGAACGGCGCGGTCGAGCGTGGGACTGAGGCTGACGATAAGGGCCAGTAGGCCAGCGAAGATCATCGCCGCGACGAGCGCCAGGAGCGCCATCTCCAGCGTGCGCCAGGCCGAGAGCGCGAGCAGCGGCGCATTGGCGGCCAGGGAGCCGAAGATCGCGCTCGGCGGCGGCAGGATGTAGCTCGGGACGTTCAGGAGTCGCACCGCCGCCTCCCACACGACGAGGATCGCGGCGATCAGCGCGGCCGGGGCGAGCACGCGCATCACGCCGCGCGGCCCATGGCCCTGGCCAGCCGCTCGGAAATGGCCTCGGCGGCGGCGCGGAAGGCAGGCGTGGCGCGGAAGCCGGCGGGGCGCGGCGTCGGCCCGTCGACAAGGGTCTCGCCCGCGACTTGTCCGGGACCGGACGTCATGACCACCACCCGCCCGGCCATGTAGACCGCCTCCTCGACATTGTGGGTCACGAACACGATCGCCGGCCGCGCCTCGGCCCAGATGGCCAGGAGGTCGTCGGCGATCTGGCGGCGGGTGATCTCGTCCAGGGCCGCGAAAGGCTCGTCGAGCAGCAAGAGGCGGGGATGGGTGACGAGGGCGCGGGCGAGCGCGGCGCGCATGGCCATGCCGCCGGAAAGCTGGGCTGGTCGCGCGCTAAGGGCGTCGCCAAGGCCGACCTGCTCCAGGGCCTGATGCGCGCGTGATCGCGCCGCGGCGCGGGCGACGCCGGCGAGCTCGAGCGGCAGGGCGACGTTGGCCGCCGTCGATAGCCAGGGGGCGAGGGTCGGCGCCTGGAACACGACCGAGGTCTCGCCTCGGCCCGGCGTCCGCGTCACCGCGCCCCTTGTCGGCGCTTCAAGTCCGGCAAGCAGGCGCAGGGCCGTCGACTTGCCGCAGCCCGACGGCCCGACGAGGGCGACGATTTCTCCGGCCTCCAGGGCCAGGTCGAAGGGCCCCAGCGCCCTGCCCCGGCCGGGATAGACGACCTCGACGCCTGCGAGCCTGGCCAGAGTCACGGCGTCTTGGGCAGGAAGGCCAGGGTGTAGGCGCGCCGGTAGTCCAGGGTCTTCGGATAGAGCCTTTCGCTCGCGGCCATGGCGAAAAACCGCGCCCAACGCGCATCGGTCATCGCCCCGGGTCCAGCGCTGGCCGCGTCGCCGGAATCGACGATGCCATACGCGCGCATCTTCTCCCGGGCATGGACAAGCACATCCTCGGTCATCTCCGGATTGTCCTTTAGGATCAGCTTGTCGCCGGGCGCCGAGTCGCCATGCAGATAGTCGCGCCAGCCGGCGGCGCTGGCGGCCACGAAGGCGCGCACGGCGGCCGGGTTGGCGGCGATCAGGCCGTCCGGCGCGATAACCATGCCGGCGTAGCCAGGGTAGCCCTCGTCGGCAAGCAGGAAGACCAGCGGCTTCACCCCGGCCTGCTTTTCGATCGTATAGGGCTCGCTTGTTACATAGCCTTCCTGCACCGTCTGCTTGTTGGCCAGAAACGGTCCGTTGTTGAAGGTGTATTTGCGCACCTGGTCGTCGGTGAAGCCGTACTTGGCCTTGAGCCATGGCCAGAAGGCGGTGACCGAGGCGTCCGACAGGAAGATCGGATGGCCCCTCATGTCGGCCAGCGAGCGGATGCCGGCGTCCGGGTGAGCGATGAGCACCTGCGGGTCCTTCTGCATGAAGGCTGCCACCGCGCGCACTGGCACGTGCTGGGCGGCGAGGTTCATGACGATGAAGCTGTTCGAGCCGACGCCCATCTCCACCGCGCCCGAGGCCACGAGCTGCGGCACGTTCACCCCCGGACCGCCCGGGACGATGGTCACCTCGAGGCCCCGCCTGGCGTATTCGCCATCGGCCAGGGCCTCGTAAAATCCGCCCTGCTCCGCCTCGGCCCGCCAGTCGGTGGCGAAGCGGATGCTCGTCTTGCCGTTCGCCGCTCCCGGCGCGCTCGGCCGCGAACAGGCCGTCACCAGCAGGCCCGCGGCGAGGGCGAATATCAGGCCTGTCTTCATCGCTCCCCCGCGCACCGGATCGAGGTTAGGCCGCGCCTTGGCCAGCGCCAAGCGCTTCGCGGCGCGCTTCCAGTTCCAGCCAGGCGTTCTCCGCCTCGACGAGCGCGTGCCTGGTCGTGGCGAGGTCGCGCGTCGCCGTGTCAAAGGCCGCCCTGTCGCGAGCGTAAAGCGTCTGATCGGCAAGACGCCGCTCCAGGGCGGCGATCAGCTCGGCCAGGCGTGGCAGCTCGGCTTCCAGTTCGGCGAGCTGGCGCTGGTCGCGATAGGAAAGCTTGTCGCCGACCGGGCGCGGACGCGGCGGGGCGGCCTTCGTCGGCGGCGCGGGGGCCAGCCGATCGAAGAACCCTGGATTCTGCCAGACGAAATCGCGCCAGCCGCCCGGCGTCTCGACAACGTTTCCGGCCCCGTCGAGAGCGATGGTCGAAGTTGCCAGCCGCTCGATGAAGTCGCGGTCGTGACTGACCAGGATCAGGGTTCCATCGTAATCGGCCAGGCGCTCCTCGAGCATGGTCAGGGTCTCCATGTCGAGGTCGTTGGTCGGCTCGTCCAGAACCAGCAGATTGCTGGGCGTCGCCAGGGCCTTGGCCAGCAACAGCCGATTGCGCTCGCCGCCGGAGAGGCTGCGCACGGGCTGGCGCAGCTGGTCGGGGCGGAACAGGAAGTCGGCCGCATAGCCGGCCACGTGCCGGGGCTTTCCCTGGACCATGATCTGATCGCCGCCGACGGGTGTCAGGATTTCGGCGAGACTCTTGTCGGCGTCGAGTTCCGCGCGGTCCTGACTGACATGGGCGATCTCAAGGCCCGACCCGAGCCTCACCTCGCCCGCGTCCGGCGCCATCCGGCCGAGCAGCAGATCGACCAGCGTGGTCTTGCCGCCGCCGTTTGGGCCAACGATGGCGACCTTCTCGCCACGCTGTATGCGCGTGGAAAAGCCGCGTATGAGTTGTCGCGTCGCAAATCCCTTGGCGAGGTTCTTCGCCTCGATCACCAGACGGCCAGAGCGCGGGGCGGCGGCGGTGGCAAGCTTCACCTCGCCGCCGGCCAGGGCCATCCGCCGCGACTTTTCGGCTCTGAGGGCACCCAGCCGCCGCCGGCGGCCCTCGTTGCGGGCCCGCCGGCCGGTAACCCCGAAAGCCAGCCAACGCTCGTCGCGTTCCACCGCCTTGGCCAGGCGCCGGTCCGCTTCCGCCTCGGCGGCGACGAGATCTTCGGCCCAGGCCTCGAACTTGGCGAACGGCGCATCCAGACGCCGCACCCGCGCGCCTTCCAGCCAGAAGCAACGGTCGCTCACGCGCTCGAGGAAAGCGCGGTCGTGGCTGACGACAAGGATCGCGGCCCGCACCCGCGCGAGCCGCGCCTCGAGCGCCTCGATGGCCAGGATGTCGAGGTGATTGGTCGGCTCGTCCAGCAACAACACGTCCGGCGCCTCGGCGAAGGCCCTGGCCAGCGCCGCGCGCCTGACCTCCCCGCCGGAGAGACCCGAGGTCGGCCGCGCGGGATCGAGCTCGAACGATTCCAGCGCCGCGCGCGCCAGATGCAACGGCGCGCCGCCGGCCGTCGCCCAGGCCTCCAGCGTCTCGCCCTCGATCGTCGGCTCCTGGGCCACGAGGGCGATCCTGAGGCCCGGGGAGACGATCCGATCGCCGTCGTCCGGCGCGATCTGGCCCTGTAGCATGCGCAGCAGGGTCGACTTGCCGGCCCCGTTGCGGCCGACGAGGCAGGCGCGGGCGCGCCGTTCCAGAGCGATGTCGACGCCGTCGAACAGCATCCGAGGTCCGTCGGCGAGGCGCACGTCGCGCAGGGCGAGGACCGGAGGGGCCATTGCGTGTGGTGATCCTTTGGCGTGGCGCTACCGGCGGCGAGCGAGAGGGTTTAGGACAGGCGGGTGATGTCGGCGAGACCCTTTTGGCAGGCCAAATCGCTGGCGGAAATGTCCGCCGCCGAGTGGGAGAGCCTGTGCGACGGTTGCGGCCTCTGTTGCCTGGTCCGCTTCGAGGACGAGGACACCGGCGAGGTGACGCCGACGCGGGTCGCCTGCCGCCTGTTCGATGGTCAGGCGTGCCGCTGCCGGGACTACGAACACCGGCGCCAGAGCGTGCCGGACTGCATCAAGCTCACGCCCGGCAATGTCTCGACACTGAAATGGATGCCGAAGAGCTGCGCCTACCGCCGGCTCGCCGAGGGCCGGGGACTGACCGACTGGCATCCGCTGGTCAGCGGCGATCCGGAAAGCGTACACGCCGCCGGCGTCTCCATCCGCGGCCAGACGGTGAGTGAGGCCGACCTCGCCGATCCAGACGACGCGCTCGCCTACATGGCGCCCGATCTCCTGGCGGAGCGCGGACGGCAAAGGCTTGCGCGGCCGCGCGGAGCGTCTAACTCAGACCCCGGTTAGGCGGCTCATAAGGAAAATAAACGTTTGGCGCAGGATCCGTACAAGGAACTTGGGGTGGCGCGGGGGGCCAGCGCGGATGAAATCCGCAAGGCCTTCCGCAAGCTCGCCAAGCAGCACCACCCCGACGCCAACAAGGGCGACAAATCGTCGGAGGAGAAGTTCAAGCGTCTCAGCGCCGCTTTCGACCTGCTGGGCGATCCCGAGAAGCGGCGCAAGTTCGACGCCGGGGAAATAGACGCGGACGGTCACGAGACCATGCGCGGCTTCAGCGGCCATCCCTTCGGCCAGGGCGGCGGGCCGCGCGGAGCCGAGTTCGAGAACATCGACCTCGAGGACATCCTGGGCGGCATCTTTGGCGGCGCCGGGCGGCGCGGCGGCTTCGCTTCGCGCGGGGCGGATGTCCGCGCCAGGCTGGAGATCGATCTGGAAGAGGCGATCCAGGGCGCGCGCAAGCGCATCGTCTTCAGCGACGGGCGCACGCTGGATGTGACCATCCCGGTGGGGGCGAGCGATGGCCAGGTGTTGAGGCTCAAGGGGCAGGGCTCGCCCGGACGCGCCGGACCGGGCGACGCGCTGATCGAGATCGTTATCCGGCCGCATCCTAGATTCCGCCGCGAGGGCGATACCCTGGTCATGGATCTGCCGATCTCGGTGCCCGACGCGATCCTCGGCGGCAAGGTCCAGGCGCCGACGCCGGATGGGCCCGTCACCCTCAACGTGCCCAAGGGGTCGAATTCCGGATCGATGCTGCGGCTGCGCAAGCGCGGGCTGGCCAACGGTCAGGGCCGACGCGGCGATCTGCTGGCCAGGCTCGTGGTCACCTTGCCGGACCCTCTCGACCCGGCGCTGGAACGCTTTGCCGAGGACTGGCGGCGCGATCGACCCTATACGCCGCGCCAGCGCGGCTGAAATCGTCGGGCGCGTTGGGCCCAGGGCAAGGTCCGTGCAATAAGGACGCGTTCAGACCCCGTTCAGGCCGACCGCTCTAAGACACGCCAGGTGAGAATCGCGCGCACCATACTGGCGCTGGCCGCCCTGGCCATGGCGTTCGCCTCCCACGCTCAGGAGCACAGAGGCCGCGGCGGCGGTCGTCCCGGCGGCATGGGCCACGGGTTCTTCGGCGCGCCCCGCTACGCCCACGGCGGCGAATTCACCCGCGGCGGCCCCGCCTATGGCGGCCCCCATTATGCGCCGGTCCCCTACGGGCCACGCCCCTACCCGCCACCGGCCTACGGACCGTATGGATCGCCATACCGCGGCCAAGCGATGGGCGGCCGCTGGCGCGACCAGGAGGAGTTCCTGCGCCAGGGCGTGCGTCATGGCCAGCTCGCGCCACTCGGCCGGGTGATCGGCAACATCCGCCACATCACGCCGGGGCGGCAGCTCGACGCGGGGCTTGAGTACTTGGGTCCGCGACTTGTCTACCGCGTGCGCTGGATGACCGCGCGCGGGCGCAGGATCGACTATTATGTCGACGCCGCGACCGGCGCCATTCTTTCGGGCCGATAAGGGGGAAGAGGCGTGCGCATCCTGCTTGTCGAGGATGATCCGGACCTTTCGCGCCAGCTCAAGCTGGCCCTGGCGGACGCCGGCTATGCCGTCGACCACGCGGCCGACGGAGAGGAAGCCGCCTTCCTCGGCGAAACCGAACCCTATGACGCCATTGTGCTCGACCTCGGCTTGCCCAAGGTCGACGGCGCCTCGGTGCTGGAAGGTTGGCGGCGCATCCACATCGCCAGCCCGGTTCTGATCCTTACCGCGCGCGGCTCATGGAGCGAGAAGGTGGCCGGTTTCGACGCCGGAGCCGACGACTATCTGACCAAGCCGTTCCACACCGAGGAGCTGCTGGCCAGGCTGCGCGCCCTGCTCCGCCGCTCGGCGGGCCACGCCGCGCCGAGCCTGACCTGTGGCGCGCTGCGCCTCGATCCGCGAGCGGCTCGCGCCTCGGTCAGCGGCGAGCCTATCCGGCTCACCTCCCTCGAATACCGCATGCTGCACTATCTGATCATGCACCAAGGCCGCGTGATCAGCCGCACGGAACTGGTCGAGCACCTCTACGACCAGGACTTCGACCGCGATTCCAACACCATCGAGGTGTTCGTCGGCCGGCTGCGCAAGAAGATCGGTCCGGACCGGGTCGAGACCGTGCGCGGGCTCGGTTATCGGCTGGTGGCGCTCGAGGGCGAGGCGAACGAGGGGTGAAAGCGCCCAAACGGGTGGGCGGGCGCGGGCCCTCGCTCGTCAGGCGCTTGGTCATGCTCGCGGCGGCCTGGAGCCTGGCCGTGCTGCTGGGCGCGGGCGTCTCCCTGTCCCTGTTCTTCACCCACTCGGCCACCGTTCGCTTCGACGACGAGCTCAGCGAGACGGTCGACGGTCTCCTGGCCGGAACGTCGGTCGAGGGCGGCGCGATCAGCCCGCCGCCGCCGTCGGATCCGCGCCAGCAACGCGCCTATTCCGGTGAATACTGGGAGATCGCCACGCCCGACGGCGCGGGCGGCTTGAAGGCACTGGCCAGGTCGCGCTCGTTGTGGGACCGGGCGCTGGCCCCGCCGCCGCAGGGCACGGCCGCGCTGGCCGCCGCCCAGGGCAAGTCCCTCTATTACGACGCCACCGGTCCGCTGGATAAGCCCCTGCGCGTCGACGCCTCGGAGGTGCGGGTGGAAGGCTACGCCGCGCCCGTGGTGTTCATGGCCGCAGAGGACCGCACCACCGTCAACCGCGACGTGCGCACTTTCGTCACCACCATAGGCGTGGCCTTGGGCATCCTGGGCGTCGGCCTGATCGCGGCGGTGATCGTCCAGGTGCGCGTTGGCCTGCGGCCCCTGTTCGCCTTGCGGCGCGAGGTGGCCGATGTGCGCACCGGCAAGCGCGAGCGTCTCGAACGCGCCTATCCCACCGAGCTGGAGCCCCTGGCCAGCGAACTTAATGCCCTGGTGGCGCACAATCAGCAGGTCGTGGAGCGCCAGCGAACCCACGTCGGCAACCTCGCCCATGCCCTCAAGACTCCCCTGTCGGTGATCCTGACCGAGGCCGACCAGCGGGGCGGCGATCTGGCCGACCTTGTCGGACGCCAGGCGCGCATCATGAGCCAGCAGGTCGACCACCACCTCCGCCGCGCCCGCGTCGCCGCGCGCACCCAGGGCCTGGGCGAGCGCACCGCCGTTGCCCCGGTGATCGAGGAGCTGGCCCGGGCGCTCGAACGCATCTTCCACGACAAGATCAATCACATCGACATGGACTGCGCCGACAATGTGATGTTCACGGGCGAGCGCCAGGATCTCCTGGAGATGGCCGGCAACGTCATGGAGAACGCCTGCAAATGGGCCAGGAGCCGGGTGCGGGTGAGCTGCGCGGTGGCCACGGATCGCCGGCGTGCCTTTGTCCTGGTGATCGAGGACGATGGCGAGGGCCTGGCCGCCGACCAGCGCGAGACGGTGCTGCGCCGGGGCGCGCGGCTCGACGAGAGCGCTCCGGGCTCGGGCCTCGGCCTCTCCATCGTCGATGAACTGGCCCGCGCCTATGATGGCTCGATCACGCTCGGTGAATCCAAGCTCGGCGGCCTGCGAGTCGCGATCAGCCTTCCCCGGGCGGAGCGCTGAACGAACGCTCTCCCGATCCACTTGCTACCTAATGCTCAGGTCTCAGGCTCGCCGACCGTCCGCGCCCCTCGCGGAGAGGGCGCGAATTGCTGTAACAGAGCGCCATGATCGGTTTCTGGGTCGCGGCGGCGGTTCTGGCGGCGGGCGCGGCGGCGCTCATTCTTCATCGCGCGTCACTGGGCGGCGCCGTTGCGCGGGCGGCGGATCCGCAGATCGACGTCTATCGCCGGGCGCTCGAGGAGATCGACGAGCTGGCCGAGCGCGATCTGTTGGACGCGGACGAGCGTCGCGGCGTGCGCGCCGAAGCCGCCCGTCGGCTGATCGCCGCTTCCGGCCGTTCGGCGCTCCAGATCCGGGCCAGCGGAAGCCCTCTTATTCCCCTCGTCGTCTCCGCCGCCGTGGCGCTCGCCGCCGTGATCATCTACTTCCAGGTGGGTTCGCCCAATATGCCCGACCAGCCGTTCGCCGCGCGCCTGGCCCGCTGGCGAGATCATCCCGAGACCGCGCCACCCGCGGCGCTGGCGGCCACTCTGAACGTCATCGCCAACGAGCGGCCGTGCGATATCATGCCCCTGCGCAAGCTCGCGGGCCTGGACCTCGGGCTTGGCGATGCCGACGGCGCGGCACACGCGCTGCGCCGGGCGATGATCATCGAACCGAATAACGCCGCGCTCGCCGCCATGCTGGGCGAGGTCAAGGTGCTGCAGAAGAACGGCGCCCTGACCGCTGACGCCCGCGCTCTGTTCGAACGCGCGCTGAAGGACGACCCGGCTCAGCCGGCCGCGCGCTACTATCTGGCCAAGGCGAGGATCGAGGATGGCGATGTCGCAGGCGGGCTTGCCGACTGGCGCGGCCTGCTCGCCATCCTGCCGGCCAACGATCCGCGCCGCGCCGCTCTGGAAGCTCAGATCGCCGAGGTCGCCCAGACCGGCCGCCTGCCGCCGGCGGAGGAATCCAGCCAGCCCAATCCGCCGCCGGCCGAGCTCAACAGCGCCATCCGCGGCATGGTCGACAGCCTTGCCGCCCAGCTCCAGGCCCAGCCAAACGATCCCGACGGCTGGGTGCGCCTGGTCCGGGCCTATGCGGTTCTGGGCGAGACGACCAGCCGCGACGTGGCGCTGAACGAGGCGCGCGCGCTCTATTCCAGGCAGCCGGACGAACTGGCCGCGCTCGCCCAAGCGGCCAGGACGCCGCCGATGAACGGGAATGGCCGCTGATGGCGCTGTTGCCGAAATCCCGCACCGCCCGACGGCGTCTGACCCTGGTAGCCGCCATCGCCCCGATCCTGGCGCTCGCAGTGGGCCTCGCCCTGTTCGGCCTGCGCGGCTCGATCTCCTATTTCTACACACCGGCCCAGGCGCGCGCGGCCCATGTCGCGACCGGCCAGGCGATCCAGCTCGGCGGCCTGGTGGCCATGGGTTCGGTGGCCAAGTCGCCGGATGGGTCCGTGCGCTTCGTCGTCTCCGACCACACCGCGAGCGCGCCGGTGGTCTACCGCGGCGACCTGCCTGATCTCTTCCGCGAGGGCCAGGGCGTGGTGGCAATGGGCGCGTTCGACAAGGCCGGCGTCTTCGTCGCCACCACCATCCTCGCCAAGCATGACGAACGTTATATGCCGAGGGAGCTGACCAATGCCCTCAAGGCGCAGGGCGAATGGCGCGGGGGCGGCGCCAAGCCGTCCTACGCCAGAGGCGGCCCGACTTGACCGCCGAACTCGGCTCCTTCGCCCTGGTCCTGGCCTTCTGCGCCTCGCTAGCCCAGGCGGGGCTGTCGTTCGCCGGCCGCGCGCGGCGCGACGCGACCCTGACCGGCGGCGGCGAGGGCGCGGCGCTGGCCACTTTCGTCGCCATAGCCCTGGGCTACGCCGCGCTCATCTGGGCGTTCGTCACCTCGGATTTCTCGGTGGCCAACGTGGCCGCCAATTCGCACACGGAGAAGCCGCTGATCTACAAGATCGCCGGCGCCTGGGGCAGCCACGAGGGCTCGATTCTCCTGTGGTGCTTCATGCTGACGCTCTACGGCGCGGCGGTGGCCCTGACGCGGTCTCTGCCGTGGGGCCTGAAGTCGCTGACTGTCGGCGTACAGGGATGCCTGGGCGCGCTTTTCATCGGCTATATGGTGTTCGCCTCGAATCCGCTGCTGCGTGTGATCGACCCGCCGGTCGAGGGCAAATCCCTCAACCCGCTTCTGCAGGACCCGGCGCTGGCCGCCCACCCGCCGTTCCTCTACGCCGGCTATGTCGGCATGTCGGTGGTCTTTTCCCTGGCCCTCGCCGCCCTGATCGAGGGCCGCGTCGACGCGGCCTGGGCGCGCTGGATTCGGCCTTGGGCCCTGGCCGCCTGGAGCCTGCTCACCGTCGGCATCACCCTGGGCGCCTTCTGGGCCTATTACGAACTCGGCTGGGGCGGTTGGTGGTTCTGGGACCCGGTCGAGAACGCCAGCCTGATGCCCTGGCTGATGGCGACGGCCCTGCTGCATTCGTCCATCGTCACCGAGAAGCGCGGCGCGCTGGCCGCCTGGACCGCGTTCCTGGCCATTGGCGCCTTCACACTATCCATGCTGGGGGCGTTTCTGGTCCGCTCGGGCGTGCTCACCTCGGTCCATGCCTTCGCCATCGATCCGAGGCGCGGCCTGGTGCTTCTGGGCGTGCTGGGAGTCGCGGCCGGCTCGGGCTTCGCGCTTTTCGCCTGGCGCGCGCCGCGCCTGAAGGACACACAGGTATTCGCCCCAATCAGCCGCGAGAGCGCCCTGGTGGTCAACAACGTCATCCTGGCGGCGGTGACCAGCGCGGTCCTGGTCGGCACCCTCTGGCCGCTGGTGCTGGAGGCGTTCGGTCACGAGGGTGGCGTGGGCGGGCCGTATTACAACACCGTGGTCGGACCGCTGATGGCCGTGGCCTTCATCGTCCTGCCGGCCGGCCCGATGCTGGCCTGGAAGCGCGGCGATCTGCGGGGCGTCGTGCAAAGACTGACGGCCGCGGCCGGCGTCGCCCTGGCCGCCGGCCTCCTGGTCTACCTGCTGGTCAGTCCGAGGAAGGCGCTGGCCAGCGTTGGCGTGGCCTTCGGCGTCTGGTTGATCGCCGGCGCGCTCACGGAGGCCGCCGGGCGTCTGCATCTCGCCCGCGCGCCGCTTGGCGAGAGCGCGCGTCGCGCCGTAACCCTGCCGCGCGGTGCGTGGGGCATGACCTTGGCCCACATCGGGCTTGGCGTCTTCATCATGGGCGGGGCGTTCGAGACCGGGTTTCGCCAGGAGGCGGCGCAGGTGCTGCGCGTGGGCGAGAGCATGAGCCTCGGACCCTACCACCTGCGCCTGGACAACGTCGCTGTGACGCCGGGCGCCAATTATGACGCCGAACAGGGGACAATCACCATCACCGATGGCGCGGGACGGCTGGCCTGCCTGGCGACGCCGGCGCGGCGCACCTACGATGTCGGCGGCGAGACGACCTCGAGGGTCGCGCTCTGCCCGCACGGTCTGGACGATCTCTACACGGTCCTGGGCGAGCGCCGCGCGGTCGGCGCCGCCTCCGCCTGGCTGGTGCGCACATATGTCAATCCGTGGGTCCATCTGCTGCTGCTCGGTCCCTTGCTGATGGCCCTCGGCGGCGCCCTTTCGCTCTCCGATCGACGCCTCAGGATCGCGGTTGGCCGCAGGCGCGCCGCGCCGGCTCCTCGCCTGGCGCCCGCCGAATGAAGCTCCAAACCTGGGCAGCTGTCGCCGGGGCCGTGCTTTGCCTCGCCGCCGCGGACGATCCAGCCGACCGTCTGCATAACCCGTCCCAGGAAGCGCGCGCGCGTTCGCTCTTCCGCGAGACCCGGTGTCTGGTCTGTCAGGGCGAATCGATCGACGACTCGGACGCGCCGCTGGCGGCTGACCTTCGCCGCGTCATTCGCGGCCAGGTCGCCTCAGGCGAATCAGACGGCCAGGTTCGCGCGTTCCTGGTCGCGCGCTACGGCGACTTCGTCCTCTTCCGACCTCCGTTTACTTGGACCAACGCGCTTTTGTGGGGCGGACCGTTCCTCGTCGCCCTTACCGGCCTGGCGCTCCTGATCGTTCGCGAGCGGTCGCGAGCCGCGCCGCAGAGCGAGTTGTCGCCCGAGGAGGAAGCAAGCCTCGCCGCCTTGACGCGGCCTTCAGACAACATCGCGCCCGAATTACGCTCCAATAACGCCTCCGGACTAACGGAAACGTAACTTGAGAGCCCTCGCGCTCCTTGGCATGCGATACTAGATTAATGGCCCGCCCCGCCGTGCGTTCGCGGGCCGTCCGAGGAATCTATTCATGGCCGTCACCAGATCTCATGTTTTCGTCGGCGCCCTGGCCGGCGCCGGAATCGCCGCCGCCGCCATGGCGGGGGCCGGAATGCGTCCGCCCGCGATGCCGTTCGGCGGGCATCTCATCAATGCCTCGACCCTGCCTGACCTGCCGTCGACGCCCGGCGCGCCGCTTTCGTTCGCCGACATCTTCGCGAAGGTCTCGCCGGCGGTGGTGTCCATCGACGTCACCTCGCGCGCGCCGGTAACCAGCCTGCAGGGTATTCCCGGCTTCGAGAACTTCCCGTTCAACATCGTGCCCAAAGGCCAGGGCGACCAAGGCGTCCCGCGCGGCGGAGACGGCGCCCCGCAACTCGGGCCCAAGCAGCTTTCGGCTGGATCGGGCTTCTTCATCTCCCCTGACGGCTACATCGTCACCAACAACCACGTCGTCGACCACGCCGACGAAATCAAGGTGGTGCTCAAGGACGGCAAGACGCTGAAGGGAACCGTGGTCGGCCGCGACGAAGCGACCGACCTCGCCGTGGTCAAGGTCGAAGGCCACAACTTCCCCTATGTAAGCTTCGAGAACTCGGCCAAGCCGCGCGTCGGCGACTGGGTGATCGCCATCGGCAACCCTTACGGCCTTGGCAACACGGCCACCGCCGGCATCGTTTCGGCCTATGGCCGCGACATCGGCGACAGCTTCGTCGACTTCATCCAGATCGACGCGCCGATCAACCGCGGCAACTCCGGCGGCCCGACCTTCGACATCTACGGCCGGGTGATCGGGGTCAATTCGCAGATCTTCACCCCATGGGGCGGCTCGATCGGCATCGGCTTCGCCATCCCCTCGGACG
>JBOHLC010000328.1:0-1879 GCA_050729395.1 Caulobacteraceae bacterium
AGGTTGTCGATCTTGGTGTTCTCGCCGATCACCGTGTCCTCATAGGCGCCGCGGTCGACGCAGCTGTTGGCGCCGATGGTCACGCCGTCCTGCAGGATGACGCGGCCCAGTTGCGGCACGTCGATCACGCCCCGGGCGCCCACGGTCGCGCCAAAGCCGGCCTCGCCGATCACCGCTCCGGCATGGATGCGCGCGCGATCGCCGATGAGGGCGAAGCCGACGACCGCGTTGGGACCGACATAGCAGTGACGGCCCATGGCCACGCCAGGGCCGATCGAGGCGCCCGCCGACAGCCGCGTTCCCCGGCCGATCGCGGCGTCCGGTCCGACCCTGACCCCGTCGCCCAATTCGACCCCATCCTCGATCCGCGCCGACGGGTGGATCGGCGGGTCGCCGGCCGGATGCGCGCGGATGTTGTGCAGGCGGTCCGCCGCCGCCGCCCAGGCGGCGTGCGGCGCTGGCGTCACCAGCAACGCGCATGCCCGCGCGGCGTGGACCGCCAGCGCTTCGGTGACGAAACAGGCGCCGGCCTGGCTGGCGGCGAGACTTGCCGCGTGCCGCCGATCGGTCAGGAAGGCGATGCTGTCAGACGAGGCGGCGGCGAGTGTCGCCACCCCCGCGATTCTTGTCTCGACGTCGCCGCGAACGAGCTTGGCGCCGGTCAGGGCGGCCAGTTCTCCCAGGGAGGCCGGGGCCAGGGTCTCGAAGAACCGGGCGTCCGGAATCGCCCCCATCGGCAGTCGGCCGCTAGCGGCCGCTCGCCACGGGAGTGTCCAGGTGCTCGCGCTCGAAGGCGAATTGCTGGATGCGCCCGTTCAGCGCCGCCACGGCCTGGCTGGTGATGTCCATCTCCGGATTGGCGATCATCACCGCTTCCTTGTTGAGAAGGATGCTGCAGCGATGCTGAACGTAGAGCTGACGCGCGATCGGATCCAGTTCCTGGGCGATGCGGTTGAGCGCCTTCTGCTCGGTGGCCTGGACCTCGCGCTGGCGCAGGTCGGCCTTTTCGCGCAGGGCGTTGACCCGAGCCTGCAACGCCTGGGCCTGTGACTGGAAGCTCGCGGCGGGCAGCGTGGTCCGCTTGGCTTCGAGCGCGCGTCCATCGGTGGCGATGGCCGTATCCTCGGGCTGCAGTTCCGCCTTCACCTGGGCGACGATCTGATTCATCCGATCACGGACGTATCCGCCGACCGTGGAGGTCGCGATCGCCTGTTGGACCGACAGCACGCACACGCCAGGAATGGCGGGACCCTGCGCGACCGGCGGCGGAGCGGCGGCGCGAGCGGCGACGCGGCGGGCTTGCGCCGAGGCCGTCGAAGAGAACGCGAGCGCGGCGAGCAGCGCCGAGCAAGTAAGCAGTTGACTGGTTTTCATAAGAATTAAGGCCTCGATGAAAGTTAGAAGGTTGTTGCCGTGGAGAACCTGAATAGCTCGGTTCGGTCATAGTAGTCTTTGCGGATGATTCGGCTGAAATCGAAGCGTAACGGACCCATGGGCGATTTCCAGAAAATGCTGATACCGGCCGTGGCCCGGAAGTACAAATTATCCACGACCGTCGCCAAGGGTAAACCCGTGTCCGGATTAGTCTTGTCCCGCTTATCCAGGAGGCCCTCCGTGCCGAAGTCGGTGAAGATGGCGGCCTTGATGCCATACTGTTCGGGCAGGAATGTGGGGATCGTCTCCTCGATGGTGCCGATCGCCTTGAGCTTGCCGCCGAGGGCGTCGCCGTATTGCAGGTCGCGCGGGCCGATGCCGGCGATCTCGAAGCCGCGGAAGTTGTCGCCGCCGCGATAGAAGCGGTCGTTGATGCGAACGTAGTCGTTGCCCCAGGGCTCCACGTCGCCGGCCTGGCC
Source organism: Caulobacteraceae bacterium (assembly GCA_050729395.1). Lineage (GTDB taxonomy): Bacteria > Pseudomonadota > Alphaproteobacteria > Caulobacterales > Caulobacteraceae > Acaudatibacter. The sequence continues at coordinate 1,854 of JBOHLC010000328.1, forward strand.
CTCGAGCTTGAGGATCACGTTGGGGG
>JBOHLC010000329.1:0-6140 GCA_050729395.1 Caulobacteraceae bacterium
CCCTCCACCCCTTCGGGGTCCCCCTCCCCCGTAAACGGGGGAGGATCGCGGCGCCCCCCTACCCCGCGCCTTCCGCCGTCACCCGCACCTCGACCTCCAGGGTCTGGGCGCCGGGCGCCAGCAGCACGCCGTCGATCGGGGCGACGTCGGCGTAGTCGCGGCCGATGGCCAGGACGATGTGGTTGTCGCGCGTGGTCACCGCGTTGGTCGGGTCGAATCCCACCCAGCCGGCCGTCTTGCCGCACCACAGATGGACCCAGGCGTGGGTCGCGTCGGCGCCGTTGAGGTCGGGGCCTCCGCGGCCGGTGTGCAGATAGCCGCTGACATAGGCGGCCGGCAGGCCCAGGCCCTTGAGGCCGCAGATCATGATGTGGGCGAAGTCCTGGCACACGCCGTGGCGCGCGGCGAAGGCCGCCGCCGCCGGCGTCGACACATCGGTCGCGCCGGGGTCGTATCTGAAGTCGGCGTGGATGCGGCTCATCAGATCGCTCGCCCCCTCGATGATCGGCCGTCCGGCGGAGAAGCTCGCGCGGGCGTATTCGGTGATCTCGCCGACGATCGGCGTGCGCGGCGTCGGATAGAGGAACGAGGCCGGGCCGTCGGGCCCGAGCACGCGGGATTCGAGAGAGCGCGCGCGCACGCTATCCCACGGCGTGTCGAAGGCGAAGGCGATCGGCGGCGCGTGCACGTCCACGCGCGAGCGGGCCTCGATCTCCAGGCGCGCGTGCGGATCGGTGATCGTCACCTCGCGCACCTCCTCGCCGAAGGCGCCGGTCTCCACCGCCTCGCGCGCCGGCGCGGGCGTCAGTTCGACCTCGCTCGACAGGCGCGTCTGGTCGGCGAAGGTCCTGGGCGTCAGGCGCAGCACGCAGCGGGCGAAGGTCACCGCCGACTCATAGGAGTAGGTCGTCCTGTGGCGGATGTCGTAGATCACGCCAGCCCGACCAGCTTGACCGTCGGCACGGCGTTGGCGCCTTGCAGGAAATAGCGGTCGCCGATGGCCGTCGACAGGCTGGCCAGCGCCGTCTCGAAGGCGCGCGAGCGCTCGGACCCGAGGTCGGCGGCGTCGGCCGTCTCCACTTCCGTCGCCAGCAGCAGCAGGATGCGCGCCGGCGTCTCCAGCATGCCGTCCTCGGCCAGGGACGGCAGGGCGGCCAGATGGCCCTTGAGCGTCTCGACCTGGAAGGCCAGGGAGCGGGTGTTGAACGGATCGAGCATCACCATGTCGCGCACCGGCCGCAGCGCCAGGCCGACGAGGTAGCGCGCGCGGTAGGTGATCTGGCTGTCGGCCAGGTCCAAGAGCAGGTCGAGATCGTCGAGCGTCGCCGCCTCGCCGGCCAGCGAGCGGGTGAAGCGGCAGGTGTTGACCCCGCGCTCGATGCGCCGGCCCATGTCGAGGAAGCGCCAGCCGGCGGCGCGGTTCATGTTTTCCTGGGCCAGGCCCGAGAGCGCCGCAAGGCTCTGCAGGGCCCGCTCGACCTGGGCCAGGGCGTCGGCCTCGCTCATCGTTCCGGGCGCGGCCAGGTCTCGCTCCAGGCCGACGAGCAGCGACCAGAAGTCGGGGGACAGCCGCTCGCGCATGGACGAGGCGGTGCGCCGGGCCTTGCGCACCAGGTTGACCGCCGAGCCGTAGGCGGCTTCGTCGTGCAGGGCCGAGCGGGCCGCGTCCAGCGCCCGGCGGCGCGCCGCGTCTTCGCCCAGGGCGCCCCAGGAGAACAGCAGGTCCTGCAGCTTGGCCAGGGTCTCGCCGGCGCCGTGCACGGCCGCGTCGGCGTCCATCAGGCTGGCGCACAGGCTGCGCGCCAGGCGCAAGGTGGCTTCGGCCCTCTCGAGATAGCGGCCGAGCCAGAACAGGTTGTCCGCCGCGCGCCCGGGAAGCTGGCCCATGATCCGGCGCACCTTCACCTCGTCCTGGCTGGCCAGCAGGGTCACGCGCTCCACCGGGGCCTCGCCGATCACCCAGACGTCGGCCGTCCGCGTCCCTTCGCCCATGGAAATGGCCCTGACGTCCAGGCGATCCGAGGTGCGGCAGAAGCCGGCCGGCATGACGCTGAAGCCCTCCTCCGTCGCCGTGGCGAAGACCCGCAACACGAACGGCGCGGGGGTGAGCTTGCCGTCGCGCAGGCTGGGCGTGGTCGACAGGCGCGCCACTTCCTGGCCGACGAAATCCCCGGGCCGGTCGGCGATGCGCGCCAGGAGTTCCGCCCGCTCGGCTTTCGACAGCTCCGACATCACCCTGGGCCGGGCCGCGCCCTCGAGATTGAAGGCGCCGGCGATGACCAGGTCCGGGTCGCGCTCGACCCTGGCCTGCTCATAGGCCTGGCCGCACCACCAGGTGGCCACGCTGGGCAAGCGCAGGTCCTCGCCGAGCAGCCGCCGGCACAGGCCCGGCAGGAAGCCCAGCAAGGCGCGGGACTCAACCACGCCCGAGCCCGGCATGTTGAGCACGGCGACGCCGCCGCCGCGCACCGCTTCCATCAGGCCCGGCGCGCCCAGGCGCGAGGCGCTGTTCAGCTCCAGCGGATCGATGAAGGTCGCGTCCACCCGGCGCAGGATCACATCCGCCCGCTTGAGGCCGGCGATGGTGCGCACCCACACCTTGCCGTCACGCACCACCAGGTCGTCGCCCTCGACCAGCAGGAAGCCGAGATAGCGGGCCAGGTGCGCCTGCTCGAAATAGCTCTCGCTGTAGGGCCCCGGCGTCATCAGGCAGATGCGCGGATCGTGCCGCTCGGCGCAGGCGGCCAGGCCCTGGCGCAGCTCGTCGAAGAACGGCGCCAGGCGGCGCACGTTCATGGCGTTGTAGAGGTTGGGATAGGCGCGCGAGAGCACCAGGCGGTTTTCCAGCTCGTAGCCGGCGCCCGAGGGCGCCTGGGTGCGGTCCGACAGCACCCACCAGCGGCCGTCCGGTCCCCGGCCGAGATCGGCGGCGTAGATCTGCAGATAGCGTCCGCCCGGGGCCGGCGCGCCGCGCACCTGGCGGATGAAGTCGGGCGAGCCGGTGATCGCCGCGGCCGGCAATACGCCCTGCCGGGCCATGCGCCCCTCGCCGTAGATGTCCTTCAGCAGCGCTTCCATGAGCCGCGCGCGCTGTTCGACGCCGGCGGCGATGGCCGCCCATTCGGCCGGCCCCAGGATCAGCGGCGCCTGTCCCAGCGGCCAGGAGCGCTCGGCCTCCTCGCCCCACACCCGGTGCGAGACGCCGGTGTCGCGGATGTAGCGCGTGGCCAGGGTGAAGCGCGCGCGCAGGTCGTCTTCGTCGTATTCGGCCAGGTCGCCCAGGAATTCGAGCCAGTAGGGCCTGGGCCGGCCGGTGTTGTCATAGAGCTCGTCCGGCACGCCGGGCAGCGGCCGATAGTCGCCGAGCCAGCGGCTCAGCCGCGCCGCGCCCGCCGCATCGAGATCGCCGCGCCGCCGCTCGAGGTGGGAGATCTCCGCCGTCATGCGCGACGAGTCCTATCGGCCCACCGCCCGCGCGCACAAGGGGCCGCGTGCTTCAGTTCGTCCGGTCGATTGAGGCCGTCGACGTTACGACCGGGCCGTCAGGCGCCGGCGAGGGCGCCGCGGCGCGCGCGCAGAGCCAGACCCAGGCCCGCGAAACCGGCCAGCATCAGCGCCCAGGACGCCGGTTCGGGAACGGGCACGCCGACGGTGAAACCATACCAGTTCTCGTAGACAGGCGTCGTCCAGCTGATCGAGCTGAAGGTTCCGGTCAGCTGGATCGTGCCGTTGCCCTCGGCGCCGAGCACATTGTTGCCGCTGAGATAGATCGACGAACCGCCGTATTCGCTCGAGGGGCCGCCGGCCTCGATCGTCACCGGTTCATTGCCGGGAAAATCGAACTCCGCCGTATTCCCCGGAGCGCCCAGACTCCAGATGGCGATGATCGGATTGGTCACCGGCGTCGAGAAGGTGATCGTGTCGGTGACGTCAGCATTGCCACCGTACAACTGAATTATGCCTCCAGACATTGGCGGCGCGTTGCCGACGGTGCCGCCGACATAGCTCGAACTCGGGTTCCAGCTCGGATAGTTCGCCACCAGACTTTCGACTTCGCCGGTGTAGGACACGCCGACGCTCCCGGCCGTACCGGTCGCAGTTCCGGCTGTCGCGCTGTCGGTGGCCGCCGTCCAGGTCGTCCAGTCGACCGTTCCGGCGAAGGCCGGCGCGGCGGTGAACAAGGCGGCGCAGGCGGCGCCGGCGAGCCAGGCGGTGGCAAGCTTGGTCATGAGACAGCCCTTCGTAATCGATTGCGCCGCATTAATGCCCCAAATCCGCGCGCTTGCCAACGAGATTCATTTTGTGCTTGCAATTTCGATAAATCTGTTGCATAATGCAATAATGAGCAACGATGACATCCCCTGGTCGCCCCAGCCCGGTCCGCAGACCGCCTTCGTCAACAGCGAGGTGTTCGAGGTCGTCTATGGCGGCGCGCGCGGCGGCGGCAAGACCGACGCGGCGCTGGGCGAATTCGCCCTCCACGCCGCCAGGTTGGGCGCCGGCGCCCGCGGCCTGCTCGTGCGGCGCACGCGCACCGCGCTCGAGCCGACCCTGGATCGGGCGCGGGAGATCTATCGCGCCGCCGGCGCCACCTGGCGCGAGGGCAAGACCCGCTTCGAGTGGCCCTCCGGCGCGGTCCTCTACTTCCGTTATCTGGACAATGACGCCGACGCCGACCTCTATCAGGGCCACTCCTACACGCGCGTCTATGTCGAGGAGCTGACTCAGTTCGCCGATCCAAAGCCGGTGGACAAGCTCAAGGCCACCCTGCGCAGCCCCGCCGGCGTCCCATGCAGTTTTCGCGCAACCTGCAATCCCGGCGGTCCGGGCCACAACTGGGTCAAGGCCCGCTACATCGATCCCGGGCCATGGAACGTCATCGAGGAGAATGGCCTCACCCGCGTCTACATTCCCGCGCGCCTGGCCGACAATCCCAAGCTGTCGGAGGCCGACCCGCTCTATGTCGCCCGGCTCAGGCAGTCCGGGTCCGAGCAGCTGGTCAAGGCGTGGCTCGACGGCGACTGGAACATCATCGAAGGCGCGTTCTTCGACAAATGGAGCGAGCGCAACATCGTCCGCCCGTTCGCCGTGCCCCTGGAGTGGAACCGCTTCCGCTCGTTCGACTGGGGCTACGCCACGCCGTTCAGCGTGGGCTGGTGGGCCGTGGCGGCCGATCCGACCGAGGCCGGCGGCGCGCTCATCCCGCGCGGGGCTCTGGTGCGCTATCGCGAGTGGTACGGCTCGAACGGCCGGCCGAACCAGGGCCTGCGGATGGAGGCGGAGGCCGTGGCTCTCGGCATACTGGAGCGCGAGCGCGGCGATGAGATCGGCTATGGCGTGGCCGATCGGTCGATCTTCCGCGAGGATGGCGGCCCGTCGATCGGCGAGCGCTTCCGGCAGAAGAACTGCCACTTCCGCCGGTCCGACAGCACCCGCGTCGGCAAGCTCGGCGCGCTGTCGGGCTGGGATCAGATGCGCGCCCGCATCTGCGACGCCGAGGGTCAGCCTTCGTTGTTCGTCTTCGACACCTGCCGCGACTTCATCCGCACCGTGCCGGTGCTGCAGCACGACCCCTGCTTCGCCGAGGACCTCGACACCAACGGCGAGGATCACGTCGCCGACGAGACGCGCTACGCCTGCCTCAGCCGCCCCCTCATCGCCAAGCCCGCTCCCCCGCCCGGCACGCCCCGCTGCATGCCCGGCTGGCAGTTCCAGCTCCCGGAACCCAGCTGGAAAGCGGCGTGACGCTCCACCCCCTCTCCCTCGGGAGAGGTCGAGACGCGCCTACAGGCGCGTCCGGGTGAGGGTCTTCAATCGCCCTTTTCACCACGAAGCTCACGAAGCTCACGAAGAGTGAAAAAATGCGCGCGCAGCGCGCGCCCAGCTACTCGAAGCGCCACCGCCGGCGCCCCGGGGAGCTCCTTCGTGCTCTTCGTGAGCTTCGTGGTTGAAATCTCGCGGCTTCGCCGCAGGGCGCCGTCGCGGCCAAGACCCTCACCCGGAGCGGCTTGCGCCGCTCCCGACCTCTCCCAGCGGGCTAGCAGATTCACACATCTTGTAGGGCGGCCATGATGTTGGCGAGGGTCCAGCCGCATTTGATGTCCTGGAACTGGCGCCAGCCTCTGAGCATGACGATGGGG
>JBOHLC010000330.1:0-1300 GCA_050729395.1 Caulobacteraceae bacterium
GCCCAGGCCGAACCGCGCGCGACGGCGGCGCCGGCCCCAGCGCCAGTGGAGAGCGCGCCCCTGGCGCCGGTGACCACTTCGCCTGAGAACCCGCCGGCGACGAGCCCCGCGGCCGCTGCGCCGGCGCCGGCCACCACGCCCGCCCCCGCGCCAATCCCATCGCCGGCGGTCAGCCAGCCGGCCCCTCAGGCCTATGTTCCGCCGCCCAGGCCCGTGCGCCGCACCGAGGTGCGCTACGTCACCGACGGCAAGGTGATCGCGGCCCGCGGCATGTATCGCGACTACGAGGTCCAGAGCGGCGATCACCTCGACGCCATCGCCCGGGATCTCAACACCACCCGCGAGGAGCTGATCAGGGCCAATCGGCTGCGCAAGCCCTACCGCCTGCATCCCGGCCAGCACATCAAGGTCCCGGTGGCCAAGGCCTATGTGGTGGTGCGCGGGGACACCCTGGGCGGTGTCGCCAGGCGATTCAGCGTGGGCCTGGGCGAGTTGGCCAGTCTCAACGATCTGCCCGAACGCGGGCGACTGACTCCGGGCATGTTCATCGCCCTGCCGGCGGACTATGACGACCACGGACCGTCGCGGGAAACCTACACCGAAGAGGTCTATCGGGAGGCAAGGCCGCGGGCGACCTACCGGACCGAGACCGAGACCGAGGCGCGGCCGAGCGCGACCTATCCATCGCAGCCGGCCTATGCCCCCGGACCCTATGTGCCGAGCGCCGAAGCGCTCGCGGCCGCGGCGGCCCGGCGGGAGCAGGCCGCCCATCCCGGCCTCGCCGCGCCGACCTATGTGACGCCCCGCGCCGCGCCCGAGGCGCCGGTCAATAGCGCGGCCCTCGCCAGCCTGGCCCAGGGCCGGTTCATATGGCCGGTCAAGGGCTCGATTCTCTCCCCGTTCGGGGCCGCCGGCATGGGTCGGCGCAACGACGGCGTCGACATCGGCGCGCCGGAGGGCAGCGAGGTGCGCGCCGTGGCCGTCGGCCAGGTGGTCTATGCCGGCGACCGGGTGCCGGGCTTCGGCAATCTGGTGCTGATCAAGCATGCCGGCGGCTGGGTGAGCGCCTACGCCCACCTTGCGAGCGTCAGCGTGCGCATGCAGGAGAACGTCTATCAGGGCGAGCAGGTGGGCACCGTCGGCGAGACCGGCGGCGTCAGCCAGCCCCAGCTGCACTTCGAGCTGCGCTACGCGGCCAATCCGTCCGACAAGGCCCGGCCGCTCGATCCGCTGCTGATCCTGCCGAGGTAGGCATCCTCCCCTGCGAAGCGGGGGAGGGGGACCACGAAGTGGTGGAGGG
>JBOHLC010000331.1:0-21070 GCA_050729395.1 Caulobacteraceae bacterium
TTGGGCCGGCAGCTTCGTGCTCGGTCCCACCTACGATCTGACGTGGAGCGTACTGGCGCGCGCCGCGCCGCGGATGAGCCCGGCGCTCGTGACCTTGGCCTTCCTGCTCAGCCTGGTCGGCTATGGCGCCAAGGCCGGCCTGGCGCCGATGCACACCTGGCTCCCCGACGCCCACAGCGAAGCCCCGGCGCCTGTCTCGGCCATGTTGTCGGGCGCGCTCCTGAACGCGGCAATGGTCGGCATCATTCGATCCCTGGGCGTCGCGGACGCCGCGCGAGTGGGCGGCGTGGCCCACGGGGCGGTGGTCGTTTTCGGGCTGGGGTCGCTGGCGGTGGGCGCGCTGTTCATTGTGCGCCAGGAGGGCGTGAAACGGCTGATGGCCTATTCCAGCGTCGAGCACATGGGGGTGATCGCGATCGGATTCGGCTTCGGCGGCCTGTTCGGCGCCGCCGGCGCGCTGTTCCACATGCTCAATCATTCGCTGAACAAGTCCCTCATGTTCTTCGGCGCGGGCAGCGCCATGCGCAGCTATGGGACCAAGGACATCACCGGCATTCGCGGCTTCTTTCGCCACTTCCCGCGCGCCGGAGGCCTGTGGCTGGCCGGCGCGGTGTCCATAACCGGCGCGCCGATCTTCGCCCTTTTCCTGAGCGAAATCACCATCATGCGCGGTGGAATGGAGCAGTCGTTCGCCTGGGCGGTCTACGCCATGGCGATCTTGTTGATCATCGTGTTCATCGGCTTCCTCAACCACTTTCGCACGATGTTCTACGAGCCGTCGGCGGGACCGGCCGCCGCGCCTCGGCCGATAAGCGCCTGGTGCGTGGTCCCCATGGCGATGGCGCTGATTCCCTTGGTCGTGTTCGGCTTCTGGTGGCCCGCGCGGCTGTGGACGTTCTTCGACGCCGTCCGCCTCACCTTGCTCGGAGGCGCCTCGTGAGCAACGTGGAGCATCTGGTCCTCGAGCCCTCGGCGGTTTCCGAGCGGATCTCGCGGACGCTGCTCTCGGGAGGGCGGATGCAGATGCTCTATGCCTGGCGTCCGGAACCTACCGTGCTCGAGCTGAGGTATGTGGCGAGTCAGGGTCCCGGCCGGCCCTTCGCGGTCTGGGCGACGCGGCCAATGGGCGGCGCAACCCCTAGCATGGCCAACATCAGCCCTTTGCTCGGCTGGTACGAGCGCGAGATCACCGATCTCTTCGGCCTCAGCTTTACCGACCATCCCGACCCCAGCCGGCTTGTGCTGCACGAAGGGGCGGAGAGCCCGTGCCCGCCCCTCGATCCGCACTTTCCGGCCGAGGCCAAGCTTGGGCTCGGAGGCGACATTGGCGGAATGCCTGAAATGGAAAGCGTCGACGTTCAGCGCCTGCCGTGGGGTCCGGTCCGCGCCGATGTGGTCGAATCCGGCGAGTTCGTCTTCTTCTACATCGGCGAACACATCCTGCACCTGCACACGCAGCTGTTCTTCAAGCACCGGGGAATCGAGAAGCGGTTCCAGGGCATGACGCCAAAGGCCGGCGTCGTCCTGGCTGAGCGGGTGTCGGGCGTCGGCAGCCTCGCCCACGCCCTGGCTTTCTGCCAGGCGTTGGAAGCGGCCAGCGGATGCGCGCCGCCAAAGCGCGCGCGCCTGCTGCGCACACTGCTCGCCGAGATGGAGCGGCTCTACAACCATCTCCACTATCTGGGCCATCTCACCGAGACGACGACCCTCAAGGTCGGCGCGGCCGAGGGCAAGCTGCTGGAGGAGCGGGCCAAGCAACTCAACGCGCGACTGACCGGGAGCCGTTTCCTGCGCAGTATTCTTGCGCCAGGCGGCCTGCGCCAGGATCTCGATCCTGGCGACTGGCTCGCCCCCGAGATCGAGAAGCTGCGTGAGGAGACTGCCGTCTATACCGCCACGCTTGAGAGCACGGGCACCTATCTCGACCGCCTGATCACCACCGGCGTGCTGGAACGCCAGGTGGCCTACGACCAGGGCGCCACGGGGCCCGTGGAGCGGGCGTCCGGCCTCGACCGCGACCTGCGGCGGGACCATCCCTATGCCGCCTACGGCGATTTTCCCGTCGCGGCGCCGGTACGGACAGCCGGCGACGCCCACGCGCGCGCCGAGGTGCGGATGGCGGAGATCGACGCCAGCTTCGATCTCATCTTGCACGTGCTGGGCGAGCTCGCGCCCGGCGAGGTGGCGTCGCCCTGCGCGCCAGCGCCGGAAAGCGAGGGCCTTGGCTGGGCGGAATCGCCGCGCGGCTCCTTGTTCTACGCCGTCCACATCGATGACGCCGGGCGGCTGGCGCGAGTGAAGATCAAGTCGCCATCGTTCTCCAACTGGCGGGTCTTTCCCTTCACCGTGCACGACAGCAACATGATGGACTACGCGATCAACGAGGCCAGCTTCGGCCTGACCATCGCCGGCTGCGATCGGTAGGGCGCGTCATGGCCCTTTGGACCTTCTTCGGGTTGCGTCGCGGCAAGGCGACTACGAGCTGGCCAAACGCCGGTGGTCGCGACGGCCAGAGTGGCCTTTTCGGCATGCCGCGCTATCGGCCCGAATTGTGCGCCGACAGCTGCGCCATGTGCGCCGATGCCTGCCCCACCCAGGCGATCCGTATGGCGGAGAGCGGGCAGGGGGACGCAGGCGCGCGGCTGGAGATCGATTACGGTCGGTGCATTGTTTGCCAGCTTTGCGTGGAAGCCTGCCCCACCGGCGCAATGGAACGATCCAACGACTGGGCGTTCGCGGTCGCCGACCGCTCCGATCTGAAGCTCGCCCCCGCCGCGCCGCCCGCGGCCCGGGAGACGCCGGAAGGTCCGCCGCGCGCATCGCCCCGCCGCTTCCGGCGAAGCCTCCATGTCCGCCATGTCGACGCCGGCTCGTGCAACGGCTGCGAGTCGGAGCTGCAGGCGCTCAACAACCCGTTCTACAATCTGCATCGGCTAGGGATCTTCTTCACCCCGTCGCCGAGATTCGCCGACGTCCTGCTCGTCACCGGTCCGGTGACCTACGCCATGCGCGAGCCTTTGCTGCGGACCTACGCCGCCATGCCCGACCCGAAGTGGGTGATCGCCACCGGAACCTGCGCGGTGTCGGGCGGCATCGTCGAGGGCGGCTACGCCTGCGGCCACGGGCTGGAGGGGGTCTTGCCCGTCGATATCTACCTTCCTGGCTGTCCGCCCAATCCGGCGGCGATCACCGAAGCCCTGCTGCTTCTTCTTGAGCGCGCCCCTCAGCGCGTGAAGGAGGGCCGCCATGTCAAATGAACTTCTGGGCGCCGGCGCGGCGCTCTGGCTGCTCGCTGCCCTGGTCGCGCTGGTTTTCAGCTCGGCCGCCGCGCCGCGATTTCTGCTGGCCCTCGGCTGCGCCGTATGTGGCGCCGGCGCCGTCCTGGCGCTGCCTGACGGAGCAAGCGTGGTTCACCTGCCGCTCGGGATCGCGGGGGCGGGGACCGACTTCGTCCTGACGCCCGGCTCGGCCTGGCTTCTGCTCTTCGGTCTGATCGCCGCGATGCTGGCGACCTGGCTTGGCGCCCCATCGCCCAAGGGACGTGCGGCGTGGTGTTTTGGCGCGGCGGCGAGTCTCATCGGCGCGCTCGGTGTCTTCGGCGTGCAGGACGGGGTCAGCTTCCTCGTGGCCTGGGAGCTCATGGGCCTCGGCGGCGCCTTGATGATCCTCTCCGAGTCGCTCGCGCGCGACAGCGGCCGGCCGGTGCTCTTCATGCTGGCGTTGCTCGAAGTCGGCGGCGTCGCCTTGATGGTCGCGTTCCTCGTGCTGGCGCCGAACGCGCACGGTTTCGCCTTTTCGAACTTTGCCGGCGCGGTGGGTCGGCTGACCAGCGCCAGCCAGTTCGTGATCGCTGTGCTCCTGCTGGTTGGCTTTGGCGCCAAGCTCGGCCTGCTTCCCTTCTACGAATGGTTCCCGGAAACCTATCAGGCCGCGAGTGGGGCGACCGGCGCGCTTCTGTCGGGGATCATCCTCAACGCCGCCTTCTTCGCCCTGGCCCGCGGTCTGACGGAGTGGCTGCCCCTTGGCGGTGGTCAGATGCTGTCTCTGTTTGACGGGATCGTGGTCGCCGTCGCCGTCGTCAGCTCCATTCTGACCGCACTTTACGCCTTCCAACAGGAAGATTGGCGCGGTCTCTTGGGCTTCTCGTCAGCGGAAAACGGCTCGATCGCCGTCGCCCTGCTAGGCGCATCCCTGGTGTTCGGCCGCGCGGGCCTGGGCGAGCTCGCTGGTCTCGCCTTCATCGTCGCCCTGCTGCATCTGGCCGGACACTCCCTTGCCAAAAGCGGGCTCTTCCTCGCGGCGGACGGCTTCTATCGGGCATCGGGGAGCTACGGGCTTCGGCAGTCGGGACTGCTCCGAAAGAGTATCTGGCCCTATGGGCTGGGGGCCGTGTTCGCCGGCATGAGCCTGGCCGCCATGCCGCCGCAGGCCGGCTTCGTGAGCGAATGGTACCTGTTCCAGACCATGTTCCAAGGTTTCCACCTGCCAAGTTTGGGCGATCGCCTGCTGCTGGTGATGGCCGGCGCCGGGGTGGCGCTGACAGTGGCCATCGCGTTGGCGACGTTCGTCAAGGTCTTGGGGATCGGCCTGCTGGGACGAGGGCGCGAGTTCCAATCCGGCGCGCCCATCACGACCGGGCTCGCGGTGGGACTCCTCGGCTTCTGCGTGCTGGCCTTGGCGGCCGGGATGCCTGTCTGGCTGTCAGGCTTGGCGCATGCCACGCCGGCGGCTTACGCCAGCGACGCGCCCGAGAAGATGAGGGACGGCTGGATGCTCGTTCCGCTGAGCTCGAAGTTCGCTTTCCTCTCGCCGAGCGCGCTGGTCATCGCCATGCCGTTGCTCGCGCTCGTGCCACTACTGATGCTCGCGCTCTCCTGGCGCGGGGCGGCGCGAAAGGCACCCGTGTGGTACGGCGGACGCGAGCAGAATCCGACCCGCGTGGCCACGACCGCGCTCTCCTTCTCAAACGCGCTTCGGACGTTCTACAGCTTCGTCTATCGCCCGACGGCGGAAACCACCCGTGAAATGGCGTCCGACGGCGCTGGCCGCCCCTACTTCATCCGTCGACTGATCTTCGCCCACGATGTCGCGCCGATCTTCGGGCCCCTGCTGTTTGGCCCGATCGAGCACCTGATCAAAGGCGCCGCGACCCGGCTGAGGGCGCTGCAATCGGGGCGTCTCGACTTCTACCTCGCGCTGATCGGACTTCTGTTGATCGGCATCTTGATCGTCGCCTTGCTCTAACACCAACCGGCGCGCGTGACGCTCACTGCGCCTGACGGCTGCCGTAGTGCATGACCTCGACCTTCTCGAGCGTGACGAGGCCAAGCGCCTCCATGTTGTCGAGTTCGACAAGGAAGGCCCGGACCTTTTCCTCGGTGTCGACGATCTCGATGACGAGCGGCAGCTTGGCTGAAAGATCGAGGATTTTCGCCGTGTGGATCTTGGCGTGCAATCCATAGCCCATCGGCCCGCGCAGGACCGTCGCGCCAGCCAGCTTCGCGGCGCGGGCCTTCATGACGATGTCTTCATAGAGGGGCCGGTGGTTATTCATCTTGCCCTCTTCGGTGTAGATTCGAAGGAGGACGGCCGGTTGCGGCGCCTGCATGGGCTCAGCTCCCTTTGATTGCATTCAAAGCGACGGCCGCGACATAGCCAAGCCACACCGCGAACAGGCACAGCATGACAGACACCCCGACATTGAGGCCGGCGCGGATGAACTCGCCATCTTGCGCCAGGGTGAGGGTCTGCAGGCTGAAGGACGAGAATGTCGTGTAGCCGCCGCAGATTCCGATCATGACGAATTGGCGGATGTCGCCCGACACGAGGACGCGGCCGTCCGGACCCGTCATGGTCGCGAAGAAGCCGATGACGAATGACCCCATTACGTTGATGACCAGCGTTCCGATGGGAAAGGTCTGGCCGAACCAGTTCGCGATCAGGCTGGAGCAGCCGTATCGGGCCATGCTGCCCAGCGCCCCGCCAAGAGCGACCCACAGATAGGTGACCACGGCGACAATTCTCCCAGGCGAAGCACGCTTCCTGACCGAACTATCCTACCGCCGCATCCGAGGGAAACCCGCCGGGGGCATGCTTGCGCCCTCTTCGCTCAATGCCTCCCCGTGGCGACCGCGCCGACCGAGATCACGGCCACTGCCAGGCTGGCGAGGAGGCGCAGGCCCACCGAGGCTCGGCCGGAAGGCGAGGTCCGCGTGTAGCTCGCCCGCCAGATCAGGGGGATCGTAACCACCAGGCTCATGATCCAAAGGGATGAGAAATAGCCCAGCGCCGCGACGACGACCGCCAGCGCGGCGACGATCTCGAACCGGCGGTCGATCGAGGGGGTCCATGGCGGCGCCTCGGCCGGGCTTTTCACCGCCGCGCTCGGCGGCGGGGAGGAAGGCTTCGTCGCAAGCGGCGCGGGCGTCTCCGTGGAGGGGTCGCGCAGCTTTTTCAGCGTCGTGATCAGCGTCTCGATGTGCGCCTCGAGCGGCGGAGAGATCGCGTCCATCCAGTGGAGGTTGAGCAGATTGTAGCGGAGCGCGCCCTCCGGTTTCGCCTCCTCGGTTCGGAAGGGGATGACGATCGAGCCAGCTTCCAAGGCGGCGGACACCTCCCGGCGTACGTGCGCCGATTCGTTGGTGTTTTGGGTGAAGACCAGCACCATGGCGCCGGTCTCCGTCAGCGCCGCGATGATGGCGTCGCCCCACTCGGCCCCATAGGGGATGTCGCGCGGCGCGATCCAGCACCGCTCGCCCTTTTCTTCCAGGGCGTGGCACAGACGGTCAGCGACCAGCTTGTCCTTGCTCGAATAGCTGATGAATACATCGTGCGGCATGGCGGCGCCTAAGGTGACATTCTCCCGGGCGCGTCGGCAAGGCGCCCCCCGCTACAGCCTGTCCAGGCGCAGCACCTCGACCACATCGCCCACGCCCGCGGCCGGCGCGCCCGCCGGGCGGCGCAGCAGGGCGTCGGCGGAGGCGAACACGCTCACCAGGGACGAATCCTGGTCCGTGAACGGGACCGCCCGGAGCGACCCGTCATCCCCGGACTCCAGACAGGCCCGCATCCAGTGCTCGCGCGGACCGGTCTCGGGAAGCGGCCGCGCCAGGCGCGCGCGCTCCAGGCGCAACGTCGCATCGGCGCCCTGCCAGGCCGCCAGCAGCGGCCGCAGGAACAGCTCCGCCGCGGCCAGGGCGGACGCCGGATTGCCAGGCAGGCCCAGCACGCGGCGCCCGTCGGCCAGCTTGCCGAACCAGGTCGGCTTGCCCGGACGCAGACTGATGCTCTCGACCACCAGCTCCAGGCCCAGCCGGCGCAACGCCGGCTTCACAAGATCGTAGTCGCCGACCGAGGCGCCCCCGACCGCGACGATCAGCTCGGCCGGGGCCGCCTCGACCGCCGCGACGATCCCATCCTCGTCGTCGCCCACCGGGGCCAGGCCGATCGGCTGCCCGCCCCACCGGCTCACCAGGGCGGCGAGCGACGGGCCATTGGAATCGAAGATCTGCGAGGACAGGGTGCCCGGCGTCCCGGCCGGGACGATCTCCTCGCCGGTCGAGAGTATCGCCACCCGAGGCTGAGGATAGACTTCGGCCGCCGCACGTCCGGCCGCCGCCGCCAGCCCCAGCCGCCAGGCGTCCAGGCGCACGCCCGCCGCCAACAGGGTGTCTCCGGCGGCGAAGTCGCCCGCGCGCGGACGCACATTCGTCGGCTCGCTCGGCACGACGCCATCGAAACGCACATGCGATCCTTCGCGCCGGGCCCGCTCCTGAACGATCACCGCGCAGCCTGGAGGAACCTCCGCCCCGGTGAAGATCCTGACCGTCTGGCCCGCGCCGACATGGCCAACGAACGGCCGGCCGGCGGCGCTTTCGCCCACCACTTCGAAGCTGTCGGCGCCGTCGCCGAGCCGCGCCGCATAGCCGTCCATGGCCGAGGCGTCGAACGGCGGCTGATCGCGCGCCGCCAGGACCGGCTCGGCCAGCACGCGGCCGATCGCATGGCGATCCAGGGCGACGGCCTCGGGCGCGCCGGGCGCGACGGCCGCCAGCATGCGCGCCCTCGCCTCCTCGACCGTCAGATCCTTAAGGGCGTTCACGCTCGGCCATCCCTGCCATGATTGTATTGCGCGGAGGACTCGCGGGGGTGAATGTTTCAAGCGGAGTTCGGATCGTCGCGCAATGACCTCGCCAGCGTCGCAATCCCGTCAGTTCGCCGTCCGCCGGCTGGGGCTGGCCGACGCGCGCGACGGCGTGGTGCTGCGCAGCGTTCCGATCGAGGCGCCGGTGGCGATCGAGGTCAACGGCGTCGGCTACGCGGTCATGATGGCGACGCCGTCGGACCTCGGCGATTACGCCCTGGGCTTCATGCTGGCCGAGGGCCTCGTCGCCCGCCCGGACCAGGCCGAGGATATCCAGGTCCACCGGATCGAGGGGGAGCCCACGGTCGAAGGCGGCTGGATCGTCCGCATCACCCTGGCGCCCGAGCGAGCGGCGATCGCCTTCGACCGCGCCCGCACACGCGTCTCGGAAAGCAGCTGCGGCCTCTGTGGGGTCGAGAATATCGAGCAGGTGCTCCGGCCGCTGCCTCGCCTCATGGCCAGGATCGCCACCGATCGCGCCGCCCTCTCGCGGGCGCTGGCGGAGCTGAAGGACCATCAACCGCTTGGCCAGGCGACGGGCGCGGTTCATGCCGCGGCGCTATGCGCGCCGGACGGCCGCATCGTGCGCGCGCGCGAGGATGTCGGCCGGCACAACGCGCTCGACAAGCTGATCGGGGCGCTGGCGGCGGAGGGGGTCGATCCGTCGTCCGGTTTCATCCTGCTGACCGCTCGGTGCAGCTATGAACTGGTGGAGAAGACCGTGCGCGCCGGATGCCCGATGCTGGTCACCATTTCCGCGCCGACCAGCCTGGCGGTCGAGCGCGCGATAGAGGCCGGGCTTACACTGGTCACGCTGGCGCGGGCGGATTGCGCGCTCGTCGTGTGCGATGACTTGGGGAACATTGCGTGAGGACGCTGGGCGTCGTGCTGGCCGGCGGCGCATCGCGCCGTTTCGGCTCCGACAAGGCGCGGGCGATGCTGGGCGGGCGCAGCCTGCTCGAGCACGCGGTCCGCGCGCTGCGCCCGCATTGCGACGAGGTGGCGATCGTCGGGCGCCGATCGCGGGCCCTGCTCGCCCTCGACGATCGCCCGGGCCCGGGACTGGGGCCGCTGGGCGGGTTGGCCGGCGCGCTGGACCATGCCGCCCGTCACGGTTTCGGCCAGGTGCTCTCCATCCCGGTCGACTGCGCCCGCCTGCCGCCGAATGTGCGCGACCTTCTCGAGCCCGCGCCGTCATTCGTCCACGACCAGCCGGTGATCGGCCTGTGGCCCGTCAGCGCCGCCATCGTGATCGACGAGATGCTGGGCGGTGGCGGCGGGCGGGCGATGCGGGCGTTCGCCGAGCGGATCGGCGCGCGCGCGGTGACCGGGGCCTTCGCCAGCGTCAACATCAACACGCCGGCCGATCTTGATCGTCTCCGGTCGACCCTCGATCAGATAATCTAGCTATCATGGCCTGACTGGAGCCAGCGCGGAGCAACGCCGATGCCGGACAAGAAGCCCCGATTCATCCCCTACGACCGCCCGGCCGGCGGCTGGGGATCGGCGGCCGCGACGGCGAAGGTGTTGCTGGAGCAGAGCGTCGTCACCAAGGGTTCGCGCGCGCTGCTGTCGATGAACCAGCCCGGCGGCTTCAAATGCTCCAGCTGCGCCTTTCCCGACCCGGACAGGCAGAAGACCCTGGAGTTCTGCGAGAACGGGGCCAAGGCGCTGGCCTTCGAGGCGACCAAGAGACGGGTCTCCCGGGAATTCTTCGAGCGGCACACCGTGACCGAGCTGATGGAGAAGTCGGACTATTGGCTGGAGATGCAGGGTCGCCTGACCGAGCCGATGGCCTATGACGCCGCGTCCGATCGCTATGTTCCGTGCGCCTGGGACGCGGCGTTCGAGACGATCGGGCGCCACCTGAGGGCCCTGGAGAGCCCTGACCAGGCAGAGTTCTATACCAGCGGCCGCACGCCCAACGAGGCCGCGTTTCTCTATGCGATCTTCGTGCGCGAATTCGGGACCAACAACTTCCCAGACTGTTCCAACATGTGCCACGAGCCCACCAGTCGCGGCCTGCCCCACGCCATCGGCGTCGGCAAGGGGACGGTGGTGATGGACGACTTCGCCCACGCCGAAGCCATCTTCGTGATCGGCCAGAACAGCGGAACCAACTCCCCGCGCATGATGACCAACCTGGTCGAGGCGCGCAGGCGCGGCGTGCCGATCGTGGCCGTCAACCCGATGCCCGAGCGCGCCCTGATGCGCTTCACCGAGCCCCAGGACATCGTGCAGATGGCGACCTTCGGCTCGACCCCGATCGCCAGCGAGTTCGTTCACATCCGCATCGGCGGCGACCTTGCCCTCATCAAGGGCATGATGAAGGCGATGTTCGAGCGGGAAGCCCGGGGCGAAGAGATCCTCGACCGCGACTTCATCCGCGAGCACACCGTGGGGCTGGAAGCGCTGTGCGAGGATGTGCTGGGCCAGGCGTGGCCGGACATCGTCGCCATCTCCGGCGTGAGCGAAGAGCAGATCCGGCGGTGCGCCGAGATCTACATCCGATCGCGCGCGACCATGATCTGTTACGGCATGGGCGTGACCCAGCACCAGCAGGGCTCGCGCCTGGTGCAGCAGGTGGCGAACCTTTTGCTTCTGAAGGGGAATTTCGGCAAGCCCGGGGCCGGCATCTCGCCCATCCGCGGCCACTCCAACGTGCAGGGCGACCGGACGGTGGGGATCGACGAGCGGCCGGCGCAGGCCTACCTCGACCGCGTGCGCGATGTGTTCGGCTTCGAGCCGCCGCGCGAGATGGGCCACCACACCGTGCAATCCGTCGAGGCGATGCAGAACGGCGAGGCGAAGGTCTTCATCGGGCTGGGCGGCAACTTCGTGCGCGCCGTGCCCGACACCGAGCGATCATACGCCGCCATGCGGAAGTTGGCCCTGACCGTCGGCATCACCACGAAGCTCAATCGCGGGCACCTGGTTCACGGCCGCGAGGCGCTGATCCTGCCAGTGATCGCCCGATCCGAGATCATAAGCACGCGGGCGGGCGAGCAGTTCGTCACCACCGAGGACTCCATGTCCAACGTGACCGCCTCCCGCGGCGTGCTGGCGCCGGCGAGCGCGGATCTGCGCTCCGAGGTGGAGATCGTCTGTCGCATCGCGCGCGCCACGCGGCCCGACAGCAAGATACCGTGGGAGAGCTATATCGAGGATTACGGGTTGATCCGCGACAAGATCGCCCAAGTGTATCCGGCGATCTACAGCGACTTCGCCGAACGGATCAAAGACCCGAATGGCTTTCACCTCGACATTCCGCCGCGCCGCCGCGTGTGGCCGACGCCGAACGGCAAGGCGAATTTCCTGCTTCTACCCGGCCTGGAGGTGGACGCGCCGGTGGCCGACCCGGAAATGCTGCGCCTCGCCACCGTGCGCTCCAACGACCAGTTCAACACCACGATCTATAGCTTCGACGACCGCTATCGCGGCGTCAGGGGCGACCGCATGGTGCTGTTCATGAACGCCGAGGATCGGGCGGCGCGCGGACTGGAGGCGTCCGCCCGCGTCGCGCTGGAGACGATTACCGACGACGGCATACACCGCCGGGTGGATGGGCTCACCATATTGGACTATCCGATGCCGCGCGGCTCGGTGGCCGGCTATTTCCCCGAGCTGAACCCGCTGTTGCCCCTCGACCATCACGACCGGATGAGCGGAACGCCGGCGGCCAAGGCCATCCCGGTCCGCGTGGTCGCGGGGTAGGCGAAGCCCTACCGCTTGCCCACCGCCTCGATCCGCTGGGGCGGAACGCGGCCCAGGCCCAGAAATCCGCGCTTTCCACCCACGGCCTTGACCATCAGCGGCGTGACGCCGGCGCGGCGCAGCACCCGGCGCAGGGAGGCGGCGGTGAAGCCCGCCGCCCTGTCGGCGCCCTTGCCGGCGACGCTGGCGATCACCCGACCGCCGGGGCGCAGCAGCGGAACGACGGCCTTGAGCGTCCGGGCCGGCTTGGGGAACGTCCCAAGCGTCGCGCCGACGAAGATCAGGCCGAAGCTGGCGCGCTTGTAGGGCAGGGCCTGGCCGGCCGGATCGAAGCCGATCACGTCGGTGAGGGCGAAGAGAGCCTCGCTCGCCTCGCGCGCGGAGAGTTCTATGCCGATCCACGAGCCGCATTTGCCCTCGCGCAGGGCCAGCGCCCCGGTGGCCCCGACGCCGCAACCGATCTCGAGCACCGCGAGGTCTTTGTCGGGCGGCATGGCGTCGACCCAGGCGCGCCTGGCCTTGGCGAAGAAGGCCGAGGCGGTGTCGCCCTGGCGGGTATGAAGCGGCGCGGTCATGGAACTCTTCTATCCAAGGATGATGCAAATTCACGCGGATAGGTACAAAAGGTAGCTTCTTCGCGGCGCTCGGCCGCGGAACGGCGCCGCTTCCAACGAGTTTGGGAGAAAGCCAGCGCAGCAGGAGACCAGCTCATGAATCGGACCGTCGCCGCCCTCTGTGAAACCCGCGAAGAGGCCGATCGGATGGCCGCCGCCTTGAAGACCGAAGGCCTCGGCAAGTCGGTGGAAGTCCTCGATGCCGAACACGAGGAGGCCAAGCAACACCACCATGGGCTCGGCGGTTGGCTGAGCGATTTCTTCGGCGGCCATCGCGATCATCGGCTCTACGCCGAGGGGCTGCGCCGCGGCCACGTGCTAGTAATCGCAAGGGTCGACGCGCTGAACGAGACACGGGCGGCCACGATCATGGAGGCCGCCGCCATGAACCTCGGCGCCGTCGCGGCTGCGTGGGGCGTCGAAGGCCACGCTCCGGAGACGACGGACGCCGAAAAGCGGCCCAGTCACCACAGATTCCAGAATCCCCTCGAAACCTCGTCAAGCGACATCGCCAGCAGCAGTTACGCCAATACCTTCGGCGGCGTGCGCAGCTATACGATCTAGCACCGCGGGCCACGCGTCTGGGCGCCAGCGCACGCACCCGAGAGTGGTCGATCGGCGGTGGACTGAATGGTGGACGCGGCTGGGATTGAACCAGCGACCCCTACGATGTCAATGTTGGCCGGGGCCTTTTCCGTGACTATCCGCCTCTCGCCGATTCCACGATAACCCACTGTATCTTAGAATTATTCCGTTGCTCCAGCCTATCCGGGAGCCGCCGTAAATCTCCGTTGATTTCCATTATTGTGGTATCTATTTGGTATCGGGACCGACACCAGACACGAGGATGCACGGCATGGAAATCGGGAGAGCGCGCATCTCGAAACGCACGGTCGACGCCGTGTCGACGCCGGCGGAGGGGGAATCGCGCTTGTGGGATACCGACGTGCGGGGCTTCTTCCTGCGGGTCTATTCGACAGGCCGGCGGGTTTACGCCGTCAAGTATCGAGTCGGGCCGCTGCAGCGCGTCCACACCCTCGGCGTTCACGGCTCGCCCCTTACGCCTGAGACCGCCCGCAAGGCCGCCGTGGACGCACTCGACCGGGTGCGGGCTGGGGAAGATCCGGCCGCCGAGAAGAAGGCGGCGCGCGAGGCTCTGACCGTCAATGCCCTGATCGATCGCTATCTGGAGGACGGCCCGGCCACGAAGCCGGCCAAGCGCGCCAGCACATGGGCGATCGATGGATCCAACCTGAACCGGCACATTCGCCCCCTCCTTGGCCGCCGGATCGCCAATTCCGTCACCAAGTCCGAAGCGGCGCGCGCGATCCAGGATATCACCGAAGGCAAGACGGCGATGGTTGAGGCGACGAAGCTGAGGGGCCGCGCGCGTGTCACGGGCGGCGCGGGCACAGCCCGGCGGACCCGCACGACCGCCGCGGCCATGTTCGCCTGGGGCGTCGAACACGGTCTCATCAAAAACAATCCCTTCGCCGGCGTGAAACTGACCACGCCGCCGGTGCGGGAGCGGTTTCTGTCCCGCGAAGAGGCCGGACGGCTCCTCGACGCGCTCAACGCCATGGAGGCCGACAAGTCCCTTTCGCGGACCTTCGCAGATGCGCTGCGGGTCCTTCTCCTGACCGGCGCCCGCAAGATGGAGGCTCTTGGGCTACGCTGGCGTGAGGTGGATTTCGAACGGCGCCTTCTGGTCCTGCCACCCGAGCGGACAAAGGCAGGCGGGGCCTTGGGTGAACGGAGGATCACCCTGTCGCCCGCCGCCCTGTCGATCCTGTCACGGCGCAAGACCAAGGCGGCCGAACCTGACGACTTCGTTTTTCCCGCCGCGCATGGCGAGGGCCACATCATCGGCCTGCGCCGAGCCTTCCTGAAGGTATGTGCGATCGCTGGGCTTGCGGGCTTGCGGATTCACGATCTGCGGCATTCCTTCGCCAGCTTCGCCATCGCAGACGGCGCGAGCCTCTTTCTGGTCTCGAAACTCCTCGGCCATGCCAGCGCTCGAACCACCGAGCGGTACGCCCATCTGGGCGGCGATCCCCTACAGGATGTGGCCGCGACGATCGGACGTCGGCTGATGGATAGGAAAGACAAGGGTGGCGTTGGCCGCCCTGCCACTGAAGTTGCTCTGGGGCTTGTCGGACGAGCCCAGTTGTAAGCGGTGGACCTGAGGCCGTTGTCCGTCGCCTACAGACCCTACGCGCCGCTCGACACGCCAAAAGCCGTGGCTCCGGAAATCTGGATAGTCGACGGACCTGAGATTCGCTTCGGCGTGCCGGGCTTCAAACTAGCTCATCCAACCCGCATGACGGTCGTGCGGCTTCCTGGCGGCGGCCTATGGCTGCACTCTCCGACTTCGCCGAGCGAACCCCTGGTTCGCCGCGTCGAACAGCTCGGACCGGTGCGCTGCCTGATCGCGCCGAACAACTTCCACTACTCTTGGGTCCTCGACTGGAAAGCGCGCTTCCCGGAGGCAGGCGTGTGGGGGCCGCCGGGTCTTCCGAGGCCGGCCAGGCGGGCGCTGTCGCCACTGCGCTCGCTAGGCGAGGTCGCAGACCCGGCCTGGGCATCCACGCTCGATCAGTTTTTGGTGCGCAGCAATGTTCTCAACGAGGCGGTGTTCTTCCACCGCCCAACGCGCACGTTGGTCCTCACCGATCTGATTGAGAACTTCGAATCGTCGCGGGTGCGGCACCCGTTCGTGGGCCGATTGCTGCGATGGGCTGGGGTCGCCGATCAGGACGGGCGGCGCCCGCTCGATATGAGCCTAGCGTTTCTGTTCCGGGGAAGAACGTTGCGGGAAGCGCTCCAGCGCATCATCGCCTGGAACCCGGAGCGGGTGATCCTCGCGCACGGCCTATGGTTCTCGTCAGGCGGCGCGGACGAGTTGCGGCGCGTCTTCCGTTGGGCGCTCTGAAGCACCCCCCAATCGTGGGGCTCGGCCGCGATGAGGAGAGCCGCCGAATTCGATCATGCATTTCGACCGTCATTGTCATCAACAATTGCCGGCCAACGCGACTGTGGCCCCCAAAGCTGCGCCAAAGTTGGCGACCTGAAGCGCCGCCCGCACATTGTGCCAGCGTTCGAATTGATCGAGCACACGCCCAAGGTTGCCTTCATCGGTCAGGGCGTATTTGCGTTGGCTGAGGTTGATAGGGGCGGCGCGCGCAGTGACCAGTGAGTGGAGGACCGCCAGCACGGCGGAGGCGTCCAATGGGGTCTGCAACGCGCCGGAGAGGCTGGAGAGGTGGCCGCTGATGGCGGCCGCGATCGCCAGAACCAGGGACCCGATGCCGATCGGCGGATAGAGGAATAAGCCGTTCCCTTGGTCTCCAGCCCTGCTGTAGGCGGAGAACGCGCTTATCCCTATCCGATGGCGCGTCGGGAGTTGCTTGATCGACTGATCGAGACTCATGCCCGCGCCGGGTCCGATCAGGGCAGTCGTCGCAATGGCCAGGATCAGGGTTGTATGCATCATCATTTCTGGGAGCCTGCGATTGAGAGCTAGATCGGTCGCCTCGCTGCCACTCTAACGCTCGCAACGCGCCCGTGCGCGGCCGCGACTACCTTCTGCACCACGTCTTCCCGTTGACCAGGGGTCGCGCTGATAGTGTCGAGCGATGCGGGGAGCATCGCAGATACGAGCGCACTTACTTGCTCGTCGTCATAGGCAAACCAGTCGATGATCTCGACGCCGACAAGCCCGCCCGCTCGCGCGGCAGCGAGGTAGTCATGCTCGGGCAAGGCCCCGGAAAGGCAGGCGGCTCGCAGGTTGGGATCGTCTCGAAACCAGCCTGGCAGCCCATCGGCGACAATGTCACTCACAAGCACGCGACCCCCCGGCTTGAGCACGCGGTGTATTTCTCTGAAGACGGCGCGCTTGTCCGGCGAAAGGTTGATCACGCAGTTTGAGATCACCCAGTCTGCGCACCCTGTCTCGACCGGCAGTTGCTCTATCGCCCCCTGCCGCGGCTCGACGTTGCCGAGCCCGGCGCGCGACACGTTTTCCCGAGCGCGGGCGAGCATGACCTCCGACAAATCGATTCCGATCACCCTTCCGGCCTCACCGACCGCTCGGGCCGCGATAAGCAGGTCGATGCCGGCCCCGGACCCGAGGTCAACCACCGTCTGACCCGGCGAGACTTGCGCGAACGCCATCGGATTTCCACAGCCGAAGCTGTTCAGGGCAGCGTCATCGGGCATCCCGCCAAGATCAGCCTGGGTGTAGCCTGCGGCAGCCGCGAAGGCGTTCGGCGCCGCGGCGGCGCAACTGCTTGCCTCCGCCGTCTTCAGCGCAGCTTCGTAGAACTGCGCGGCTTGCAGGCGCACGTCCTTCGAGCCGGTCATGTGGCACTCCATGCATATAGGCACAATCATGCATATGTCGCAAAGCCGGCTGCGTCAATCACTCGGACCTCAGGCCGGCACGCATGTCACGGGACAGGCTTCGGCCATGGCCGCTTCCAGCAGACGGGTGGTCGCCAAAATGGCTTCAAGCCGTGTCGCCACAGCGCTCGCATTGATCTGGTAGACGACGCGGCGGCCATCGCGCGTGGGCGATACGATGTCAGCGGCCGCGAGTTGCTGAAGATGCCGGGCGATCACGGACCGGTCCTGGGGCAGACGTTCGGCAATCGTGCCTACGTCGGCGCGGCCGAGCAGGATCAGCTCGCGGAGCACGGCAATCCGGGACGGCTCGCACAGAGCCTTGAAGAACCCCGTGTCGAACACCGCGACGCAATCGTGGGCGGCCTTCTCCAGAGTGTTCGCCATACCAACTCCTTCCGCCAAAAGCGGGGACCTCATCGCCATCTTGTAGCGCGACCCAACCATCCCGGGAACTTGACGGCAGATATGTATGCATTAGCGTGCACTGATGCACACAATGGTCGCAAGGACGCTGAAGATCGTCGCCGCGGCGGCGATCATGCTCGGCCTGGCCTGGCTGGCCATGGCCGCCGACGCCGGCATGTTCATTCCGCATGACGGCCGCTTCTCCGTTCAGCCCGGCCAGTTCACGCCTGACGTGCTCGCCGGCGAGAAGAAGGTCATCGACCTGGGCCGGTGGAAGGTCGCCTACGTCGATGTCGGCCAGGGCGAGCCCGTCATCCTGCTCCACGGTTGCCCTTTCAGTGCGTACGAGTGGAACAAGATCATTCCAGTGCTGGCCCGAAAGTATCGGGTCATCGCGCCCGATCTGATCGGCCTGGGTGATACGCCGGTGCGCCTGAACGACGACTACCGCCTTCCTCAGGATGTGGACATGGTCCGTGCGCTGATGGACGGGCTGGGGCTCAAGTCCGCGCGGTTCATCGGGCATGACCACGGCGGCGCCGTCGTGCAACTCCTCGTGCAGCGCGACCCCGGCAGGATCGACATGGCCATCCTGACCAATGTCGAGGCCTACGACCAATGGCCGAGCAAGCCCGAGACGCCCGATCTGCACCTCATCACCAACCCTCTGACGAGCCCCCTCCTGTATGAGGCCGTGAAGCTGAAGGCGGTCGAGCGAGAGCTCTACAGCATCGCGGTGGCCAACCCCGCGACGCTGACGGACCAAACCCTTGACGGCTTGGCCGACCCACTCGTCAAAGGCGGCCTCCGCTGGCAGCGCACCCGGCGCTTCGTCGCGGAGCAGCTCGATCCCACAAACACCCGCCTGACGCTCGAGGCGCTCCCGGCCATGCGCCGTTTCACGCGACCGGTCCTCATCGTGTGGGGACAACAAGACACCAATTTCGGCCCCAAGATCGCGCTTCGGCTCGCGCATGACATCCCCGGCGCGGTCGGAGTTCACTGGATGACGCACTCGGCCCATCTGCCGATGCTGGAGGAGCCCGACGCGTACGCGGCCGTGGCGCTACGATTCTTCGCCAACGGGACGGCGACGGACGACGAGCGCGCGGCCGCGCGGTAGTGGAAGGGGTCACTCATGGCGGTGCGCACGGCGTTGTAATAGCCGGCATCGTCATTCCTTCGACCTCGCCCGCGTTCCTGGGCCTGGTCGCCGCGCAGGCGCTCGTGCAAGGGCTCGGATCGGCGGCGCTACTTCCTCCCTCACGACGGGCTGCCGCGCACGGCTGACGAGGAGGCCTTCAAGGCTGAGTTTAGGGAGGTGGCGACGGCGCCGAAGGATGAGAAAGAGCCTGAGCGATAACTCGGCGGAATTTCCCGACGTGGAACCGCTGCACACTGCCGCTCGGGGTGTGGTGATCGAATTGCTCGCTGCCTTCCACGGCAAACGCCGGCCCCAAGAGGGACGAGAGGTCGCGTAATCCATAGCGCCTGACCGGCAGGCCGCTGCATTGCTCGGGGCCGTTCGGTGCGAAGGTTGCGATGAGCACGTGTCCCCCGAGCACCACTGCCTGGGTAAGTGCCGCAAAATAATGGTCGCGCTCGGCGTCTGATGTCAGGAAATGAAGGAGGGCGCGATCGTGCCACACGCCGTAGGTCCGCTGAGGGCGCCATCGTGCAACATCGGCCAAAATCGTATGAACTCCCGCGCTACCCTCCAGGCGCCGAAGCGCCTCGTCGGATACGTCCAGAACTGTTACATCCCGATAGCCTAAGTCGATGAGGCGTTCGGCGAGAGGGGACGGGCCGCCCCCTACATCGATGATCGGCGTGTCTTTCGTTACAGAGGTGGCCGCGATCCATGCGAGAGAGCGTACTGGCGTCGCCTCATACCAACTAACGGCGGTTCTATCTTTTTTGGAGTAAACCGCATTCCAATGCTCTCGCGGATCGCGATCCTCGGGCATGGCACTCACCTAAGCACTGACTCAGGGGGTATGAAGATGGGGCCGACGGATTGCGTTGTGAAAGACATAATCGCCGGCAGTTAGTTATCCACCGGACGCTCGCGGCGCCTAGTCTAGGTCACCGACTCATAAACCGCATCCATATCCGTGCGGCTGCGAGTTTGACCAGGGCGAGATAGTTGGCGGCGTCTTTCTCGAAGCGGGTGGCCACGGCGCGGAAATGTTTGAGTTTGCTGAAGAAGCGTTCGACGAGGTTGCGGTAGCGATAGAGGAATGGGCTGAAGGCGGGGATGTTCACTCGGTTGGGCATAGGCTTGATGTTCGCCCAGGCGCCTTGCTCGGCCACCGAGCGGCGTAGTTCATCGCCGTCATAGGCGCGGTCGGCGAGCAGGATGTCGCCCTCGCCGAGACCGCCGAGCATGTCCTTGGCGCTCCGGCCGTCGTGAGCCTGGCCTTCGGTGAGCTTGAGGACGATGGGCAGACCGTTGGCGTCCACCAGGGCATGGATCTTGGTGGTCAACCCTCCCCGCGAGCGCCCCATGCATCGGGTTCCAGCGTCGTCCCCAGAGGCGGCATGGGAGCCTTTCTCCGGACCCCCTTTTTTCCGTTGGCGCCGTGCTGGTGGACCCGGATCGAGGAGGAGTCGATCATCTGTAGATCGCCCTCATAAGCCGCCGAGACCGCGTCGAAGATGCAATCCCACACCCCGACCACCCGCCATCGGACGAAACGATTATAGCAGGTGGTCGATGGCCCATAGCGCTCGGGGATGTCCGCCCACGGCGAACCGGTCCGCAGCCGCCAATATATGCCGTTCAGCACCCTGCGATCATCCGCTCGAGCCACCCCTCGCGGCTTGTTGGGCAGCAACGGCTCGATGATCGACCACTCAAAGTCCGAAAGTTCATAACGGCGCGGCTGCATCTCGGCTCCTCCTCGGAACCTTGAATCACCGTTCGATCCGCAACGGAATCCCGTTTATGAGTTTGTGACCTAGTGTCCTGCTTGCGGAGGGACGTGAATGGCGTCGCTAGAAGGGTCCCATGAACCATAACGGAGACGCCGCTTCGGGGCATTCCGGCGTAGGTTGGGCGGTGATTGGCGGAAGTGAAGATGAGGGCAAGATTAAAGGAAGCTGGCGCTTCCCGTAAGCCTTTGTCTGCACACTGGTTGTAGCTTGGCCTTTGGCAGGGCGGCGGCGCCCGCCATCCCAAGTGCATGACATCGCACGCGTTTATGCGACGGCGGCCGGGTAGGCCTTGCCTGGCGAGGGGTCGATCGCGACCTCTCGCCCATGAGCCGCGACGACGCCACCGACATCCGCCCCCGGACGGGCCGCGCGCGCGAGTCCGGCTCGCGGACCGGGAGACGGTCGCAGTCGTTCACCGCCCAGGTGATGAAGGCCGCGGCCAAGGCCCATGGCGGTCCCCTTCCCCGGTCCCGCCAACATGGGAAGGGCCGGACCGGGAAAGGGCGATGCTCGCGCATTGGCCGCGGCCAGGCCGTCGCCGATCGGCTGAAGCGGCAAGCAGCAGAGCGGCGTCCGGGCCAACGACAGCGGCGGGTGGTGATCAAGGCGCGGATCGTGCGGCATCGAGCGGGGAGCGGCGCGGCCGGCGCGCATCTGCGCTATCTCCAGCGGGACGGCACGACGCGCGATGGCGCGCGCGGGCGGCTCTATGGGCCGGAACGAGACGAGGAAGACGGCAAGGCCTTCGTCGAACGCGGCGAGGGCGACCGCCATTCCTTCCGCTTCATCGTCGCCCCCGAGGACGGCGAGCGATTGGCGGATCTGCGCGGCTTCACCAGCGAGGTGATGGCCC
>JBOHLC010000332.1:0-2911 GCA_050729395.1 Caulobacteraceae bacterium
CTACGTCAGCGGCACGCTCATTGGCTCGACCAACCTCGCCAGCGGCCGGTTCGCCATGATCGACGATGGGCTCGGCTTCAGCCTCGTCCCCTGGCAGCCGGTGCTGGAGCAGCGGCTCGGACGGCACGTCACGGGAGTCTCCATGCCCGGCGGTGGGATCGACTGGTCGTTCGGGCGGAGCCGGGGCCTTGGACTCTAACGTCGTAGGCTACGCTTCATTGGTTTTCGGGAAGGTCCGAGGATGCGCCGAGGCCCCGAGGTAGGGGACGCCTTGATCCCGATCAATGCGTTCCAGTGCTCCGGCGCCAAAATCACCTGAAATAGGAGCGGAGACTGAGCCATGTGGGGCCCGATGATGGGTTACGGCTATGGCGGCGCCTGGATGATGACCGCCAGCGCCATTTTCTGGATCGCGCTGGTGGCGTTGGCGGCCGTTCTGATCTGGCGCCTGTCGGGTCAGCGGGGACCCGGTCAATCCGGGGCGCCTCACTCCGGAATGCAGGTTCTCGACCAACGATACGCTCGGGGCGAAATTCAGCGCGATGAGTACCTGCAGAAGCGAGCGGATCTCTTCGGGCCCGGCGCATCTCCCTCGCAGGGTGGTCTCTAGGCTTCGCTCGCCGTCGGGAGAATCCCAAGCACGCTCACGGCGCCGACGATGCAGAGGCCGAGCAGCTGTTCGAAGAGAACATGCCGCCTGATCCGATCTAGCCAGCGTGGGTCTCCCGCAGATCGCGCCGAGGCAAACGCCGGCATGATCCAGTAGCGGTTCGCGGCGGCGAGCGCCGCCATCGTCAGGAAGAGCGCGATCTTGACCATGAGCATCCGTCCATAAGTGGTCGTGAGCAGCCTGTTCGCTGAACCCACGAGATACCATGCGTTGACCAATCCCGAGGCGACCAGCGCCACGACGGCGAGGAGGCCAACGCCGGAGAACCGAGCCAACAATCGGCCGACAGCAAAGTCGTCTACCCCCCGACTCCCGCCGTTCCTGGCGAGCGCCATGCCGAGGGGCCAAAGGGCGCCGAGCCAAACGCCGGCCGAGAGCAGATGCGCGGCATCGGCGGCGGCGTGGAGGGCGCCCTGCCACCCGCCCGGAACCTCCGCATGTCCCGTGCCCGCGAGACTCATCAGCGCGAGGGCCGCCAGGGCCGGTACGATCCAGCCTAAGCGCGCAGAGCGCGGTCGGAATAGGATGAGGGCGGCGGCGACGAGGAGAAGCGCAAGCCGTGCGAGCCAGAGTGGTCCGAAGGTCGTGGCCTGGATGACGCTCGCGAGCACCTGTGGATCGCCCGCGCTCGCAAGGTCATCGGCCATCGACGCGGCGGTGAATAGGAACCAGGCGATGCCGCTTGCCAACGCCAGGAGAGCGGCGGCCAGCGCGAAGCCTCGGAGCCATTCGACCATCCGATAAGACGCTCTGCCGCCCCGTTCGCAGGCGTAGCGTGGGAAGAGCGTGCCGCCGAAGAGGGCCAGCAACGTCACAAAATGCACGAAGCGCGCGGCGATGAGCCCGGCGGTGAGCATCATTTCATTTGAAAGCTGTAGTGTCCCGAGACGTGGTGGGTGTCGTCGCCCACGGCGTGCCAGTTCACCGTGTATCTGCCCGGCGCGAGCCGGACCTTCACCGGCGCGGCAAGCTGTTTCTTGTCGTTCGGATCAACCGTGGCGGGTCCGAGGGCCACGTCTTTTCCCGACGGGTCTTTCAGCTCCAGACCGGAGAACGCCGCCACCAGTCCCTCGCTGAAGGCGATGCGGATCTCGGGCGGGGATGAGGAAAGCACCGCGTTCGGCGCTGGGCTCGCGGCCCTTGGCAGTGGGTGGGCGAGAGCGGCCGCGCCGAGCGCGGCGAGGCCGATCGCCAGGAGCGGAGCTGCGCAGCGGTTCACGCGGGTTTCCTTCATCGGACTTTGAGCCGTATGAACGGCATGTAGCCCAGGGGGTCGTCGCCGTAGGCGGACTTGATGGCGGAGGGGACGATGTTTAGCGAGCCCTGCACGCCGAACCCCAACGCCAGGTGCTTGGCGACCGGAATGTCGTAGACGTAGCCGAGCGTGAGTTCCGAGACCCGGAACACCAGGCCCGTCAGTGGGCTAGGCGCCGCAAAGAGCTCGTCCTTCTGCACGTTCTCGGCCCGCGCGAAGATGGTGCTTCGGCCCAGGCTCGCCGCCGACTCCAGCAGGAAGCCGTCGAGCACATTGCCTGGATTGTTGTAGTTGCGGCCCCAGGCGAACGTGGTTTGCCAATTACCGTGAGGCAGGGGGCGATTGTATGTCGCCGATGCAGTGACGCGATGCTGGTTGACGTCCGGCGTAAGCTGTTCGGGGCTCTCGATGAACCCGTAGCTGACCTGAAAGGCCCAGTTGGCCGTCGGGTTGAAGCTGATCCGGCCCGAATAGGAGTCGAACCGCGGCCGGTCGAAGTCCCACCGATACTGGTCCGGCTCCCGACCGTTGAAAACCGAGCCTTCGATCTTGAACGGCCCATGGACGAATCCGGCCGTTAGGACGCCGTACGTGATGTGTGTGGAGTCAAGCCAGTGATGGGTAATCGGCGCGGCCGGATCGTCCATGCCAGAGAAGCGGTGCATGAATGTGACAGGGCCGAGGGCCGGCTCGCCCGGATAGCCAACGTAGAGGAACGCCGACGACCCTTGGCCGACTGGTAGGCTGTAGACCCCGGCCAACTCCATGAAGAGATCGTGCGGGTGCTGGCGATCGATCAAGGGGGTCACGCCGTTGGCGGTTTCGCCGGTCTGCAGCAGCAGCGGATAGCCGTCCGCGCCCATGGCGGGCTCGAGCGAAAGCATCGACCGGAGTGTCAGCGAGCCCGGGCCGAGCGTGTGCTGGGCCATGACCATCAGCATGCTTTCGCTGAAAGTTTTTGTGCCGCCTCTCGGTCCGCCCTGGTG
>JBOHLC010000333.1:0-17837 GCA_050729395.1 Caulobacteraceae bacterium
GTCTTCGTCGTGCTCGACCATCAGGACGGTGTTGCCGATGTCACGGAGGCGTTTGAGGGTGCGGATGAGGCGGGTGTTGTCGCGCTGGTGCAGGCCGATCGACGGTTCGTCCAGCACATAGAGCACCCCCGTGAGGCCTGAGCCGATCTGGCTGGCCAGGCGGATGCGCTGGCTCTCGCCGCCTGAGAGGGTCCCCGAACCGCGCGAGAGATTGAGGTATTCGAGGCCCACGTCGACCAGAAACCGCAGCCGGTCGTTGATTTCCGTGAGGATGCGCCGGGCGATCTCCAGCTGCTTGTCGGTGAGCTCGCCTTCGAGACCGGCAAACCAGTCGCGCGCCGGCCGGATGGCCAGGGCCGAGATCTCGGCGATGTGGCGCCCGGCGATCTTGACCGCCAGGGCCTCGGGCTTGAGCCGCGCGCCGCCGCACACCTCGCAGGGCGTTTCCGACTGATAGCGGCCGAGTTCCTCGCGCACCCAGCTGGAGTCCGTCTCGCGCCAGCGCCGCTCGAGGTTGGGCAGGACGCCCTCGAAGGTCTTGGTGACCTCGTATTTGCGGGCGTTGTCGTCATAGACGAACTTGATCTTCTCCGCGCCGGAGCCATGCAGGATCACCGCGCGCGCGCTCTCGGGCAGCTTCCACCACGGCTCGTCCATGGAAAATCCGTAGTGCCGCGCCAGCGCCTGCAGGGTCTGGGTGTAGAGCGGCGAAGGTCCTTTGGCCCATGGCGATATGGCGCCCTTGTGCAGGGTGCGGTCCTTGTCCGGCACGATGAGGTCGGCGTCGAAGGCCAGCTTCATGCCCAGCCCATCGCACGCCGGGCAGGCGCCGGCGGGATTGTTGAACGAGAAGAGGCGCGGCTCGATCTCGGCGATGGAGAAGCCGGAGACCGGGCAGGCGAACTTCTCCGAAAACACCAGGCGGCGCGCCTCCTCCTCGGTCTTGTCGGCCCATTCAGCCACGGCGATGCCGTCGGCCAGGCGCAAGGCGGCCTCCAGGCTGTCGGCGTAGCGGCTTTCCAGGCCTGCCCGCGTGACCAGCCGATCGACGACCACGTCGATGTCATGCTTGAAGGTCTTTTCCAGCGCCGGCGCGTCCTCGATCGGATAGAAGACGCCGTCGATCTTGAGGCGCTGATAACCGGCCTTCTGCCAGTCGGCGATCTCCTTGCGGTATTCGCCCTTGCGGTCGCGCACCACCGGCGCGAGCAGAAAGATGCGCTCGCCATCGGGCAGCGCGGCCAGCTTGTCGACCATCTGGCTCACGGTCTGGCTGACGATGGGCAAGCCCGTCGCCGGCGAATAGGGGATGCCAACGCGCGCCCACAGCAGGCGCATGTAGTCGTGGATCTCGGTCACCGTGCCCACGGTCGAGCGTGGGTTGCGGCTGGTGGTCTTCTGTTCGATCGAGATGGCCGGCGAGAGGCCCTCGATCAGGTCAACATCCGGCTTGCCCATGAGCTCGAGGAATTGCCGGGCGTAGGCCGACAGGCTCTCGACATAGCGTCGCTGGCCCTCGGCGTAGATGGTGTCGAAGGCGAGGCTCGATTTGCCCGAACCGGACAGGCCCGTGAGTACGACCAGTTCGCCGCGCGGAATGTCCAGGCTGATATTCTTCAGGTTGTGTTCGCGCGCTCCTCGCACGCGCAGGAACCGGCTCTGTTCGAACATTCTCTGTTTCGCGGGACGGGAGGCCAAGTTCCTCAATCTAATAGCTGGAGTCGCGAGCGCAGCAAGAACAAAAGCGGAACCCGCCAGATCGCTTCCTTTATGGCGCGCGGACGGGGACGGCGTCGAGATGGCCGGTCATCCGACCGAGGTTGCGATCGAACGTGGCGAAGCCCGCGCAGTCACGCGCGGCCGTCAGATGCAAGGCATCGGCGAAGTCCATTCCACGAGTCATCCAGTCGAGGCTTTGCTCAATGACGACGGGGGCTTCGAAAGAGACGTTCGGCAGTCCGGCGAGCCGCTTCAAGGCTTCGGCGGTGTCCGCCGCCGTCACGCGATAAGCGCTTCGCAACACCCACTCTGTCTCCAGCAGCACCGTGGTCGAGACGAATACGGCCTCGCTTTCGAGAAGGGCGCGGGCGCGGCGCGACTGGTCGGGCTCATCGCCGATGAGGGCGCGGACAATGACGTTAGTGTCAATCGCGAGCATGGCGGCGCCGGGCCTCGGCAAGGATGCTAGCGTCCATTTCCTCGAGGGTCCTTGGCGGCCCCGAATATTTCAGGAAGCCGAACACATCTTCGGGCCGCGTCGCCGGAAACAGCGGCACGGCCTTGAGCAGCACCCCCTCGGGCGTGTCCTCGACCGTCAGCTTCGTGCCCGTGTCCCAGCCATGGCGGACGCGGATCGGCTTGGGCAGAATGACCTGTCCCTTGGTCGAGACTGTCGTTGTCGGCTTGGTTGCGGTGTCCATTGCCCAGATCCGTTCAGTAAGACGAAGGTAAGATAGGGCCGCGAACAATCAATGTCGAGGATGACCGGCTAACGCGTTTGGCCCGCGAACGAGATCGCCGACTCATCTTATGACGGCGCCTGGCGCATGGCGGATTGCCCAGGGCGTCGCGTTTGCTATAAGCGCGGCGCCCGCGGGGGAAGCGGGCCGGGACGAAACGTTGTATGAGGCGTCAATGCAAACGTCTTCTTTGAAATTAAAGGACGACGATTATCGTCCTTCAGAAGACGAGCCGTTCATGAACGATCGGCAGCTAGAATACTTCAAAAACAAACTGCTCGATTGGAAAGACGATATCCTGCGCGAATCGCGGGAGACCGTGACGCATTTACAGTCAGAGACGGAAAATCATCCGGATCTGGCCGATCGCGCCTCTTCGGAAACCGATCGTGCTCTTGAGCTTCGCACGCGGGATCGGGAGCGCAAGCTGATTTCCAAGATCGACGAGGCGCTTAGGCGGATCGACGAACGCGGCTATGGCTACTGCGAAGAAACGGGTGAGCCGATCAGTCTTGCCAGGCTCGAGGCGCGACCCATCGCCACACTGGGGGTCGAGGCGCAGGAGCGGCACGAGCGGCGCGAACGCGTCCATCGGTACGACTGAGTCCGCCGAAAAAGTTAGGCAATCTCCGAACTAATCCTTGCGCGTGCGTTCGCAACGATATAGTTAGTCATATGCCTAACCAATCCGCCGATCTGGACCGGATGTTCCACGCCCTGGCCGATCCGAGCCGGCGGGCCGTGGTGGCGCGCCTAACTGCCGGGCCGGCCAGCGTGAGCGAGCTGGCGAGACCCTTGGCCATGTCGCTCCCTTCGGTGGTGCAGCACCTTCAGGTGCTCGAGCAGAGCGGCCTGATCGCGAGCGAGAAGGTCGGCCGCGTGCGCACCTGTCGCATCGCGCCGGCGCGCCTGGCCTTGGCCGAGAAGTGGCTCAGCGAACGTCGAACCGAGTGGGAGGCGCGCCTAGACCGGCTCGAGACCTATCTCGAACACATCCAGCAGCCCGAAGATGGAGACGATCGATGACCGTCGAAACCCTGCCCAGCCTTGTCCTCGAACGCGTCCTGGCCGCGCCGCGCGCGCTCGTCTGGCACGCCTGGACCGATCCGGCGGCTCTCGCCCGCTGGTGGGGTCCGGCGGGTTTCTCCAACCCGGTGTGCGAATTCGACGCCCGCCCGGGCGGGGCCATCCGCATCGAAATGATGGGCCCGGACGGCGCGATCTATCCCATGGACGGACGCATCGAGGCGATCGAGCCGCCGGCGCGGCTGGTGTTCACGGCCGGCGCGCTCGGACCTGACGGCAAGCGTCTGTTCGATGTGCGCAACACGCTGGAGCTGAAGGAAGAAGGCCGCGCGACCCGGCTGACGCTGGAGGCGCGCGCGACCGCGATCCACGATCCGGCGGCCGCGGGCCACCTCGCCGGCATGGAGCAAGGCTGGACGTCAAGCCTTGAGCGACTTGCGGCCGCCTGCGCGCCGCAGAAGACGGTCTTCGGCGAATTCACCCTTCATCGCCGCCTGGCGGCCAGCCCAACCCAGGTGTTCGCCGCCTTCGCCAGCGCGGCGGCCAAGGAAAAGTGGTTCCGCGCGCGGGCTGACGAGTGGAGCGCCATCGAGCGCGTCCTCGATTTCCGTGTCGGCGGCCGCGAGCGGTTGGCCGGACGCTGGAAGAGCGGAACGGTCACCGAATTCGACGCCGTTTTCCAGGACATCGTCGCCGATCGGCGCATCGTCTACAGCTACGCCATGCACCTGAACGCGGTGCGCATCTCCGTTTCCCTGGCGTTGATCGAGATCGAACCGGACGGAAAGGGATCGCGACTGACCGTCACCGAGCACGGCGCATTCCTCGACGGCTACGATGACGCTGGTTCACGCGAAAGTGGCACGGCGAGCCTGATCGACAATCTGGAACGATCCTTGATGGCGGGCTGAGGGGCGCGGCGTTTCCTAGCGGGGGCGAAGCGGATAAGAACCGGCGCCATGCGCGCCGACCGCCTCGCCATCGCCGCCGTCCAGGCCAATCCCAAGGTCGGCGACATCGCCGGCAACGAGGCCCTGGCGCGGGCGCGGATCGCCGAGGCCACGGCGCTCGGCGCGGACATCGCGCTCTTCTCCGAACTGTTCCTGATCGGCTATCCGCCGGAGGACTTGGCGCTCAAGCCGGCCGCGGTGATGGGCTGTGTCGAGGCGCTGCACCGGCTGGCGCCGGCCACGGCCAAGGGCTGCGCCGCCCTCGTCACCTTGGCTTGGCCCCATGAGGACGGCCGGCCGCGTAACGCCATCGCCTATCTCGCCGGTGGTGAGGTGCGGGACGTCGCCTTCAAGATCGACCTGCCCAATTACGGCGTGTTCGACGAGAAGCGCATCTTCGCGCCTGGTCACGCTCCACTGATCTTCGACCTGAACGGGACCAGGATCGGCGCGCCGGTATGCGAGGACATCTGGGGTCCTGGGCCGTGCGGCCAGCTCAAGGCCGGCGGCGCCGAGATCCTGCTGGTGCCGAACGGCTCGCCCTACCGGCGGACGGCGGACGACGAGCGGCTGGCGGTGGCGCGCGCCCGCGTGGCCGAGACCGGCTTGCCGCTCGTCTACGTCAATCAGATGGGCGGTCAGGACGAACTGGTATTCGACGGCGCCTCCTTCGCGCTTCAGTCGGACGGCGAATTCGCCATGCGCCTGCCGATGTTCGAGGAGGCGCTCGGCATCTCGATGTGGGAGCGGCGCCCGGGAGGCTGGCGCTGCGTGGATGCGCCCATGGCCGACTGGCCGACGGGACCGGAGGAAGTCTATCGCGCCATGGTCACCGCCCTGCGCGATTATGTGACCAAGTCGGGCTTCAAGGGACTTCTGGTGGGGCTCTCCGGCGGCATCGATTCGGCGCTCTCGCTGGTCGTGGCGCGCGACGCGCTCGGCTCGGCCGCGGTGCGCGCCTTCATGCTGCCGTCGCGCTACACCAGCGCGGAGAGCCGGGAGGACGCCGACGCCTGCGCCAAGGCCTGCGACGTCAGGCTGGAGACGATTCCCATCGCCCCGGCGGTGGAGGCGCTGGACGCCATGCTGGCTCCCGCTTTCGCTGGCTACATCCCCGACCTCACCGAAGAGAACATCCAGGCCCGCCTGCGCGGCGTCACCCTGATGGCCCTGTCCAACAAGCTTGGGCTGATGCTGCTCACCACGGGCAACAAGTCGGAAATGGCCGTCGGCTACGCCACCCTCTATGGCGACATGTGCGGCGGCTACAATGTGCTCAAGGACCTGTACAAGGTGGATGTGTACGACGTCTGCCGCTGGCGCAACGCTCATGCTGTATACGGAGGATCGATCGATCCGATTCCGCAACGTATACTGACTAAACCGCCTTCGGCCGAACTGCGGCCCAACCAGACCGACCAGGACAGCTTGCCGCCCTACGAGGAGCTCGACGCCATACTCCACGGCCTGGTGGAGGAGGAAGCGACCCTCGACGAGATCGTCGCCCGCGGCCACGATCCAGACACCGTCGAGCGGGTGCAGAACCTTCTGTACAGCTCGGAATACAAGCGCCGGCAGGCCGCGCCGGGTCTCAAGATCGGCGGCAAGGCTTTCGGCCGCGACCGGCGCTATCCCCTGGTCAACGGCTTCCGCGACCGGGTCAGCCGGGTCGAGCCTGACGGGGATGCGCGGAACGCTCGCAACCGTTGAATACCGTTCTAGGCGCGTTGAACGATGGGCACGGCGACGGGCTCGCCGTCCGGTTCCGCGATCAGGGCCGGCAGCAGCTCGTCGATGTCGTCGACCTGGCGCCAGCACCCGGCGAATTCCGTAGGCAGAAGGCGGAGCCCCTGCAGCTGGTCGAACAGAGCAAACAGCGGATCCCAGAAGCCCATGGGATTGAAGAACACGATCGGCTTGTCGTGGAGGCCGAGGCGGCGCCACGAGAGCAGCTCGATGGCTTCCTCGAGTGTCCCAATGGCGCCGGGCAGCACGGCGAAGGCGTCCGCCTCCTCGAACATGCGCATCTTGCGCTCGTGCATGTTGGTGACGACCACCGTCTCCACCCGGGTGTAGGCCGCCTCGCGCTCGGTGAGGAAGCC
The DNA here is from genome assembly GCA_050729395.1 of Caulobacteraceae bacterium. Lineage (GTDB taxonomy): Bacteria > Pseudomonadota > Alphaproteobacteria > Caulobacterales > Caulobacteraceae > Acaudatibacter. The sequence continues at coordinate 6,538 of JBOHLC010000333.1, forward strand.
GGGGATGACGCCCAGGACCCTGCCGCCGGCTTCGTGCGCGGCGCGCGCGCAGGCGCCCATCAGGCCCAGACCGCCGCCGCCATAGACCAGGCGCACGCCGGCTTGCGCCAGAATGGCGCCGAACCTCGCGGCGGCGTCGATCAGCTCGGCCGGGGCCGCGGCGGACGAGGCGCAATAGACACACACACTGAAGGGCCGATGCGCCGAAGCGGACATGATTATATCTTCCAAATAAATGGCGCTCGGGTCCCCCGTGGGACACTAACGGTTAAATGGGAAGGGTGATCCGATTCAACGAGCCGGCCTAATGAACCTCCTGCGACACGCCTGGCCCGCGCTGGCAATCGCCGCAGCCGCATGCTCGCCGGCGCCGCGCGCCAGCCGGCCTCCGGCAGCGATGACCTCCGGCGCCGAGCGAGACTATGCGCCGCCGCCCGCGGCCGTGACCGCCGCGCGTATGGGCGGGGGCCGGGTTCAGATTTCCGGCACTGCCCCGCCTGCCGCGCGGGTGCGCCTGGCCTCGCCGAGCGGCCAGCCGCTCTTCACCGTATCCGACGCGGCCGGCGGGTGGAATCTGCTGCTGCCCCCCGCGGACAGCGTTCGGCTTTTCGGTCTTTCCGCGCCGGTGCGGGGTCGGATCGTCCAGGCCGAAGGCTATCTGGCGGTGACGGCGGGCGGGGAGGTGGCGCAGCTGCGCGCCGGATCGGGCGCCGTGGTCCTCGGGCGAACGAGCGATCAGGTGGCGCTCCTGGCGGCGGACTTCGACCGCAAGGGCGGCGCCGTGCTCTCCGGCCGCGCGCCCGCCGATGCCCCGGTGGCCATCACGGTGGACGGAGATCCGCGCGGACCGACGAAGGCCGACCCAGGCGGCGCCTTCATGCTGGCGCTTAACAAGCCCCTGGCGCCTGGCGCGCATGTGATCGAAGTCTCGGCCGGCGGCGTCAGGCGAGCCTTCCCGCTCACCGTCTCGCCGGCCGCGCCGCTCACCGCCGGCCCCTTCCGCGCCGACGTTGTTCCGGACGGCTGGCGGATCGATTGGCTCACCCCAGGCGGCGGGGTGCAGTCCACCGTGCTCTTCGGACCGACGGGAGCGCGCGCATGACTCCGCATATGGGGGCCCGGCGCGATATCGGGGTGGCCCTCGCCGGGCCGCCGCCGCGCTTCAGCTTCTTCTCGTCCATGGCCGATCTCGTCCGCCTGGTCATGCGCTCAAAGGCGCCCGGCCTGAAGCGGCGGCTTGGCGTCGCGCTGGGCCTGGTCATTCTCGGCAAATTGACCGGGGTGATCGGCCCCTTGTTCCTGCAAGGCGCCATCGACCATCTCAATCACGGCCGCACGGGCGGCGAGGCGGTGTTCACCGCTTTCGCGGGTCTGGTCATCGGCTGGGTGGGCCTGAGGTTCATCGCCGGCGCGGCGCCTTATGCGCGCGACTCGATCTTCACGCCGGTGTCGCAGAAAGCCCTGGCTCGCTCGGCCATGGAGACCTTCGCCCACTCCTTGTCGCTGTCGGTGGACTTCCACCAGGCCAAGCGGAGTGGCGCCCTGGCCCGCATCATCGACCGGGGCGCGCGCTCGACCGACTTCCTGCTGCGCAGCGTGGTCTTCAATCTCGGCCCGACGGTGCTCGAGCTGGCCATGGCCGCCGTCGTCCTCACCAGCCGCTTCAACTGGCGCCTGGCCGCGGTCGCGGTGACCACGATCGTCGTCTACGTCGCTTTCACCTTCAGCATCTCGAACTGGCGCATCCATCACCGCCGGGCGCTGAACGAGGCCGATTCCGAGGCCGCCGGCCTAGCCATGGACGCGCTGATCAACTTCGAGACGATCAAGACGTTCGGCGCGGAGGACCGCGTCGTCTCGCAATACGACCGGGCGATGGACGACTACGCGCGCGCCGCGGTCAAGGCCAACACCTCCCTGCAACTGCTCAACGCCATCCAGAGCGTGGTGCTAAATCTTGGGCTCGTGACGGTAACCCTGCTGGCGGGAAGCGAGGTGCTCAATCATCGTATGACCCTGGGCGGCGTCACCGCCTGCATCCTCATTCTGCAGCAGGTCTATGCGCCCCTGTTCAGCCTGGGCATGAACTACCGCGAGATCCGCCAGTCGTTCATCGACATGGAGCAGATGCTGGACCTGCTGGCGGTGGCGCCGGACATCATCGATGCGCCAGGCGCCCGGCCGCTGCCGCCTCGCCAGGCGGAAGGCGCGGAACTGGCCTTCGAGCAGGTGGACTTCCGTCACGACGCGCGCTCAGCCGGCCTCAGCGACGTCAGCTTCGCGGTCACGCCGGGAACCACGACCGCGCTCGTCGGTCCCTCGGGCGCGGGCAAGACGACCATCGCCCGCCTCGCCCTGCGCCTGATCGATCCGCAGGCCGGCCACGTCACCCTCGATGGCGTCGACCTGCGAGAGGTGAAGCTTTCCTCCCTGCGCGCGGCCACCGCCCTGGTGCCGCAGGACGTGGCTTTGTTCAACGACACGCTGTGGGCCAACATCGCTTTCGGCGATCCCAGCGCCGACGAGGCCGCCGTGTGGGCGGCGGCCGAGGCCGCGGAACTGGCTCCGTTCATCGAGACCCTGCCGCAGCGCATGGAGACGCGGGTCGGTGAGCGCGGCCTGAAGCTTTCCGGCGGCGAGCGCCAGAGGGTCGGCATCGCCCGCGCGCTCCTGGCCAATCCGCGCCTGCTGGTCCTCGACGAGGCCACCAGCGCCCTCGACGGCGCCACCGAGGCGGCCATCCAGGCCACGTTGCGCAAGGTGCGCGCCGGGCGCACCAGCCTCGTCATCGCCCATCGCCTGTCGACCATCGTCGACGCCGACGAGATCCTGGTTCTGCGACGGGGCCGGATCGTCGAGCGCGGCGCCCATGAAGAGCTGCTGGCCAGGCGCGGCGAATACGCGGCCCTGTGGCGGCGCCAGACCCGCGGCGCCGGCGCGCCGACGCTCGAACCTGCCTGAATTCGAAGGAGACCGGAGACGATGCGCTATCTTCACACCATGGTCAGGGTGACCGACCTCGATCGGGCGCTCGATTTCTACTGCGCCAAGCTTGGCCTGCGGGAGGTCACGCGCGTGGATAACCCAGCCGGGCGGTTCACGCTGGTGTTCCTGGCCGCGCCTGACGACGCGGAGATGGCCAGGGAGCGGCGCGCGCCGCTCGTCGAACTGACCCACAACTGGGACGCCGAGGACTACCAGGGCGGCCGCAACTTCGGCCATCTGGCCTATCAGGTGGACGATATCTACGCGACCTGCCGGCGGCTGATGGACGGCGGGGTGACGATCAATCGTCCGCCGCGCGACGGCCACATGGCTTTCGTGCGCTCACCCGATGGCATTTCGGTGGAGCTGCTGCAGAAGGGCCAGGCCCTGGCCCCGGCCGAGCCGTGGAGTTCAATGCCCAACACCGGCGCGTGGTAGCGAGCGGAGCCAGTCGACCGCGGCAGTGACGTAGGCCCGGTCGCGCGACAAAGGCGAGACGTGGGTCGCGCCGATGGCGTCCAGGACCCAGCCGGTCCTCGCCTTCTCGGGCGGCGCGACTTCCGCCGCGCGCCAGGCGCGGGCGAGCGCGCCATTGGGCTCGGTGCTGCCGAAGATCACCACCGTCGGGATATCGGGCGGCGACCCACCGAGGTTGGCCGCGATGTAGAGGCCAGGGACGATGGCCCGGTCCTCGTCCCTGGCCACGCGCAGGCGGCGGGCGCGGGATAGCGCCCATTGCTTGCGCCGCGCCGCATCGGGCGGCAGGCCTTCAGCCTTGACCACCGACGGCGCGGCCAGCGGAGCGAGGCCGAGTTCGCCAGCGCTCGCCGCCAGGTTCGCCAGATGGCGTTCGCGGGTGAGGTCGGACAGGAGTTTCGGATCGGCCAGGTCGTTGCTGGTGACACCGTTGATATAGACCAGACCGGCGACGCGCTCCGGCCACAGGGCGGCGAAAGTCTCGGCGTAGAGCGCGCCGTTGGAATGGCCGACGAGGATGACCGGCGCGGTCTGGCCCATGGCATCCAGCAAACCGGCCAGTTCCTCGGCGATGGAAGTGACATCCTCGCTCCCGGCGCGCTCGGGCGAGCCGCCGACGCCGGCGCGGTCGTAGGCGCACACACGGCCGCCCTTGGCGAGGTCGGTCAGGACCAGGTCCCAATCGGCCGAGGTGCCGAAGGCGCCGGATTCGAGGATCACCGTGGGCGACGCCGAAGGCTGGCCCCGGCAATCGACATAAAGGCCGCCGACGCGCATGGCCGCGGCGCTCGCCGGCCCCGCATGAAGTGCGCCGACCAAGGCTAAGGCGATTTGGGCGCACATTACGCTCGACACGCCGATGCTCATCGGTGACCTACTATCAGATTTTGCATTATTTCCAGGCCTCAACCGGGAGCTTTGCTAATGCGTTGCCTCTCACCGGGCGAAGTCACGTCGCTCTTCGGAACTGAAGGCTTTTCGATATCTTTTGAGCACGCATGGTACCGACTTGCCTTACGGCTGGATCACTCGGAAGCGTCGCAACAGACCAGGATTGCGGCTCACCAACCAACCGAACTTGTCCGCGTTCCCGACTTCGTTCGGCGCCTGAACAGATGGCTGCCTTCCAATCAAGCGCGGCTACTTTGGGTCGATCACTGGAACGCCGGGGCCTATGGCTTTGAGGACGCCATCGTTGCGGCGGCGCGAGTCGGTTGGGGTGAGCCGAGACCAATTGAGGAGGCGCCGGGCTTCTATTTCGACCGGCAGAACTGGGCTGAGGAAGATCAAGTTCAAGTCTTGCCATCTCAGGCTGAGGCGATGGGTGCGCTCGTCGGCTTGCTGTCGATCTTGATGCTCACTGAGTCGGATGGTTGGCTGATCTCATCCGAGTGCCCGGACCGAATAGAGTTCTGGGAGGGAAATTTCTTCTTCCACACCAAGGAGAATGAACAGCTCGCGCTCGGAAGAACGATCATGGACGAGTTTGGTTGTGTTCGTTGGTCGGAATGAGAGCGGTTCGTGCGCGCTTGCCAACACCCGCGCCAGATTGACCACGCGGGCGCCCTGGCGTTCAATCCCGAGCGAATAGGAGAGGGGCCCCATGGCCAGACCGACCAACCCGATCTTCGAGCTGCGCGGCGTCAATCACCTGGCGCTGGTGTGCAAGGACATGGCCAGGACCGTGCGTTTCTACCGTGACACCCTGGGCATGCCGCTGATCAAGACCCTCGACCTGCCAGGCGGACACGGCCAGCACTTTTTCTTCGATATCGGCAATGGCGACAGCCTGGCCTTCTTCTGGTTTCCAGGCGCCCCGGAGGCCCGGCCTGGTATTTCCAGCCCGGCGTACCTGCCGGGCCGGGGCTCGCTGGTCACCGCCCACGGCTCGATGAACCACATCGCCTTCGACGTTCCGGCCGAGAAGTTCGACGCCTATTGCGAGCGCCTCAGGGCGGCCGGCGTGGCGCTCTCGCCGGTGCTCAATCATGACGACTCGCCTTCCCAGGTGAGCCGCGAGGTGACCGACAAGGTGTTCGTGCGCTCGGTCTATTTCTTCGATCCCGACGGCGTGTGCCTGGAGTTCGCCTGCTGGACCAAGGCGTTCGGCCCGGCGGACGTGGCCCACGATCCGATGACCGCCGATGGCGAGCGCGCGGCCGGGCTGGTCATAGGCGCGGCGCTCACGCCGGCCGAGTGAGCGCGACCGCTCCGTTTTCGTCATCGCCGATGAACGCCGCCGGCCTGATCGACGCCGTGCGCGCGCTTGGCTTGATCGCGCCGGACGAGGAGGCCGGGATTTCGCCGCTGGCCGGCGGCGTATCGGCCGATGTCTTCGTCGTCACCACGGCAAGCGGCCGGCGCCTGGTGGTCAAGCGCTCCATCCCGCGCTTGCGCGTGGCGGCCGATTGGCGCGCGCCCGTGGAACGCGACGCCGTCGAGGTCGCGTGGCTCAACACCGTGCGCGAGATCGAGGCGCGTCTGGCGCCGGAGGTGCTCGGCTGGTCGAGCGGCGAGCATCTCATCGTCCTCGAATGGCGCGATGCCCCGGTATGGAAGCAGGAGATGGCGGCCGGCCGCGTCGATCCCGCCTTCGCTGGTAAGGTCGGGCGCGCTCTCGCGCGCATTCACGCCGCCACAGCGGGACGGGACGACGTCGCCGCGCACTTTCCCGTCCCGGCCAACTTCTTCGCCCTGCGCATAGATCCCTTTCTTCTGTACACGGCCGAACGGCATGGCGACGTCGCGCCGCGCCTGCGCGAGCTGGCCGCCGATCTGCAAAAGCGCCGGACCGCGCTCATCTGGGGCGACGCCAGCCCGAAGAACATTCTCGTCGGCGGCGAGGGCCCGGTGTTCCTCGACGCCGAGACCGCGGCGATGGGAGACCCGGCGTTCGACGTGGCCTTCTGTTCGACGCACCTGCTGCTCAAGACCCTGTGGCTCGCGCCCTTCGCCGACGGAATCGTGAAGAGTCTCGAGGCCTTCCGCGATGGCTATCTCGCCGACTTTCCGACGGACGCCGCCTTTTCGAACCGCGCCGCGGCGATTGTCGGCGCGCTGCTCCTGGCTCGCGTCGACGGCAAGTCGCCCGCCGGTTACCTCGACGCGGCCCAGGACGGGAACGTACGCGGCCGGGCCAAGGCCATCCTGGCGCGGCCGGACCTCGATCTCGCCACTCTGCCAGTTTTCTGGCGCGCGCTGGCTTAGAGGACCGTCCGCACCTTCTCGACCGGTCGTGCGAGCACCGTCCCCCTGGGCGTCACCACGATCGGCCGCTCGACCAGGATCGGATGGCTGGTCATGGCCGTCAGGATGGCCTCGTCCGTGGCGCCGGACCGGGTCAGGCCAAGCTCTTCGGCCGGCGTGCCGCGCACGCGCAGGAGATCGCGCGGCGTGGACTTCATGGCCGCGAGCAGACCTTTGAGTTGAGGGATCGTCCAGCCGGCCTTCAGATATTCGACCACTTTCGGCTCGTGGCCGGCGGCGCGGATGGCGGCCAAGGCGTTGCGCGAGGTTCCGCAGTTCGGATTGTGGAAGATGGTGACGGGGAAGTCGTCGGGCATGTCCGCCTCGCTGCAACGGGAGCACGGCCGGTCGCCGGATGGCTCCCCGGGCAGGACTCGAATTTATCTAAGGATAATTGGGTCTACGCTCAGATCTACCCCTAGAACTTCCCCAAGGCCTCGCGGCTCATCGCTTGGGGACGTTCAACTCGTCGCCCAACCTGTATCTCGCCCATAGGCAATCGCCGCAGCTTCACTGCATTCGATGCAGGTCGAGATGCACCCGCACATGAAGATTATTCGGCGCGAGGAAAGTCCAGTCCTCGATGTGATGGTTGGCGTCGACCGTGGTGAAAGCCGCATGTTCCATGTACCCCCACTGCTTGCTGCCGGATACGTCGATCACGTTGAATTCCAGTGTATTCCCGTCAGGCGTTGCTTTCGCCACCATCCGTGGGCGATTGCCGAAGTCGGCAAATTGCCGCAAGTACAGGCTGCTACCATTCACGTAGAACATGGTGATGGGATCATCGGACTTGCCCGCAGTCTTGATCTCATGCAGGATCGCATGTCCCAATGAAGTCACGCGCATCGTCACCTGGACGTGGGCGCCCTGGATGGCCGGGGTTTCGGGAAAAGTGGTCGTCGTTCCCTCCCACGTCCCCGCCAGGGATTTGAGCTGATCGAAAGAGCGATCTGCCGGTGCTTGTGCAAAAGCGAGGCTCGAGAGTGCTAAGAAGACGATGGGCAATGCATAACGAAAGGACTTCATGGTTCAGTTTCCTCGAAACGCGGGACACGGATCAGGTTTTGGCGAGCACATTGAGTTGGGAGATCGAGCTCTATCTGGAACAACACTTTGCGCATGAAATATAGTGCACTATTCCATTTTCTCATGCTTGCCCAAAGGTACGCGCCGAGTCCAGTGCCGGCATCGACCGCTCGTGCCAAAAACATGACCCTGCGCGCCAAAATCGAAGAGGCAGATATGGCGATACCGACCATCGCGGCTGGCTATCCCAAGGCCCTGCTCTTTTCGCTCCCAAATCACCTCGGCCGATCTCGCCGACCCTGAGTCGCGCATCCCTTTTTCGCGCTATATGGCGACGATCACTGACCCCGCCTAAGCTGGCAAGGAATCCTTCGACTCGCTGGGCGGCCTCGCGTTTCGAGACCGCCGAACCACGCCGCCAACCTGAGGAGGAAAGTAAGATGAAGGGGAGCGGCCGGTTCAACGCCCGTGGCCGAGGCGCGAGGTGCGGCGGCGAGGCTGAAGGGCCCCACGCCTGGAGCCGCGACTGGAGAGGGGTGCGCACGCGGACGCGACGACCGCCACCAGTTCCGCTTCATCGTCTCGCCGGAGGATGGCGTGGAGCTGTCGGACCTCAAGGAGACCACCCGCGATCTGATGAGGCGGATAGAAGCCGACTCGGAGACGCGGCTCGATGGGTCGCGGTCGATCACCACAACTTCCGCCATCCCCATAGCCACATCATCGCGAGGGGCTGCGGTCTGGCAGCGGAAATGCGTCCAGACCATTCGTCCACTTCCCCTAGGTTGTTGACCGCGCAAGTGTGTCCCATATAAGGGACGAATGATAGGAGTCGTCCAAACCGCGACGTTCAAGGCGTGGTTCGATGGCTTGCGCGACGGCGTGGCTCAGAGCCGCATCCTGGTTCGGATCGGACGGCTGGAGCGCGGCAATTTCGGGGACGCCAAGTTTTTCGACGGCATCGGCGAACTGAGGATTCCCCATGGCCCCGGATACCGGGTCTATTTCCTCCGCCGGGGCGAGGAGGTCGTCCTGCTCCTGAGCGGCGGGGACAAAGGAAGCCAGCGCCGAGACATCGCCGAGGCGAAGCGGCTGGCCAGAGAGGTGAAGGAACATGGCGGAAACGATCCTGCCGTTTGACGCGGCGGACTACCTGACGAGCGAGGAGGCGGTCGCCGACTATCTGGCGGCGGCCTTCGAGACGGGCGAGGCCGCCGACGTCTCGCACGCGCTCGCCACCATCGCCCGCGCCCGGGGCGTGGGAAAGCTGGCCCGCCAGACGGGCAAGGCGCGCGGCACGCTCTACAAGGCGATCGGCGAGGGCGCCAACCCGACGTTGGAAACCCTCCTGCCGCTCCTGCGGGCCATGGGCATGACGCTGACGGTGAGGCGGCTGCACGCCTGATATCTTCGGGGCGCCGCTGGCGGCTCAGCCGCCCTACCTGAACGCCAGGATCGTCGCGCCGGCGCGCAGAGCGTCGATTTTGACATGAATCGGCGGTGAGGTGGAGCTAACCACCATGTTTAATTCGACGTTTTGGAGGGCTGTGGGATGTTTCCGGCTATCGCCGGATGGCTTCTATGGCTCCCCGGGCAGGACTCGAACCTGCGACCCGCCGGTTAACAGCCGGCTGCTCTACCAACTGAGCTACCGAGGATCAGCCGAAGGGGTGCGCTATTACCCTTCGCCCCCCGCGCGCGCAAGCGCGCCATCAGCGTCATCAACGAGCATCGTCTTGCCGAGGCTCAGTCCCGCCACGGCCGAAAGACATCTGCGGCGGCGACTTCCTTATCGGCCGGGTGAGCTGTTGGAGGCCTGGGCCGGAATCGAACCGGCGTGCACGGATTTGCAGTCCGCTGCGTCACCACTCCGCCACCAGGCCGCGCGGGGAGCGCTAACAGATGCGCCGGCGCCGGGCAATCGCCGCCGCGTTGCTTCGCGACGCAAGGCCGACCTATAAGCCGGCGCCGCCCCTTCGAGAGGATTGCATGAGCGCCGATTTCACCGCCGCGCGCGAGATCATGGTCGACAGCCAGGTGCGCACGCAGGATGTGACCGACCTGGCGATCATCGACGCCATGCGCGCCTTTCCGCGCGAGAGATTGGCGCCGGCGGGCAAGACCTGGCTGGCCTATGCCGACGCCGAGATCGAATATGCGCCCGGCCGGTGGATGCTCCGCCCGCGGGATGTGGCCAAGCTCATGCAAGCGCTGAGACCCAAGCCGCTGGAAAGCGCGCTGGCCATCGCCGCCCCATACGCGGCGGCGATCCTCGAGCTGCTGGGACTGTCTGTTAGCCGGCTGGACGAGGGCGACCTCATGGCCGTGAGCGGTGCGTGGGACATCATTGTGTGCGAAGGCGCCGTGGCCGCCGTTCCGGAAAGCTGGAGGCAAGCATTGAGTCCCAGTGGACGACTGGGCGTGGTGGTGCGCGACGGGCCGGTTGGCCAAGCCATGCTGTATGTGCGCGCGGAACAGACCATAGGATCGAGATCGCTATTCGATTCCACTCCGCCTGTACTTGCCGGCTTCGAGGCGCGGCGCAGTTTCTCGCTCTGAATGGTTAACTACGCGGCCTCCAATTGGGCGAAGCGCAGTTGATTTCCTTATCGCTCGATTGCGGTGCGACGGAATGACGCTCGACAAACACTCATGAAGATGCTTACAGAATCAATTGGGTGCAGTTATCAAGGGGGAGCATCCCGCTCGCCCTGACCCAATGGTCTTTTGATTATGCCGGAACAGCCCGCGCAAGAACCGACAATGGACGAGATACTGGCCTCCATCCGGCGCATCATCACTGATGATGACGCCCCGGCTGAAGACGCCGACGCTCCAGAACCTGCCGCCGCCAGCACCGCAAGCGCCCCCGCTTCCAAGGGCAAGACCGAGGAAGCGCCGAGCGTCAGTGAACCTGAAGCGTCGGGCGGCCAGACAGCCAAGGCTGAATCGAACAAGAAATCCACGGATGAAGCCGTAAACGTTTCGGAGAAAGAAATGCCTGAACCTAAAGTGGGCGAGGCCGGGGCCGGTCAGGATGCGTCCCTGGTGGGCGATAAGGTGGCGACCGATACCGCTTCCGCGTTCGCCAAACTCTCTGTCGCAGTGAAAGAATCCTCAGGAGAACCCTCTATGACCATGCCCGCACCGGGCCGCAGCCTGGAGGACGTGGTGCGCGAACTGCTGCGTCCGATCCTCAAGGAATGGCTCGAAACCCATCTTCCGGAGATCGTCCGTGAGCACGTCGAGGAAGAAGTAGCGCGGATTTCCAGGGGCAGCAGAGCACGCTAAGCCCCCGCCGATCCCCTTCTTGAGTTAAGAGGGGGGTCGTTTCCGCGCCCCGTCCTCGGGGCAGGTTCTGTCCCGTCAGACGTGGGTGACATGCTCGAAAAGGCGTTCGATTCCGCTTCCGCCGAAGCCCGACTTTACCGGCTTTGGGAAGACTCGGGCGCCTTCGCGCCCACCGAAGATCCAGCTGCGACGCCGTTCTCGATGGTGATTCCGCCACCGAACGTGACCGGTTCGCTGCACATCGGTCACGCGCTCAACAACACGCTGCAGGA
>JBOHLC010000334.1:0-1296 GCA_050729395.1 Caulobacteraceae bacterium
CCATGGCGCCGTGGCTACGATAATCGAACGACCGCGCCTCGCTGGCGGCGTTCGGCCGGCCGGCGGCGATGATGGGCGAAGGCGGCTCGATCCCGTTCATGGGCATGCTGGGCGAGAAGTTCCCGAAGGCTCAGTTCGTCATCACCGGCGTCCTCGGCCCCCACTCCAATGCCCACGGCCCGAACGAATTCCTTCACCTGCCGACGGGCAAGAAGGTCTCCGCCGTCGTCGCCCATATCCTCGCCGACCATGCCGTGAGATAGGTCGCGAAGCCGCGATCGGCGGAGGGGGGAAATGCCGTGACACAGCGGGATCGATCGGCGGACTCCTACGCCGCCTTGCTGCTGCGCTTGCTTCTGGGCGCGCTGTTCATCGCTCACCTGGATTGGAAGTTCTACCTGCTCCCGGGCGGCTTCGACGCCTGGTGCGCCGGCCTGTCGCACGCCGGCTATGCGCCCTACGTGCCTTGGTACGTGGTCTCGGCCGAGGCGTTCGGCGCCGCGCTGCTGATCCCAGGTATCCTGACCCGATACGTGGCCGTCTACGCCATGCCGATGATGCTTGGCGCCGCCTGGTTCTGGCTCACGCGCAAGGGCTTCTACTTCACTAAGGCCGGCGGCGAGCTTCCCCTGGTCTGGCTTGCCCTGCTCGGCTTGCAGGCCGTGCTGGGGGATGGTCGGTTCGCGCTCGTGAGATCGCCCGCTCCGGCAAACTTCTTGAGACGCCCGCTTCGCCGCCGGGCCGCCTGACCGCGATGCCCATTCCCGCTTACGCCGCCAGCAGCTTCTCCAGGCGGCCGCGGATGATGGCCTCGGCCTCGCCCATGATTCGGTCGATCAGCTCCTGGCACGTCGGAATATCGTGGATCAGGCCGACCACCATGCCGCATGACCAGCCGCCCGCGTCCATCTCGCCGCGCTGCATGATCGCCGGATAGACGCCGGCCACTTCGTGAGTGATGTCCTCGAATTTGATCGCCGCGCCCAGCGCCTTTTCCTTCTCCAGCAGTCGGCCGACGGCGGCATTGTTCAGCACCCGCTCGGTGTTGCGCAGCGGTCGCATGATCAGGCGCGTGTCGAGCTCGGTCGCGGCGACGATGGCCTGCTTGACGTGCTCGTGCACCGGCGCCTCGACGGTGGCGATGAAGCGTGTGCCGAGGTTCATCCCGTCCGCGCCCATGGCCAGCGCGGCGACCAGCGAGCGGGCGTCGGCCATGCCGCCGGAGGCCACGAAGGGAATATCGAGCGTCTCGCCGGCCCGGGGCAGGAGGATGAAGTTCGGCACGTCGTCCTCGCC
>JBOHLC010000335.1:0-15042 GCA_050729395.1 Caulobacteraceae bacterium
CCTCCTCGCCACGCCGAGCGCGCCGATGTCATAGGCGATATGCAGATCGAGCGCCTCGGGGGGAAGCCCCAGCGCGGCGAGCGCGTTCGGAATGGCGCGCCCGGCATGATCGACCACGATGACGAACGGAGAATCCGAATCCGGCCGGACGACCTCGAATGGCCGCGGATCGTCTCCGCCCAGCAAGGCTGAACCTGTCCCGTTCACGGGCGTTTCATCTCCAGGCCAGTCCGGGGACTTCCATGCACATCCGCGTCGGTTACGACATCGTCTTCGATTGTCCAGCGCCCACGCCCATGATCCTGATGCTGAGCGTCAGGCCGGAGCGCACAGGCGACCTTCTCACGCCGCAGATTATGCGCGTAACCCCGGAGGCGCCTCTCAGCCACGGCGCCGACGAATTCGGCAATATCCGCACGCGTGTCGCCGCGCCGGCCGGCCCGGTCCGCTTTCAGGCCGATTTCATGATCGCCGACCGCGGCATGCCCGATCCGGTTCGCCCGGAGGCAGCGCAGCAGCCGATCGAGGAGCTGCCGGGCGAAGTCCTCGTCTATCTCCTGGGCAGCCGTTATTGCGACATCGATCGTCTCGGCGACGCCGCCTGGTCGCTGTTCAGCGAGGCGCCGCCGGGATGGCCGCGCGTCCAGGCCGTGTGCGACTTCGTCCACGAGACACTCACCTTCGGCTACGAGTTCGCCCGGCCCACGCGGACGGCCTCCGAGGCCCTGGAAGAACGGGTCGGCGTGTGCCGCGATTTCGCCCATCTCGCCGTCGCGTTCTGCCGCTGTCTGCACATCCCGGCACGTTACGTCACCGGCTATCTCGGCGATATCGGCGTGCCGCCGAGCGGCCCGATGGATTTTTCCGCCTGGTTCGAGGCCTGGCTCGACGGCCGATGGTGGACGTTCGACGCCAGGCACAACAGGCCACGCGTCGGCAGGATCCCCATCGCCATTGGCCGTGACGCCGTCGACGCCGCGATCAGCACAAGCTTCGGACGGACCGGCCTCTTACGATTTCAGGTCATCGCCGAAGAAGCGCCGGGGCGCGCGCCCTCGCCGCGCCAGGCTTCCAACGCTGGCCCGAGCGCCGTGCTCAATGGCGCCAGCCAGGGCCCGTAGTTGCGCCACTGATCAAGGCCCTCGCGGAAGATCGGCCGGCGCACCTGTTCGGAACTGGCCGTGCGCACGGCCCGCTCGTTGCGGTGGAATTCCAGGCACGCGGGTTCGAACGGCAGATCGAGGGCGGCGAGCAGCCGGCGCACCTGGCCCTCCGTGTCGTCGATCATGTCCTCATAGATCACCCGGACAACGCGACCGGGCAGCACCTCGTCGAAATGCGCCATCAGGTCGACATAGGCGCGATAATATCGTCCGATATCTGACAGATCGTAAGAGAAGTCGTGTCCCCGCGCGAAGTGCTGTTTGAAGACGGCAAAGCCGGCCGCCATCGGATGACGGCGGGCGTCGACCACCTTGGCATTGGGGAGGATCAGAGAGATCAAGCCCAAGTGATGGAAGTTGTTCGGCATCTTATCGATAAAATACGGCGCGCCGCGCTTTCGGTGAATCTTTGTCCGCTCAAGGAATGAATCGCCGAGCTCGCGAACCTCTTCGGCCTTCAAGTCGGCAAGAACATCCGGATACGCGCCCTTTGTCCGTTTGGCCTCCCGCTGGAACCGGCGGCTGAGGGCGCCGATCTCAGGAAGCTCCATTGTTCCTTCAACCGCGGAGTGGCTGGAAAGGATCTGCTCGATCAGGGTCGATCCCGACCTCGGCAGGCCGACGACGAAGATCGGCGAATCCGATGAGGCGCCCCAGCCCGTCCGTTCGCGAAAGAATTCCGCCGTAAACAGCGCCTTCTGGCGCTCGCACAACCCCTCGAACTCATCTTGGTCGTAGGGCGCCGCCAAGCGACGGAGCCGGGCTCCGTCCGCGTAGTGCCCGAACGATTTGGCGAAGTCGGAGCGGTCTTCTCGAGCTTTGCCGAGAGCGTAGTGGAAATGGAAACGGTCCTCGCCAACCACGTCCCGGCGCTTGAGTTGAGCCTCCATTTCGGCGACCTCTTCCTCGGAGAAGGGCTCGTTCTTCAGGTTGGCCAGACTCCAGTAGGCGTCTCCCAGGCCGGGCTCCAGCGAAAGGGCGCGCTTGTATGCGGCCACGGCGTCGGCGCGGCGACCTTCCGTGCGCAGGGAATGTCCCAGGCCCAGCCAGATACGGGGTTGATCGGGCGACTGATCAAGAAGCTCCTCGAATAGGGCGATCGCGCGCCCGTACTCGCCGACGAGGCCAAGGCAGGCGGCCTCCAGATTGCGGAGCGAGGGATCGGTCCGATTCTTCTCGCGCAAACGGGCGATGTGGGGCAGGGCGTCGATCGCCTTCTGCTGACGATGCAGGACGATGACGAGGTTGTGGCGGGCAGCGTCGAATCCAGGCGCCAGATCCAGACAAAGCTCGAGCAGGGCCTCGGCCTCCGCGTAACGGCCCAGGCGCGTCCCGGTCTCGGCCAGCATGCGCATCGCCGCGACGTCCGACGGATGGGTTCTGAGGCGCTCGCGCAGCAGGTGTTCGGCAACGGCCAGCCGATCATCGACCAGGGCCTCGGCTGCGGCGCGCAGGGCCGGATCCTGGACGCCGGTTTGGATGTACCGGGCGAAGGCGGCGTCCGCGCCGGCGGAATCTCCCTCCAAGTAGAGATGTTCGGCGATCAGACGCCATGCGTCCGGAAGATCGGGCTTCAGCCGGACCGTTTCCGTCAACGCGGCGAGAGCGGCCGAACGCTCGCCGAGCGCCATGAGACAGAGCGCGAGTTCGAGGCGGGTCTGCGCCGAGCGTGGCTGCTCGCCGGCGAGATGGTCGAGAATTCCGCGAGCCGCGTCCGGTCGACCCTGGCGGCGCAGCGCCGCGGCCAGGAGCAGGCGGGTGCGCGGCTCAGTGGGAACGTGGTCGAGAATGGCCCTCGCCTGCCGCTCGGCCAGGTCCGGCCTGGCCTCCAACAGCTTTTGGGCGTGCGTGATCGCCTGCTGAAAGGACGCCGTCGAGGCTTCGCTCATGCCGCGGCTATAGCACGCGCGCGGCTATCCAGCCGGGATCAGAACTTCTGTCCCAGCCGGATGCCGATGGTGAGGGGCTGGATCGGAACGACATAGACCGCCGCTGGCGTGGCCGGGTAGGCGACGTCATTCGAACCAACGCCCGCCGCGTACCCGGGCGCGCACACCGAGGTCGTGCACGGCGTATAGCGATTCACCTGCCCCCGCTCGTCGAAGGCGTTCTTGATGAAGATCTCGAGCGAGGTCTTGTCGTGCTCGGCGCCAAATGAAAGGTCGAGCGTGGCGTAGCCCGGCATCGTTCCGAGGTTTTGCAGGTCGGCCGTGAACACCGCCGGCAAGCGAGACGACTGGTAGATCAAGGCCGCCTGGGCGTGCGCGTTCCAGCCCATCAACGGGAAGGTGTAGCGGGCGGTGATGTTGCCGTTGAACTTCGGCGTGTAGGGCAGCTGTTGGCCCCTTGGGGCCAAGACCGGATTGGTTCCACATGGGGTGACCACATTCCCGTTCGCGTCGGTGCAGAAGTCCGCCGTGAGCGTGGCGTCATTGTAGGCGCCGGCGGCCGATATCGTCAGATGCTCGGTAGCCCGCCACTCGACGTTGGACTCAACACCCAGAATCCTCGCCGAGGGCGCGTTCTGAACAATGGTCAGACTGTTCGGGCCTAGATAGGCGAACTGGAATCGACTCCAGTCTTCCCAATAGAGAGCGCCGTTCCACACCAGCGACCTATCGAGCCAGCTCGACTTCCAGCCGACCTCGTAATTGGTCAGGTAATCCGGATTGTATGGGGCGAAGTCGCCGCTGCGGTTGACGCCGCCGGGGCGGTAACCGGTGGAATAGGTGGCATAGACCAGCGCTTCGTCAGTGATCCGGTAGGTCAGATTGACCTTGTGCGTCTCTCCGGTGGCGGAAACATCCTTGTTCAGGTTGACGCAAGGGGCATCGCGGAATGTCTGACCCGGGAACTTGTAACATTGGGATTCCCCGGTGTGATTACTATAATTGCCGCTGAACCCATAGAAGCCATAGAGCGAATTATTGTAGCCGTAGTAGCGCAGGCCGCCGGTTATCGTCAGTTTTGGCGTGATGTCGAACGACACCTCGCCAAACGCGGCCTTGTCGCTGTCGACGCGGTCCTGGTCGGTGAGCCAGATGGTGTTCGGCCAATGGGACACCGAATAGTACGGATCGAGGCCCTGGATCTGATAGTCTTGGATGATCCAATGCGTCTGCCGCTCCTGGAACAATCCCACAAGGAAGCGGAGACGGTCGGTCGCCGGTGAAGCGATGCGTAGCTCGTTGCTGACCTTTTCGAACCGGTCGCGCCCGATGATTTCCTGTTGTGGGTGCGGAAGCGGCGACACGCCGGGCGTTCCAATCGGACCATTTCCGCCCACCCAGTAGGCGCCGCTGCCGTAGTATTGGTCGTAGGCCACCGAATAGTCGGTGTAGTCCGAGAGCGAGTTGATCTTCCGGTTAAAGTAGCCACCCGCATAGGTGAGATCGAACTTGCCGATCTTGCCGTTGATCGTGAGGCCCGCCTGGACCCAGCGGTCGTGATCGCTGTCCGGCTGGAAGCGTTGGACCTGAAGGTCGCCGACGGCCGGGTTGTAGCCGAAGATACCGTCGGCGCGCATGTCCTGGGCGATGACCTGCGGCATGATCGTCCAGTTGTCGCCAAGATCGAACTTGACCGCCAGCCGCCCGCCGTAGGTGTCAACGGAGTTGAAATTGTTCTTCACCCGATCCGCGTTGCTGACGATCCCGTCCACCGGCCCTGGCGTGCCAGGGCAAGGCGAGCCGGCCGGCAAGGGGGCGTTCCCACATTCGACGAAGGCCCGCTGGCCCAGGACGTTGTCGATGAAGCCGGAGTCGTGCTCGTCGAAGGCCACGAGGCGGACGGCGATGTGGTCGGTGACGGGGACGTTGATGAAGCCCTCGGTGATGTAGCCTTCCGAACCGTGGTCGACGTAATTCCCCTCGACGTTTAGGGCGCCGTACATGTGCGAGGTGTCGGGCTGATTGGTGATCAGGCGCAGCGTGCCCGATTCGGAACTGGCGCCGTAGAGAGTGCCCTGCGGGCCCGGCAGCACTTCGACGCGGGCCATGTCGTAGACGTGCACGTCGATTGTGCCGCCGATGGTGGTGATCGGAAGTTCATCGAGGTAGACGCCGACACTGGGCAGCGGACCGGAGTGGTTGCCGTCGCCGCCGTCGGCCACGCCGCGCATGTAGATCGTCGTCACGCTTGGCGCGAAGGTCTGGTACTGGATGCTCGGGACGAACTTCACATAATCCTGGAAGTTGCTGACGTTGAGCTGCTCCAGCTTGCGGGTGTCGATGGCCTGGATGCTCATCGGCACTTTCTGGATGTCCTCCGAGCGCTTCTCGGCGGTGACGATGATTTCGCTGAGCGAGGTCGAACCGCCCGTCGCGGCGGTGGCCGCCGCCGCGGCGGCGAAGGATGGGCTTGCCGCCAGGCAGGTCGTGGCCAAGAGCGCGGCAAAGCCGACAGGCGCCGGGCTCGCGCGCCTGGAGAAAATCGATTTCGTCATGGTCCACCCCTGGGCCTTTGGGCCTCGATATCCGCGAGCCTCGCGCGGCGCGTTCGCGCCGTCAAGCTTACGCGCCGGACACGGCGCATTCACGCCTCGCCATGTGGCCGATTTGCCCTAAGAATGATCGACCAGGATCAATGGATGACAGGAAACGAGGCTAAGGATGAAGGACTTCTCTGGCAGGATCGCGGTGATCACCGGCGGCGGCACGGGCATGGGCCGCGAACTCGCGCGCCAGTTGGCGGCCGAGGGCTGCAATGTCGCCATGTGCGATGTGTCGGCGGCCAACATGGCCGTGACCAAGGGGCTGTGCGAGGAAGCCGCCGGTCAGGGGACGCGCGTCTCCACCTTCGTCGCCGACGTATCGGACGAAGCCGCCGTAGTCCGCTTTCGCGACTCCGTCGCCCGCGAGCACGACACCGACAAGATCCACCTGCTGTTCAACAACGCCGGCATCGGCGGCGGCGGCTCGTTCGTCACCGGCGAGCGCGCCGAGTGGGAGCGGACCTTCAACGTCTGCTGGGGCGGCGTGTACAACTGCACGCGCGCCTTTCTTCCGATGCTGATCGCCGCCGACCAGGCGCACATCGTCAACACCAGCAGCGTCAACGGCTTCTGGGCCTCGCTCGGGCCGACGGTCTCCCACACGGCCTATCCGGCGGCGAAATTCGCGGTCAAGGGCTTCACCGAGGCCCTGATCACCGACCTGCGTCTCAACGCCCCGCACGTGAAATGCTCGGTGGTCATGCCCGGACACATCGGCACGGAGATCGTGGCCAATTCGCGCAAGATCCTCAGCGGCGCGGAGTCGGACACGCTGGACGCCGCCGCCCTGGCCCAGACCCGGCGCGCCCTGGCCGGGCGAGGCATGGACACCGCGGCGCTTTCCGACGCCGATCTCCAGGCGATCTCGGCCGAGATGGCGCGCCGCTTCCGCGACGACGCGCCGACGACCGCCGCCCAGGCGGCGAAGATCATCCTCGACGGGGTCAAGGCGGACCGCTGGCGCATCCTGGTCGGCGAAGATGCCGAGGCCATTGACCGCCTGGTGCGCGCCGATCCGGAAGAGGCCTACGAGCCGGACTTCTACAAGCGCATCCTCGAGGGAACCGGCTGGCGGATCGCGGTCTAGGGGGCTCGTCCGGCCGCGCGGTAGATGGCGCCGATCGCCGCCATGTTGGCGACGGCGTCGGCCCCGCCAGTCAGGGGCCGCGTCGTTCCGGCCAGCACCTCGGCCACGTGGACGAGCTGGGCGGCGTAGGTCGAGGGGCCGTCCGTTCCGTGCTGGCGGACCAGGCCGTCGATCGTGGTGGTGAAACGGCAGCCGAATTGCGGGGCCAGGAAGTTGACGATC
The DNA here is from genome assembly GCA_050729395.1 of Caulobacteraceae bacterium. Classification (GTDB taxonomy): domain Bacteria; phylum Pseudomonadota; class Alphaproteobacteria; order Caulobacterales; family Caulobacteraceae; genus Acaudatibacter. The sequence continues at coordinate 6,965 of JBOHLC010000335.1, forward strand.
TCCAGGCTCCCCCTCTCGCCCGTCGCCGTCAGCCGGGCGTTGAACCCCTCGGTGACCATGGAGCAGGAGAGGGCGCCCTTCACGCCGCCTGGAAACATGAGTTCGGCCCGTGTCGACGCATCGACCCCGCCGTCGAAGGCGCACTCGGCGCCGATGACCTCCGGCTCGGACCCGACGATGCTTCGCAGGGAATGGACCGTGTAGCAGCCGAGGTCCATCAGCGCGCCGCCGCCCTGTTCGGCCGACCAGCGCAGTTCGCCCGGCGCGCGCGGGATCGGCGCGGCGAACACCGCCTCGACCGATTGCAGGGGGCCAAACGCGCCTTCCCGCGCCAGCGCTACCGCCGCGAGCATCACGTTGTGGAAGCGGTAGTGGAAGGCCTCGATCAGCACGCGCCGGCTGGCCATGGCCGCGTCCACCATGTCGCGCGCTTCGCCCGCGTCGCGCGCGAACGGCTTTTCGCACAGCACGTCCTTGCCGGCTTGCAGGGCAGCGAGGGTCCAGCGCCTGTGCCCGGCCGGCGGCAGGGCGTTGTAGACGAGATCGACATCGTCGCGCGCCACGAGGGCCTCGTAGCTGTCGCTCACTTCTGGAATGCCGTGCTCGGCCGCATAGGCGCGGGCGCGCCCGGGATCGCGCGCGGCCACCGCCTGGACGACGAAGTCCGGATTGTCCCGCGCCGGCGCGATCACCGCGCCCCTGGCGATCCTCGAGGCGCCCAGCAGGCCGACGCGGATGGTCATGCTCGTCATTCCCACGTTTCGTGTTATATCCACATATAACTACGGAGGCCTCTTACGCACACGACAAATCTGCGCAGAGTTGGCGGCTCGGTGATGCTCGCCGTGCCCCCGGCCATTCTCGACATGCTGCACCTGCGCGCCGGCGCCGCGGTCGGCATGGCGGTGGAGGATGGGCGTCTGGTGATCGAGCCGCGCGCCCGCCCGCGATACACCCTCGCCGAACTCCTGGCCGGCTCGGATGGCGACCAGCCCCCGACGTCCGAAGAGCGCGAGTGGCTGGACGCGCCGGCGGCCGGCGCCGAAGAGCTGTGAAGCGCGGCGAGGTCTGGCTGGTCTCGCTCGATCCCACCCGCAGACACGAACAGCGCGGCTTCCGCCGGGTCTTGATTGTCTCGGCCGACGCCTTCAATGCGGCGACCAAGCTTCCGGTGGTGCTGCCCATCACGACTGGGGGAGGTTTCGCCCGCCGAAGCGGCTTCGCCGTTTCGCTGGAGAACTCGGGCCTGGAGACGACCGGCGTCGTGCGCTGTGATCAGCCTCGCGTGCTGGACCTCGCGGCGCGCGGCGGCCGCAAAGCCGACACCGTGCCCGACACCGTGATGAACGAGGTCCTCGCCCGGCTGGTCACGCTCTTCGAATAGGAGCCCAGCCTGGCGTAGCGGCGGACAATCCTGCCGTTTGCCTCTCCTGGCTTTCCGCTATAGCGCACGATCAAGGAGGGGAGGTCCATGGCGCCAGCCGTTCTCGACATGCGCGATCGCGATGGCCTGTTCACGGCGTTGGGCGAGCGGACGTTCGACCTTGCCGTCATCGGCGGCGGCATCACCGGCGCGGGCGTGGCCCGCGACGCGGCGCTGCGTGGCCTTTCGGTGGCTCTGGTCGAGGCGGGGGATTTCGCTTCGGGCACGTCGAGCCGCTCGTCGAAGATGATCCACGGCGGCCTGCGCTACCTGGCGCAGGGCGACCTGGCCCTCGTGCGCGAGGCGGCCAGCGAGCGCAAGATCGTCCAGGCCATCGCTCCGCACCTGGCTATCGAGACGCCTTTCGTCATCGGAGCGCGCGGCGCGGCCGGGGTCGCGAGGCTACGCGCGGGCCTGTGGACATTCGAGAAGCTGGGTGGGGTGCCCAAGAGCCGGGCGCATGAGCTGTGGTCCGCCGCCGAACTCGCCCGGCGCGAACCGGCGATGAACTCGGAAGGTCTGGTCGGCGCGGTCGTCTATCCCGAATACCTGACCAATGACGCCCGCCTGACCCTGGCCAATGTGCTGTCGGCTTCGGCCGCCGGCGCGATTGTCGTCAACTATGCCGCCGCCGAGGGTTTCGTCATCGAAGACGGCCGGGCGGTGGGCATCGAGGTCGCGGACCGATCCCCGGGCGGGGAAAGTCGTCACACGCGCCTTTCCGCGAAGATCATCGTCAACGCCGCCGGGCCATGGGTCGACGCCGTGCGCGCCCTGGAGTCGGCCGACGCGCCGGCCAGGCTGGCGCTCAGTCGTGGCGTGCATCTGGTGGTCCGGCACGAACGCGCGCCGGCGCAGCGCACCTGGATCGTCCCGGCCGGCGGCGGACGCAGCATCTTCGTCGTGCCCAAGGGCGGGGCGACCTACATCGGCACCACCGACACCTTCTTCCACGAGCCGGAGACCTGGCCGCCGGTGCGGGCCGAGGACGCCGACTATCTGCTTGCCGCCGCCAACGCCCGTCTGAACGGCCCGCCGTTGACCCAGGCCGATATCGTCGCCGCCTGGTCGGGCTTGAGGCCCCTGGTCGGCGAGCCTGGCAAGGGCGCCTCGGAGATTTCGCGCCGGGACGAGGTATGGACCGGCCCGGCCGGGGTCATCTCCGTCGCCGGCGGCAAGCTTACCGCCTACCGGCGCATGGCCCAGCGGGTGGTGGACAAGGTCCAGCACGCGCTGGGACGCAAGCCCACGGCCTGCCACACGGCCCTCGAGCACCTGCCCGGCGGAGAAATAGCGCCCGAGACTATCTTGGCCGACCTCGAACGCCAGGGATTGGATGCGGCGGGTGCGATGCGGCTGGTGGGACTTTACGGAAGCGGCGCGACCGCGCTCACCGGCGGATCGGCGGCGGAGGCGGCGCACGCGGTCGCGAGCGAAGGCGCGCTGACCCTCGAGGACTATTGGGTGCGGCGGGCAGCCAGGGCGTGGTTCGACGCCGACGGCGGCATGGCGGCGCTGGGGCCGGCCGCGTGGGCCATGGCCCCGCTGCTCGGCTGGAGCGAGATGCGGATCGCCGAGGAGATCGCCGCCTGCCACGCGCGCCGCGAGGCCGACCTTGCAATGCCGGCCGGAGCGCCCTCGGCCTGAGACGACAAGCGGGCTTGGGCCGCCCTATCGGAAGCGGACCTCGAATTCGACGCCATAAGTTCTGGGCGCGGTCAGGCCGTAACCGGTGACGATGTCCTCGGGGGCGACGCCCGGAGTCGAAAGCAGGAGGGGTGTCGCGCCGTCGTAGCCGATGGCGTTCGCCACGTTGTTGCAGAACAGGATGATGTTGTAGCGACCCTTGACGTCGGTCCACGTCGCGCGAAGATTGACCAAGGTGTAGGGCTTCTGCAGGCTGTAGGGCCGGTTGAAGACGTCGTCGTAGGTGGTGTCCTTCCAGATGACGCTGCCCGAGAAGGTCAGATTGCCCGGCTCAAAGTTGATCGTGTAGAGCGCGTTGAACGAGATCTTGTTCTTCGGCGCTTCAGGCAAATACTGGCCGTTGATGTTCTGGACCACCGCGGCCGCCGAGGTCTGAGTACAACCGCTCGTGTTCGCGCCCGGCGCCAGCGCCAGGGGGTCCACCGTGTCCTCGATGCATCCGCCGGCATTGGCGATGGTGGCATGCAGGTAAGAGTAGTTCAGGCTGAGGGCCAGGTGATCGATCGGCCGCCAGACGCTCTCCATCTCGAACCCATAAGTATGGACGAGCGGCAGGTTGTATAGGATGGGGACCAGCAGGCCCTGGGCATTCTGTATGGTCAACGGAACCTGGTCGTTGGAATAGTTGTAGTAGAAGGCCGCGGCGTTGACGGAGAAGACCCCACCGACGGTCTTCTTGCCGCCGATCTCGAAGGAGTCGACCGTCTCGGGCTGGGTCTCGGGATCTGCCCCGATGGTAAAGGAGGAGAAACCGCCGGACTTGTAGCCGCGAGCGTAGCGGAAATAGAGCAAGGTGGTCGGATCGGGCGTCCAGTCGACGTCGGCCTCGCCGGTCCAGGCCCGCCAGGTGGCGTCGAGCGTGCGATACCAGTTCCCATTGGCGGCGTTGAATGTGGCGACGCCGGTACCGGGATAGGCGCCCTGGGCCACGGCGACTCCGCTGATGTCGATCGCCGGGGTGTTGGCGCCCAGGAGGTCGGAAGTGAACGTCGGCCCCACTAGTCCCGCATCGTCGAATTCCTCGAACCGCCAGAGCTGATAACCGGCCTTGTGGTCGTAGGTGTAGCGGATCGCGCCGTTGATCTTGAACTGATCGTTGAACCTGTAGCTGGCGCCGGCGAAGGCGGCGTAGTCGTCGTAGTCCATGACCGTCTCGGAGGTCGAGTAAGCGCTCGCGGGGTTTGCCGGCGCCGGACAGATCACGTCGGTGACCAGAGGGCACGTCGCGCCGACGCCGTTGATGTAGTACGGATTGGCCATCTGTGTCTGGTTCGGCTGGACGCCGGCGTCGACCGGTTGGCCGAACTTCTCGTGATACTGATAAAATCCGAAAAGGTATTGCAACGGCGAATTACCGGTCGAGGTGAGATCGATCTCGTTGCTGAAGAACTGATCCTTTTCCTCGAAGAAGGTCGTGGTGGGATTCGAGTTGATCGTCAGAGGCTGGGTGCAACCAGACGGATTGCTCGAAAAGAGGAAATAACATGTCCCAGCGTTGGCGACCGACGGGCCCGCCAGTTGGTAGGACGTGACGCCGCTGCTGGTGTTGTCGGTGAAATTGAGCAGGTAATTGAAGGTCTGGAACCCGCCGATATAGGTCAGATCGAACGAGGGAAAGTGGTAGGTGATGTTGGTGGCGAAAGCGAGATTGCGGGTCTGGTCGTTGGTGGACGTGAAGGGCTCGATGAAGTCGCGGGGATTGACGTTGCCCGGGTTGTTGCCGGGAAAGATATTGGCGGTGACCGGGTCGGTGGTGACCGAGACGATCGGCGGACCGCCGGCGCATCCGGCGCCGCCCGGCGTCGCCGGCACGCCCGGAAGCCCGCAGAGGCCGTAAAAGGGGCTCGGCTCGAAGGCGCCGTTGATGAAGAGCGTGTCGGGAATGTTCCCGATGGTTTCTTCTGTATGGTAGTTGGCGTTGGATTCGCCGCTCGAGACCATCGCCCACATGTCCAGATGGCCGAAATCGGCCGCGACCTGGGCCTCGAGGTAGTGCTCCGTGCCGCTACTGCCGAGCGAGATGTTGCCGCCCTGCGGGGGTCCGTCGAGATTGCGGAAATAGCCGCCGCTGTCGTCGGTGTACATGCCGCCGAGGCGAAAACGAACGTGGTCCGAGATCGGCCCGGAGACCACCGCCTCACCCATGTATTCGCCGTAGTTCGAAACGCCGGCGCGTGCTTCGGCGTAATAGCTGCTGGTCGGCCTCTGGGACGTGTAGAGGATGGTGCCGCCGTCGGAGTTGCTGCCGTGCAGGGTATTCTGCGGCCCTCGGTCGACTTCGATATTGCTGATGAAGAGATCGTCTTTCTGGAGGATGATGGCGGCATTGGCGCCGTAGTAGACGCCGTTGTAGTAGGTCGCCACGGCCGAGGCCGTTGACAGGTTGTCGGTGTTGCGGCCGACGCCGCGGATATAGGGCCGGTCGGTGACCGCGGTGTATGACAGGCCTGGCGTGACGTCGGTGATGTCCTGCACCGTCTGGATCCCTTGCAGGGCGCGCTGCTTGGCGCTCAGAGCGGTGACGGCCACCGGCACGGATTCGATGTTCTGCTCGCGCCGCTGAGCGGTCACGATTATCTCGTTCAGGGTGGTCGCCGTGGCCTGCGCGTTCGGCGCCTGAGCCGCCGCGTGGGCCGGGGGGGCCCAGGAGCTGACGCAAATTGCAATGGCCGCGACCGAGGCGCCGCTGAGCAGCTTGGCATTCATGGCATTCCTCCCGATCAAACTGACCGGCTCTTGCGGCGGTCATGCTCGTCTTGAAGGGATGCTGAGCCCGGATTTTCCCTAGGTCAAGCCTGACCGACGCCATTTCGATCCGCTCCTCCGTCGCGCGCTGGCAAAGCTATGCAGTTCATCGCGGACCGCTCATAGAAGCTCTCGGGCCCAACGCGCCCGCACAGCGCTGAAGGACGCGCCGACATTGCCGACCATCGCCGACGAACTGGCCGCCTCGCTCGGCGCGGCCAGGGTCCTGACCGATCCCGCGAGTCTGGCCGAGCGCCGGCACGATTATTGGGTGCTGAGCTGGCTGCATGACCATCTGGGCCGGCCGGCGCCTCCGCCGGCCTGCGTCGTGCGGCCAGGGAGCGTCGCTGATGTCCAGACCGTGCTGCGCATGGCCCGCGCGGCCGGCGCGCCTGTGATCCCCTTCGGTCTGGGCAGCGGCGTGGTCGGCGGCGTCCTCGCCTCGCCCGACGCGGTGGTCATCGACATGGGCGCAATGGCCGCGACGCGCTTCATCGACGAGACCAACCTGCTGGCCGGGTTCGGCGCCGGCAAGAACGGCCTGGAGGCCGAGGAGGAGGTGGCCGCCAAGGGCCTGACCATTGGCCATTGGCCGCAATCGGTGGCCATCAGCAGCGTCGGCGGCTGGGTGGCCACGCGCGCGTCGGGCCAGTTCTCCACCCTCAACGGCAATATCGAGGACATCGTCCATTCGATCGAGGCGGTCCTGCCGGACGGCGAGATCGTCACCCTCGGCCGGGGACCGCGGGCATCGGCCGGACCGGACCTGCGCCAGCTGATGCTGGGCAGCGAAGGGACGCTGGGCGTGATCACCGGGGTCACCCTGTCCCTGCGCCGGGCGGCGCAGGCGCGGGCGGTGTCGGTGTTCGCCGCCACCGACATGGCGACGGGCTTCGAATTCCAGCGCGAGGTCGTCCAGTCCGGCTGGCGCCCGCCGGTGGTCCGCCAATACGACGCCCGCGAGGCCCAGCGCCTCGATGCCCGCGCCGAGACCTGCCTCGTCCTCCTCGTCCACGAGGGTCCCGCCGCGCTGGTCGAGGCCGAGACGGAGGCGATCGCCAAGATCGCGCAAGCCTTCGCCCTGGCCATCATGCCGGGCGACATCGCCCATCATTGGCTCGAGCACCGCAACACGGTTCCCAAGTGGAGCGTGTTCCTGGAGCGGAAGGTCATCGTCGACACGGTCGAGGTCTCGGCCGCCTGGGACGCGATCGGCCAGGTCTACGACGACGCGGTCGCCGCGCTCGCGGCCATTCCCGGCTGCATCAACGGCTCGGCCCACAGCTCCCACGCCTATCGCGGCGGACTCAACCTCTATTTCAGCTTCGCCATCCGGGCCGAGGATCCGTCCGCGCTCGAGGGCGCCTACCTGGCCGCCTGGCGGGCGATCATGGAGGCGACCGATCGGCATGGCGGCAGCCTGTCGCATCATCACGGCATCGGCCGGGTGCGCGCGCCATGGGTGGAACGGGAGCTCGGTCCCGAGGGTCTGGCGCTGCTGCGCAAGCTCAAGGCGGCGCTCGATCCGACCGGCATGATGAACCCCGGCGCGCTGCTGCCCGATGCCTGAGCTGATCCTGGCCATCGATGTCGGCACCACCTCGGCGCGGGCGGCCGTTTTCGCGCCGGCCGGCACGATTCATGGAAGCGCCGCGGCGCCGCTGATCTCGTCCGCGCCGGCGCCGGGCCTAGTCGAGCAGGACGCCGAGGCGGTCTGGATGGCTACCCGCCAGGTCATCGACGCGGCCCTCGCCGCCGCGAAACGGACCGCGGGCGACATCGCCGCGATCGGCGTCACCACCCAGCGCGCCAGCGCGCTGATCTGGGACCGGACGAGCGGCGCGCCGCTCTCGCCATTGGTGGTGTGGAGCGACCTGCGGGGGACAGCGCGGTCGCGCGAACTGGCCGGCGCCGGCTTCATGCTCGCCCCGCAGCAGGCGGCGGCAAAGCTGGAGGGCATGATGGCAGCCGTCGAGGCGCCGCCGGGGCGGCGCGCCTGGGGGGCGATCGACAGCTATCTGATCTTCCGCATGACCGGCGGCGGCGCCCACGTCACCGATCGCAGCCAGGCCTGGCCGACCGGCTATCTCGACCTCGCCTATCTTGGCTGGAATGGCCGGTTGATCGAGCACCAAGGCCTGGAAACGGCAAGTTTTCCAAGGCTCGTCGACACCTGGGGCGAGCTTGGCCGCGCCTCGCGCGA
>JBOHLC010000336.1:0-2521 GCA_050729395.1 Caulobacteraceae bacterium
CCGCGTCGATCACCGCTCGTTCGAGGCTCAGGGGATCGGCCTCGACCCACAGAACAAGATCGGCGCGGCCGCCCAGCGCACGGCGGAGCGGGGCCTGGAATCCGAGCGGGTGGAGGACCACCACGCCATCGCCCGGGGCAACGGCGAGAAGATCATTGCCGAACCGCGCCTGGCCATCGACGCCATCACCCGTCAGCAGGCCACCTTCACCCGCCGCGACCTGGCCATGTTCGTCCATCGCCACAGCGACGGGGTCGAACAGTTCGAACGGGCCGTGGGCGCCGTGCAGGCTTCGCCGGACCTAGTCGCCCTTGGCGCCGACGGACGCGGCGAGGAACGGTTCACCTCCCGCGAAATGATCGAGGCCGAGCAGCGCCTGCTGCGCGCCGCCGAGGCGATGGCCGAGCGAGAGCGGCATCACGCGGGCGAGCACGACCAGGCCGAAGCCCTGGCTCGGGCCGTTGAGCGCGGGCTCACCCTTTCCGGCGAGCAGAGCGCGGCGTTCGAACATGTCGTCCAGGGACCGGACCTCGCGGTCGTGGTCGGCTACGCCGGGAGCGGCAAGTCGGCGATGCTGGGGGTCGCGCGGGAAGCCTGGGATGCCTCTGGGCTCGAGGTGCGCGGCCTCGCCCTCTCTGGCATCGCGGCCGAGAACCTCCAGAACGGCTCGGGCATCGCCTCGCGCACCATCGCCAGCCTGGAACACCAGTGGGACCAGGGCCGCGAGTTCCTCACCGCCAGCGACGTGTTGGTCATCGACGAGGCCGGCATGGTCGGGACGCGCCAGCTGGAGCGGGTGCTCTCCGCCGCCCACGACGCCGGGGCCAAACTGGTGCTGGTCGGCGATCCGCAGCAGCTCCAGGCCATCGAGGCGGGGGCGGCGTTCCGGGCCCTGCACGAACGTCACGGCGGGGTGGAGATCACCGAGATCCGCCGCCAGGGCGGGGACTGGCAGCGCGTGGCGACGCGCCATCTGGCGACGGGGCGCACGGCCGAGGCGCTCGACGCCTACGCCGAACATGGCGCCGTCCACGCGGCCGAGACGCGCGAACAGGCGCGGGGCGATCTGGTGGACCGTTGGGATCGGGATCGCCTGGCCGAACCGGACCGGAGCCGGATCATCCTCACCCATACCAACACCGAGGCGCGCGAGCTGAACGAGGCGGCCCGCGAGCGGATGCGCCAGGCCGGCGCGCTTGGCGAGGACGTCGCGATCATGACCGAACGCGGCGGGCGGGACTTCGCTGCCGGCGACCGGGTGATGTTCCTGCGCAACGAACGGAGCCTCGCGGTCAAGAACGGCATGCTGGGCACCGTGGAGGCCGTGACGCCCGACCGGATGACCGTGCGGCTCGACGGCGGCCAAGGGGTGGCTTTCGACCTTAAGGGCTATGCCCACGTCGATCACGGCTATGTGGCCTCCATCCACAAGGCCCAGGGCATGACCGTGGATCGCACCCATGTGCTAGCCACGCCGGGTTTGGACCAGCACGGAACCTATGTGGCGCTAAGCCGGCACCGCGAGCGCGTCGATCTGCACTATGGCCGCGACGACTTCGCGGATCCGGGAAGCCTGGGCCGCGTCCTTGCCCGCGAGCGGGCCAAGGACATGGCCAGCGACTACGAACCGGCCCAGGCGTTCGCCGAGCGGCGCGGGATCGGCGCGCGGATCGCCGACCGCGTGGTCGAGATCGTCCGCAAGGCGCCGGAGGCGATCCGCGGCATGTTTGACGGCCTCGACCTCGGCCATGCGCCGGCCCGTACCCCCGGTCGCGCGGGGAGCGCGTTCGACGGCCTGAAGCTGGAGGCGGTCCCATCGAGGAACACTCAGGCCGACCGCGAGCGCCTGCGCGGCCTCGCCGCCGGGCGCCACGCCCGGGCGGTCTCCGCCGTCTGGACCATGGAGGACAAGGACCTGCCGGTCCTGCCCCACCAGCAGAAGGAACTGGAGCGGGCGCGCGATGGACTCGGGCGGCAGGCCGCCAAGGACCTGGAGCGTGTCTATGGCAAAGATCCCGCCGCGGCGGTGGAGGCGGCCGCCGGCCGGCCGCGGCGGGCGCTGCGGGCCATGCAGCTCGAAGCCGAGATCCGCACCAACCCGGCGCTGCGCGCCGACCGGTTCGTGGAGTCCTGGCAGCGGCTCGACCGCGAGCACCGGTCCACGTTCGCGGCCGGCCACCACGCGGGCGCCCAGCAGGCCCGCGCCTCCATGGGCGCCATGGCCAAGGGCCTGGAGCGCGACGCCCAGGTCGAATCCCTGCTGCGCGGTCGCCGCGCCGAGCTGGGGATCGCCCTCGACATGGGCCGGGGTGTGGCCGGCGACCTCGCCATGAGCATCGGCGTCCAGATCGGCCGGAACCTCGGCATAGGCCTGTAAGGGAGAAGGATCATGACCACTCCATCGGAAGCGCCCCGGACCCGCGACCCGGCGGCGGCGTTCGACGAGATGCGCGGTGAACTGGCCCTGCTGCGGCGAGCCATCGAGCGGCTGGCGGCCGAGCGGGCCGAGGCGCCCGACTAC